>NZ_JAIWYK010000425.1:0-62168 GCF_022030075.1 Anoxybacillus sp. LAT27
GAGACAAATGCCCAAATGGAACAAAATGGTTGAAAGACAGGTGTCTTCCAACCATTTTGTCAACAGTCTGAGCAGGGAATATTCCCTGCTTTTTTTCATGATTTTTTCATTTCCTCTCTCACTTTTCCGATATATAATATACGTAACATGGGGATGATGGAGGGACATAACATCGATGACAAAAAAAGAAAAGCGAACAATAATGGTGAGCGTCCTTGCCGTTATATGTTTCTTAACCATTTTGCTATTTCGCTCGTCGCTAGCAATGACGTTTGAACGAAATCACTTTTTATCGCTTCATACATTGCTTGAGTTTTTCAGCATTACAGTTGCAATGGCTATTGCGTTTCAAGGATGGATTTCATTTCCACAAGCCTTATCACGTCGCCGTTTACGTATTGCGACAACGTTTTTAGCCGTCGGCTTCCTCGATTTATTGCATACGCTTACATATAAACAAATGCCCGGCATTGTATTTGCGGATAGTTCAGTTCAATTAACAGCTTCTTTTTGGCTGGCCGCTCGGCTCACACAAGCAATCTTTTTACTGCTCGCTTTCTTACTTCCTGATGGTCCGATTCAAGAAAAAGAGAAGTTTCTAGCTTTCGTCGTTCCTTTACTATATGTCGGACTATTGTCGGCGGGAATTGTGCACGTTGCGGACTCCCTTCCACCGCTTGTAATCGAAGGAGCGGGGACAACTTCATTGAAAAATGGAGTAGAATATATAATTACAACGTTGCACATTATCACAATCGGTGTTCTCATCCACCACTATAAAGAAAAACGGTTAGCACCGACGCTTGATGTCATTGTTGGTCTCGTTTTTTTATTTTTAAGCGAGCTCATTTTTACGTTGTACCGTAACGTTTATGATGTGTTAAACGTACTCGGACACATATACAAAGTAGTCGGATTTACGTATTTTTTACGCGGCCTATACTTAGCAACATTCAAAGAGCCGTTTCAAGCAAGGGAACGCGCCGAACAAGCGCTTGCTAAAAGTCAGGAGCAACTAAGAAAACAAGCGTTATTCGATGAACTAACGAATTTACCAAATCGACGCTATTTCATTGATACACTTCGTGAACGTTTGGAAATCGCAAAACAAAAAAATGAAACGGTGGGGCTTTTTTTTCTTGATTTAGACAATTTCAAAAACATTAATGACTCACTTGGTCACGCGGCTGGCGATCTTTTGTTGCAATTGGTGGCGAAACGATTAAGCCATTTGCACGATCATTTTGTCGCTCGTCTTGGGGGCGATGAATTTGCAATGATCGTCTCCGATGTTCCTTCATTTGAACAAGTGGCACAACAGATGATTGATATACTTGGTGAACCTTTTTTCATTCGACAAAAAGAGTTGTTTATTACAACAAGTCTCGGCATAAGCATATACCCGACACACGGCGAAGATGAAATGACATTAATTCAACATGCAGATATGGCGATGTATGAAGCGAAGAAAAAAGGAAAAAATCAATGGGCGATGTACGATCCAGCCTTCGAACAAGAAAGGATACGAAAATCGCTCATTCGTCAACGACTACACGCTGCATTAGAACAATGTGCCATTTCTGTTTATTATCAACCGATTATTGACGTGAAACGAAATGAGCTTGTTGGGATGGAAGCGCTCGCTCGTTGGAAAGATACAGAGCTCGGATTCGTTCCACCACATGAATTCATTCACATCGCTGAAGAAGATGGGTTTATTATTCCACTCGGAGAATATATTTTCCAAACAGCTGTGTCACATTTAAAACAACTACATGAACAAGGCATGTCTCACGTATATGTAAGCATTAACTTATCGCTTCGTCAGTTGAAAAACGAGCAATTTCTTTCTTTCGTACAACAGCTATTAAAACAAACTTGTCTACAACCACAATATATTGAACTAGAAATTACAGAAAACATCGCTTTAAGCGATGAAAAACAAGTCATTGAAACGATTCAGGCACTAAAACAAATGGGCATTCGCATCGCCATTGACGATTTCGGCAGCGGCTACTCATCTATCGCTTATTTACGCCATATTTCTGTCGATACACTTAAAATTGACAAATCGTTTATTTTCGAAGTCATTACAAACGAACATACTGCAAAATTAACCGAAGCCATTATCGCACTTGCCCATCGCTTGCAGTTGCACATCGTCGCCGAAGGAGTCGAAACCGATCAACACGTTTCGTTTTTACAATCGACTCATTGCGACAAAGCCCAAGGCTATTTATTTAGCCCGCCTGTTCCATTTGAACAAATGATAAAACAGTTACAGACAACATAAATATGAGAAAGCACCTCCAATTTCTCGAGGTGCTTTCTACATTTTATACTATTTGTTGTTGAATGACTGCAGCGCGTTGGGCGGTTTCTGTCACATATGCTGCCATTTTTTCATTTGCGTCTTTTAAATGTTCAACTGTTGCGCTTACTTCTTCAAGCGATGCGCTCGACTGCTGAATAAAGACAGAAAAATCACTAATGGAACGATCCATTTTCTCTCCTTGCTTCTCTAGCTTTTCGCTAATGATAAAAAAGTAAGATAATTGTTCTTGCAAATGATTTAACGACTGATACAATTTTTCAAAATACACATTTACTTCATCCGTCAACGTTTCATTTTTCGTTAATTGTTCACTCGTTTCATCCATTCGCTCTAATAGCTCATTGTTGCTTTCATTGACTTCCGCTAAATTACGAACGATGTGTTGCGTCGTTTCTTCCGTCAATACGGCCAACTTACGAATTTCTTCAGCAACGACCGCAAATCCTTTTCCATACTCTCCTGCTCGTGCTGCCTCAATCGTCGCATTTAAAGCCAATAAATTCGTCTGATTTGTAATTTGTTTAATTTGTTTCGTTAACTCATTTGTATTAGCTATTTTATTTGTTAAAGCATTTAATGTTGCTTTTGTCGCATGAATCGCCTCATGAAATTTTTCTGTATGTGTTAATAATAGATGCATTTTTTGTATACCTGCTTGTGCCATTTCGCTTGATTGTGATGAATGTTCCTTTAATTGTTTAGAAGTCTCGTAAATCCGCTCACTCATTGCTTTCGCTTCCGCTACTTCATCATGAATATCAATGACTTGTTCACTTTGTGCTTGACCTGCTACCGCTGCTTGTCGAATCGCTTCTTTCATTTCTTCTTGTGCTTGTACATTTTGAAGTACTTGTTGATGAATGTGTTCAACATTTTCAATAATATGCTTTAACTGACCTTCCAGTTCATGTCTTCTTGCCATTTGTTTTTCTTTTTCGGCATGTGCTTGCCCTACATGTTCAACGAGTTGATGAAATTGCTTCCGACTTAAATGCAATAACACCGAAAGGGCAATACCAATCATCACATAAACAATAAAAACCGTATGTCCCGTTTTTTGAAATACTTGCTGAAAAGAAGAAGGAACAAGCGCACCGACAACTAAAATGATAATGCCAAGTAGAAGTCCTGTTACAAACAACGTGCGATTTAAATGCAACACAGATAACACAACTAAACAAAAAGCGAGTGCGATCGTTCCTAAACTTCCCCCTGTCGTAAATAAACTTCCTAATGTCGCAGAAAATAATATAAAAATAATAAAATATGGATAGATGTGTTCGTACTTTTTCATCTTTTTTAACGCCATATACATGAGGGTATTTAGAACAAGACTGCCGCCATAAATGGCAATCTTCTCAACTTTCTCTCCAATCAAAATAAGCCCAATCACACCTGTTACTGCGCTAAATGTGTAAATAAGGAACAAGAAAAAATTTTTCCTTCGCATTTCTTCCATTTTGAGCTGCTCAATAAAATCCACTCGAGCCTCCCCCTTTTCCTTTTTTCTATAACTATATCAAAAAAATAAGAAAGTAGTAAATGATATTCTGAAAATTAGGAATATATTCATGTGAAAAAACACCGCGCGAACGGCGGTGTCACTCATAAGGACGTTGTTGATAAAAATAATTCGGTTTGACTATTGTATTCTCATAATATTGATGGAAGATGTGCGTTGTTGCAGGCGAAAGCGGAGGAATAAGCCACGTCCAACTGCCCGTTACTTTCCTTCCTACTTCTTGCTCTTTTTGTTCAAAACGTTTAAACTGCTGAGCCGCTGTATGATGATCGACAATACTTACTCCTGCTTTTTTATATGAGTATAGAACAGCGATATTTAATTCAACAAGCGCCTGATCTTTCCATAGTGTGCTATTTTTTGACGTATCAAGCCCCATGCATGAAGCAATTTTCGGAAGCATGTTATATCGGTAATCGTCAGCGAAATTGCGCGCACCAATTTCTGTTCCCATATACCATCCGTTAAATGGGGCCGCTGTATAACGGATGCCGCCAATCTCCAAACACATATCTGAAATAATCGGCACAGCATACCATTTAAGCTGTAAATCACGAAACCACGAAAACGTCGGATGTTCAATCGGCACTTCAAGCACAATATCCTTTGGAATCGGAAACAACTTCGGCTCGCGACCATCGACTTGGATGACAAGCGGTAAAATATCAAAATGCGTTCGCTCCCCTCTCCATCCTAACTTCTCACACGCTTTCGTAAACGAAATTGACGATGGATCCCCGACCATTCCGTGCTCTGTTTCATAACCAGCGTAGCGAATTAACTGATGATTCCAAATGCGCACACGCTCCGGACGAAAAATCGTAATGGTCGGACGGATTTTCCCACTGTTTGTCGCAAAAGCAATGTGATGGAATAGCCACTCGGCAATATCTTCTTCTCTCTCTATCGCACGTGCATCAAACACATGAAGCGTTTGCCAAAATAAACGTCCAATACAACGATTGCTATTGCGCCATGCCATGCGCGCCCCGTGCTCAAGCTCCTCATATGTATGTTCATACGTTCCCGTTTGTTCAATCTCATGCTGAATTTGTTGCAAACGTTCATGTATGTCATCATCGCTTTTTCCTAACTCTGTATAACATAACGTGATAAATTGTTCTGCCTCTTTCCATAACATATGCCCGTGTCACCCCGTAATCATATCTTCTTATACAATACATCATGTATGGAGAAAATCAAAATAAAGAGCATATGGTTTCCTGTTCCACTCTCCATCCTTATCATTTATAATACTGGGGAACGGTCTTCATCTGTACTGCCACATCAAACAAAACCTCTCTTCAACACACGACATGCCACACAGCTGTTTCCCTTTCTAATTTCTCACAAGAAAGGAGGAGAACGATGGAGCAAATGCTACAACGCATTTTGGACAAGCTTGAAAACATGGAAGCAAAACTCGCAAAAGTTAAAGCGAACATGGCAACAAAGCAAGACTTAGCGCTTGTCCAACAAGCAGTAATTGAAACAAATGAAATCGTTAAAAAACTAGAAAGTAAAATCGACAACCATGAACAACTGCTAACTCTTCTTTCACACCGCTCGCTTGAGCATGAGGCGGCGATTTCTAGCATTCGTTCCATTTTAACGAAATAAACGAGGGATCCCCCCTCGTTTATTCGATGCGGTCTAACATATATTCATCTCCTTTTCGAACGATAACGACATAAAATGTACCAATAGATTCGTTTGTACGTGCGTTCATCACAGTGACTTTTACTTTGATCTCCTCTTTTTTATTCATTTTATCTGGCTCCCAAAAAACAATCGATGGTTCAACGTTAACTCGCTCACCATTTAAAAACAATACTTTCGGCCCTTCATACCCTTCAATGCCCCCGATTTGCCCACGATCAGGTGGGATGGATTCGGCAATCATTTGTTCATCGGACGATACCGATTGCTCCGCTTCATAAATGGTTAGCGCATCATCAACCATTTTATCTGTAAATAACATTCCATCGCTAGCTTCCATCGAGAAATTGACTTGTTCTTTTCCTTCATATATCGGATATATGTGCAGTCCTTGGCGACCGATTCTTGTTGAGACAAGTCCGTTATGAGCACTATACAGAGAAAAGTGCGGGTCTTTTTCACATGTCAATGTTACATCGTGACTTTTGCTCGTTTCAGTCGGTTTCATCTCAATATACGTGTGGAAGTTCAACAACTTTTGATCGACGACGTCAAATTCAATGTAACCTGTGAAATGAGCTGCATCAGCGTAATACGTACGCACGATGCGGTACTTCCCATTTTCTAATGGTTGTTTTAACAATGAAAGATCAATCATATCTTTCACAGTCTGTCCTTGGTCAATTAACGCAAGCATTTCAATAAATGCGAGATCATTCGTTAACGTTGTTGGTTGCCACGTTTGTTTTGCGTCATCGTATCGCTCGATCGCATACGCATATCCAAATGAAATGACACCATTACTTTTATTCGTCACTGAAAAATGAAGTTTTTGGGCGTTTGCATCATATGTGACATCATGAATCGTTATATTCGAATCGGTAGCTTCCATTTTCAACATATCCTCTCCTTGATCGTTTTCCATCATTATTTCTACCTTTTCTTCTGTTTTCTCTTTTGTGGATAATGTAGGATGCAAGCTAACAGCTAATAATACACTTGCCACAGCAATGGCAACATACGCCGGACGAAATGACTTTCGCTTCTTTTTTTGTTCTATTTTATCAATCTGGACGATCACTTTATTTTTCAGTTCTTCTGTCACAACAATGTATTCCATCTCTTTTTTATATCGCTCACGCAAAATCATACTCCCCTTTCAATTTGTTTTTTAACATTTCTCTCGCACGAGAAAGCAACGAACGAACTGTACTTTCACGCTTTCCTAACAACTCGGCAATTTCTTTCGTTTGATATCCTTCATAGTAAAATAAATGAACGACCTCCCGATATTTTGTCGGGAGGGATGTGACGGCTGACGTGACTTCAAAATAGTCATGATCGATAGAAATATGGGTTCCCTCTTCATACTCATCCATTTTTCGATATACAAACGATTTCAGTTTATTTTTGCACACATTGATGGTGACCCGAATTAACCATGCTTTCATATGCTCTTCACTTTGTATTCGCCCCATATGCTCATATAATTTAATAAATACGTCTTGAAAGACATCTTCTGCATCATGTTCGTTTCTCATATACACATACGCAAGGCGCAATACCATGTTCCCATATTGATCCATAGCACGCTGGATTTGTTCTTTTGTGCACAAAGAAACGACCTCCTTTCACTTTACATACAACTGAACAGGTGAAAATGTTGCAGCCGATCGAAACTTTTTATTTTTTTAAGTATACAAAAAGACAGCGAATCATGCGCTCGCTGTCTGTTCATGTTTGTTTCGTGCAAAACCACCAATCCAAGCAATTAATCTCCCCTTGTTTCGCTTTATTTAATCGTTCTTCTGCTTGTTAAATCGTGCGCGGTGGCTGCATAATAAGTTGATCGCCTACTAACTCGTTATGCGGCCAATTCGCTGGTGTTGCCGTCATTAGTGGAAATCGATCCGAAATGAATGTCATAAGCATCTCTTATTAGGCAGGAACATTGTCCTCATTACGAAGAGTTTACTAATGAGAATACATTAACTTTTTCGTTTCAACACAATGATAGCGTTGCTCAAAAGCCCTAATCCCGTTCCGATCAAAAAGCCGATAATCGCACCAATGAGCGTGCGAATCCATCCGCCAGATAAAAACATCTCCCAGCCACCGCTGCCGATAAAACCAATGAGCGCACCAATCGAAATTCCTAAGAAAACAAACGCTCCGTAAAACAACCCAATTGCTTCATAATCGGCAATGTCCATATGGTGATAGTGCGCGACAATCCGTTCTTGTAAATCGGCAGACTTTGTCGTTTCGCTGCGAAACTTTAATTCCTCTTTTGCCCGTTCAAACGCTTCTTGTTCCGATAGTCCTTGTTCCATTAAATCTTTCATATAGTCGCTCATGTAGAGAACCATGTCGTTTTCTGCTTCCATCGCTGTTTCGGAGCGACTTTTGAATTTCGCGAGCTTCGCCATCAGTTTACTTTTCGTTTCCCCCGTTCTCCGACGTAGCTTTTCCATATACGTCATCTCCGCTTCCTCTAAATAATATGGCGCTTGCTCTTTCGCAAATTGCTTGATTTTTTCTTTCATTTCATAGCTAAACATTGTTTTCTCCTCCATTCGTTCGTAACAGATGAATACGCTCGCTAAGAAAATCCCACTTTGCCCAAAAAGCTGCTAATTCCTCAAATCCTCGTTCGTTTAACGTATAAAACTTTCTTGGTGGCCCCATGTCTGACGGTTTTTTCGTAATGTGCACAAGCTTATTTTTTTCTAGCCGCAACAACAATGCATATACCGTCGCTTCCGCAATCCCTTGGAAACCTAACGCGTGCAGCTTTTTCGTAATCTCATAGCCGTATATTTCGCCGCGGCTTATAATCTCTAGTACGATGCCTTCTAAAATCCCTTTCAGCATTTCGCTTAGATTATCCAAAAAAACACCTCCTACGTACTCAATCATGTTGGTATTCAATAATATTGAGTACTACTATATAGTAATATAGAGTAGTTAACTAAGCAATTGAAAATAGCGATTCTCTTATCGAATTAGTGCTCAACCACCGCCCCAACGTAAAAGCAGTCCTAGCCGATCGGACTGCTTTTACTTTATACGCTTTAATTTATTTTCCTCAATGACATACTGTCGCATGTCGATGACCGTTCCATCTTCTCTCATCTTCCTTAAAACAATTACATCTCTTCCATCATTTGTTTTACTTTGAGATGTTTCGTACACATACCGAATCCCTTGTTCGATTACTTCACGCGTTCCAAGCCAATCTGGACACTCGTTCAAAAACGAGTCACTGCCAAGCAGAGTAAGAAAATGATTCATCGCTTCTACGGAGATGTTGAGCGGTTGTTTTTCCACATGCGATGTACTCACTTTTGCATCTCGACCAATCTGTTTCAAATACTCCCGCGCCTGTCTTTCTTGCTGTTTAGCAAGTTCATCATAGTATTTCTCTGCGTATAACACCTTAGAGTAATGTTTTTTCGGAAACATGCGCTTAACCGATTTTGCATATGCATCTCCATCAAGTGGCTCTTCATAGGCGATGAGTTTATATTGCCCGTGCTCATCAATAGAAAATGTCATTACCGTCGGAATGGCCCCGCTACCTGACACAATGGCGAATATACCATCTTGAAATTCAAATACACCCACACTTGCGATTGTGTATGCTTTCACTTCGTTTCCTTTTTGTTCTATACTAAGAATCGTATGCCCTTCGGCAATATATTCTCCCTTTCGATAAGACTTTCCATGTTTTTTAATCGCTTCACTTACTGCTTTTTCAACATTTGTGGCATCTTTTAGTTCATACGAACTGGAACCATTTTCATCAAGAATAGGCATGGCATCCTTTGCTTTAAAATCGTTCCCGCCATAAAAAAGCATCGCTACAATCATGGCTACAATAAGCAAACTAAAGATTGCAAATTTCCTCATTCCTCCACCTCCTCCATTGTACAAATAAACTGTTACAAACTATACTCGATATGCCGTTTCGTCACCTTCATTAAACGACCAACATATAAGAGAACAGGAAAACCGATGGAAGTGCATAAAGCTAAAAATGTAAAAATAAGTAGATGGTTGCCATAACCAAGGTGTTCAAGCATCAATCCTCCAATCCAAGGCCCGGCAGCATTCCCGATTGCCGTAAAACCCATCGAACCAAAATATAATCCTTTCATATGTTGAGGTGAGATTTGATCAATAAATATTTCAATCATTGAAAACATCATCACTTCCCCGACGGTTAATACAAACATAGACACGAATAACATTGGAACAGCAGTAAATAAACCAAATCCAAAAAGACCTAAGGCTACCGCGCCAATGCCAAGCATAATCGATGTTAATGCAGAATAATGCTTGCCAATTCTTGAAACGGGATACTGTACAACGAGTACCGTAATGGCGTTAAATACAATTAAATAGGAAAAAAGCTGTACACCATCTTTGTATTGCGACAAATATTGTGGAATGGTTGAATTAAATTGCGAATACCCCGTAACACCGAGAATCATTCCAATCACGGTGAATAAAAACACACGATCATTCCCTAATACGTTGACAGCGTTTCGAAGCGTTACATGTTCAGATGCGTCGCCATGCTTTTCAATTGTATACTTTGAAAAAAGTGTGACAAGTAAAATAAAATAAAGAAAATAAACAAAAGAAGTAACAAAAAATGCCGTCGTCGATGACGAAGCACCGATCTTCAAGCCGACTAATGGACCAATCGCCGCCCCTACATTAATTGCCGCGTATCGCAAGTTAAACACAAGCAATTTATGTTCTTGTTTTGTCACTTGCGACAACAACGCTCGCGAAGACGGTTCAAAAAACGAGCGACATAATCCATTGAGTGCATTTAATAAGAAAAACGTCCAAACGCTCTCGGCTGTGGCAAAACCAATAAACACGAACGTCCACATGAGAAGCGACATTTTCATCATTTTTTCTTTCCCGTATCGATCAGAAAAATACCCGCCAAAAAAACCACCAAACAAACCGACAATCGAGCTGATCCCAATAATTGCCCCTGCCAACGAAGCGCTAACTCCTTTTACGCTCGTTAAATAAATGGCTAAAAACGGAATGGTCATAAACATCGCCATTCTCGCAAATAACGTTCCGATAATGATGGTTATGCTAATAGGATGTAGTTTTTTTATATTCTCCATAATTCCCTTTCTATCATGAAAATGAACTTTTGTTTAAGATTATATTATAATTCGGAATAAATTAACAGTATTTTAATAAAATTGCATACACACACATAACAGATCATGACTATGTAGAGGAGCCACAAATGAAAAAGGAAAGGAGACGCCCTTTCCTTTTTGTCGATGTTTTCCTAGCATTTACTAACCTCTAACTTCGCCACACACTCCACATGCACAGTGTGCGGGAACATGTCGACCGGTTGGACTTCGAGCGTTTTATAGCCGCCGTCTTCGAGAATGCGAAGGTCTCGCGCAAGGGTAGCTGGGTTGCAGGAAACGTACACTACACGTTTCGGTTTCATGGCAATGATCGTTTGCAATAACGATTCGTCACAGCCTTTGCGCGGTGGGTCGACGACAATACAGTCTGCTTTTACTCCTTGCTCGTACCATTTCGGAATGACGACTTCCGCCTCTCCGATGGCAAATTCCACATTCGTCATGCCGTTTAGTTCAGCGTTCCGTTTCGCGTCTTCAATCGCTTCGGGAACGACTTCGACCCCGTATACTTTTTTCGCGTTTTTTGCTAAAAAGAGCGAAATCGTTCCGATACCACAGTAAGCGTCAATGACTGTTTCCTCTCCTGTCAACTCCGCATATTCCAACGCTTGTTCGTACAACACTTTCGTTTGTTCTGGGTTTACTTGATAAAACGAGCGAGCAGAAATCGCGAATTGAATGTCGCCGATATAATCATAAATATATTCCGAGCCCCAAAGGACGCGCGTCTGTTCTCCCATAATGACATTTGTTCGTTTCGGGTTAATATTTTGTACAATCGATTTTACATTCGGTACACGTTCTACAATCGCCTCAATAATTTTCTTTTTATGCGGCAACTCCTCGGTGCGCGTAACGAGTACAACCATCACTTCTTTCGTTGTCGCCCCATAGCGAGCCATAATATGACGGAGAAGCCCTTTATGCGTCTGTTCATTATAAGCTGGAATGTTGTATTGCTCGCAAATCGCTTTCACTGTCTGAACGACAATATCGTTCATTTCTTGTTGGATCAAACAGGCGTCCATATCAATAATGTCATGGCTTCTTTCCTTATAAAAACCTGCGACGAGCCCACCTTCGCGTTCACCGACGGGCACTTGCGCTTTGTTTCGATATCGCCACGGGTCGTTCATCCCCAGAACAGGATGGACTGTGACATCTTCAATTTTCCCGATGCGAGCAAGCACTTCTTTTACATGTTTATGTTTCGCTTTCAATTGCCCTTCATAGCTAAGGTGCTGCAGCTGACAGCCCCCGCATTGCTTATAAACCGTACACGGTGCCTCTACGCGATCTGTGCTTGGCTCATATAATTCAATTAAACGGCCGTAGCCGTAGCCTTTTTTTACTTTGATAACTTTAATTTTCGCCTTTTCTCCCGGAAGCCCGTTCGCGACAAAAATCGGAAAGCCATCAATTTTTGCCACGCCTGCTCCGTCATGTGTTAAATCTTCAAAGATGACATCGTAATACTCGTTTTTTGCAACAGGTGCCTCCATGGTCCTTTCTCCTTCCACAAAATGCTGTCAAGATTGTAGCATAGTCGAACAAAAAAGAACAGGCTCATTCCCCTGTTCTCATTTGTTCAGCTTTTTCTTTCGGAACAAATACGTTTATGTGGCGATACAAATTGACAAACTCCCCTGGAAGCATGCCGCCATATTCTCCATCTAAATTAAGCTGCATATTTTCTTCTGTATATACTTTGACTCGATTTGCTTTCGTATAAATGACGTGCGGATCGTGAATATGCTCACCGCGCAACGCGAGCGTTGCAATTTTAATAAATTCTGCTAAGTTCGTTTCTTTTAAAATAATTAAATCAAACATACCATCGTTTAACGATGAATCAGGGGCTAATTTTTCAAAACCACCGACCGAGTTCGTAAGCGAAACGAGGAAAAGCATGACAGCCCCTTCAAACATCTTGCCATCGTACTCGATTTTTACGTGAACAGGATGGAGGGAAGGAAGCATTTCAATTCCTTTTAAATAGTAAGCAAGTTGGCCAATCATCGTTTTTAATTTGCTTGGCACTTCATATGTTAGTTCGGTTAAACGCCCGCCACCTGCGATGTTAATGAAATAATGTGTTTTTCCTTCATTCGTTACTGCACCGATATCAATCGGCACGGCTTCACCGTTTGCGATGACATCACATGCTCCTTCAATCGAGCGTGGTACACCGATCGCTCGGGCAAAATCGTTCGTCGTACCGACTGGAATAATGCCAAGGTTTGGGCGATATGACGCATCCGCTAACCCGTTGACGACTTCGTTAATCGTTCCATCTCCACCAGCAGCAATAACGAGATCAAATTCGCGTTCGACCGCTTTTCTCGCTGCCTCTGTCGCATCTCCCGCCCCTGTTGTCGCATGACATGACGTTTCATATCCGGCTTGTTCTAATCGAATCAGTACATCTGGTAAATGCTTTTTAAATATTTCCCTTCCTGACGTCGGGTTATAAATAATACGCGCTCGTTTCATCCTCATCATCCTATTTCTTTATTTTTCCACTATTTAACATCATATCAAATTTTCATGACTGTTGCAACGAACAAAAGAAAGCCGACTCAAACGAGCCAGCTTACACGAACATTTCATACCAAATTTTTATCACAGTCGCTACAATTAATACAAGTAAAATGTATTCGAGCACTTTTGTATTTATGTTTGTAGAAAATAATGACTCCTCGCTTTTCCTAGTCACTTCTATTTTTCTGATCTCATTTCTTCATTTTCACTCATTTTTCATCAACATTTGATATCATGAAAGAAAAAAAGGTGATGAGGATGAGAGTGTTACTTGCTGAAGACGATGTATATTTAGGTGAACTCATTGTCCATTTATTAAAGAAAAAAGGTGTCGAACATGTTGATTGGGTACAAGAAGGAGAAGATGCCTATGATTATGCACTCGCTTCATTTTACGATGTGATCATTTTAGATTGGATGTTGCCAAATGGCGATGGGGTGAGCGTATGTCAACGTTTAAGAAAAAATGGTTATCATGGAGCGATTTTAATGTTAACCGCAAAAGATGCGGTTCAAGATCGCGTTGAAGGACTGGAAGCCGGAGCGGACGATTATTTAGTGAAACCGTTTGAAATCGACGAGCTTATGGCGCGGCTGAAAGCATTGTCCCGGCGCACGTTCGCACCGATTCAAGAAGAAATTGTTCGCTGGGGAGCGTTTGAGGTCAATCGTACAAGCCATACACTGTTGAAAGATGGTGAACAAATTATATTAACCCCACGTGAATTCCAACTACTTGATTTATTATTACAAAATAAAGGACGTGTTCTAACACGCGACATTATTCTTGATCGCATTTGGGGATACGATGCGGACGTATCGATGAAAACGATTGACGCAACCGTTAAGCTATTGCGTAAAAAAATTGGCGATGAACAACAACAACTTATTAAAACGGTGCGCGGGGTGGGATATACCATTGAAAAATAGTATACGATCTTTGTTTCATCATTCCGATATGTTTCGCCGCACACAATGGCGATTAACTACCACATATAGCGGTATTCTTATCGCTTTTTTAGCCATTTTTATCGCGGTTGTTTCTTTTCTTATTCATACCGTTATTACAAATGACCAAGAGCGACGCATTCGCACGCTCGCCGAACAAGAAGGTCAAACGATTGAAAACATGCTAGAAGAGCAATCGTTTATCGGGTGGTCTAGCGATCAAAACGTCATATTTTTAAGTGAAGATCAACTATTTTTTTACGTCATTGATACACGTGGACGATTGATGATGGGAGATGAAGTGAATAAAGGATTGCGACCGCTGCTCCTTTCGACGCTTCAACCGTGGACGCCGGAAAAAAACGAATTGAGATATGTCGAAGTCACGATCCCCCATCATCGCTATGAGTTAAAACGATTTCGTGCGGATGAATTAAAAATATTAACGGCTGCCCGGCCAGTAATTGTTGACCGACAACTTATCGGCATTTTATACGTTGGGATGGATGCGACAAGCATGTTTCGCTTGCTCAAATGGTCGACATTTATTTTGCTTAGTCTAGGCGTCTTATTTATCGCTGTCGCTATTGCCTTTAGCTATTTCATGTCAAAACGGGCGCTCGTTCCGATTCAAGACGCATACAATCGGCAACGTCAATTTGTGGCGGACGCTTCCCATGAACTAAGGACCCCACTTAGCGTCATTTATTCATCTGTCGAAGCGTTGAAAATGGATGCGTCATTAACGTCCGATCCATTCAGCCAAAAAACGATTGAACGTCTAGGAGACGAAACGAAACGAATGACAAAGCTCATTAATAACCTTCTCACCCTTGCACGCACAGACGATGCGAAAATTCAAATTGAAAAAAAACCGTTTGATTTGCGGACATGTGCAGAACGTACGTTACAGTCGTTACAAGAGCTTGCAAATAAAAAGAACATTACGCTTCAGTTTCATGCGTCTGAACAAATTGAATTTGTTGGGGACGAGGACAAATGTACGCAATTGTTGTACATTTTGCTTGATAACGCCATCAAATATACACCAAAAGGCGGAACAGTTTCCCTATCGTTAGCTCAACACGTGATAAAACAACGAAAAGTAGTAACGATGTCTGTGTCTGATACAGGTATTGGAATTGCTCCTGAGCATCTTCCCCACATTTTTGACCGATTTTATCGCGCAGATAAAGCGCGGACACGACAAATTGGCGGACACGGACTTGGGCTTTCCATCGCAAAATGGATTGTCGAAGCACATGAAGGAAACATTCACGTAGAGAGCGAAGTTGGCAAAGGAACAACATTCACTATTACTTTTCCGAATGAACGTGCATAAATGTTGCACGTTTTTTTTTTATTTTTCACCTAATTTTCTCTTTTCGCTTGTACAATTCAAACTGTAAATAACGAAGGAGGTGATAGATGTGAAAAAACGAACAGTTTTCTTCTTGATCGGTGGACTAGTTGTCATCGCCGTATTCGCGCACATCGCTACTTATTTCATGCACATCGGTTGGGGCGGACGAATGCCAACAGAACACATGATGGGAATGGGTAAACATCATCGAGCATTCGGTCATCACGGTCCACAAATGATGCGACCACACGGTATGCCAATGTTCGGATGGATTCCTTTCCTTCTTCAGCTGGCATTAGTCATCATCGGATGGATCGTTTGGAAAACGACGCGCGGTGGTGGGAAGTGGATTGGCGGTGCGCTCATGGCCATCGGGTTGGTCGCACTTTTACCGAAAGCGTTGCTTGCTGTTGTAGCGATCGTTGCCGCTTACATTTTATTTAGAGGAAAGACAAAGTCAGCAACTGAATTTGAACCATTCGTTCCACCTATTCAAAACCATAGCTTTTTAGATGAATGGGAAAAAACAATCCAAAAGGAGGAAAAGTGATATGGGCATTTTTAAACGTGTCAAACATGTCGTTCTTGCTGACATACATGACATCATTGACAAATGCGAAGATCCGATTCGCATGACGAAACAGTACATTCGTGAACTAGAAGAACAGCTTGAACAAGCACAACAAGCATTGGCACAACAATTTGTGCTACAACAAAAATATGAGCGTCTCATCGCAGATGCAGAAGAAATGATCGCAAAGCGGGCTCGCCAAGCAAAATTAGCTGTAGAAAAAAATGAAGAGCCGATCGCAAAGATGGCCCTTCAAGAAAAAGTCGCCTATGAAAAAAAATTAGAACTATATACGCAACAATACAACACATTAAAAGAAAAGACAACTGTTTTAACAGAAAAAGTGAAACAATTGTACGAAACGTACGAGCAATTAAAATTGAAACAAATGCAATTAATGACGCGCTTTTATGTCGCTGAAACGATGAAACAAATGGATGAGGCGATCACGTCTTTCCGTTACGATCATATCGTAAAAGGCTTCGCACGTATGGAAGAAAAAGTAATGTTACTTGAAGCAGAAGCAAAAGCTCGCTCAGTCATTCAAACGTTGCCCCCTCAATCATTTGATATAGAAGTCGAACAACAACTGAAACAACTAAAAGGTGAGTAATACAAAAGGTGTCCCTATCCGGACACCTTTTGCATATGTTATGTCGTCCATTCATCATGAATGATGCCGACAAGTTTCCATTGACCGTTTTCTTGTTCAAAAACAAGACGCAAACTTCGCCAGTCCATCCCGCTATACTGTGGATCAAAACCGGTAAAATGAAATTCAACAAATGACCCGTTCGGATATGCTTGTTGAATGTTATTAATCATATTTCCTGTACCAACAACAACATTGTTTCCAATCATATGCGGATTCGCAAAATCGACATCATAGACGAAGCGATCGAAATAGTCTTGAAAAGTAAACTGAATCGGATCACCTGAACCATCATATACTCCCCATTGATACACTTGCGTCGAAGACCAAAGGGATGGAAGTTGAGAAGCCGAAAACTGCAAATCATTTTGAATATCGACATGCCCGTACGAACTGAAGCGCACACCTGCTGTAGAATGAACGTAAGATGCAAGCGCATTCATATCTTTATTTTTCAACGCCTCCACAACGTCTAAAGCGACCGATAAAAGCGAAGATGAAATCACTTGTTTTGCTTCACTTTTCAATTGTTCGTTTTCCTTTTGAAGCTGTTCATTTTTTTCTTGTAGTTGATCGATGGTCGTTTGTTGTTTTGCAATTGTTTGCTCTAACTGCTTAACATTCGATTCGTCTTGTTGAGCTGTACATCCGACAAGTAAAATGATAAACACTACAATCAATCGTTTCACGATCTCACATCCTTTTTCTTTTAGTATATCACCTAAAAAGAAAAATAGATGCCGTCGTGTCGGCATCTAGCTCACTTTTTCTTGTTCTCTTTCTTGCAAAAAAGCGATAAAACAGTCGACCATTTTGGCATCCCATTGTGTCCCGCGACCTTCTAACAAAATCGAAACTGCTTTTTCTACGTGCATTCCTTTTCGATATGGGCGGTCTGATGTCATCGCATCAAACGCATCGGCAACCGCAATAATTCGCCCGAATAATGGAATATCTTCTCCTTTCAGCCCATCTGGATACCCTTTTCCATCGATCCGCTCATGATGTGACCGAATGCCTGGAAGCAAATCTTGCACTTCCTCAATTGGCTGTACTTGGCGAATAATGTTTTCACCGAGTATCGGATGTTTTTTAATCCACGCAAATTCTTCATCTGTTAATTTTCCGTCTTTCAATAAAATGTGATCAGGGATACCGATTTTGCCGATATCATGCAAAATCGCAGAACGATATAAACGCGCAAGTTGTTCATTTGTCATTCCTAGCCTTTTACCAATTTCCACAGCATATACCGCAACGCGTTGCGAATGGCCAGCTGTATATTCATCGCGAGCATCAAGCGCCGTCGTCATAACCGAAATAAAACTATTTAACAATTTTTTATTTTTTTCATCCCGTTCAACAATCGCATCGACCATATGGTTGAAGCCATTTGTAAGCTCAGAAAATTCATCAATATATACGTTATCACACATCAGTTCATACTCTTTTCTTTGCACGCGATTCATAGATTGAAGCAAATCTTCAATGCTTCGCTCCACATCTTCAGACAAGACGCGAGCCGTAAATAAAGAAAATATAATGGAAATAACTAATACAACAATCGTCCACGTCCAATAGCCTGAAAACGTATTTTGCCCCTCCGCAAACAATTTCACTTCTGTCGCTAACACAAATAATAACACCGGGAAAATGCCAATAAATAATACGCTCAGTCCTATTTTTATTTTCATCGGTACATACACAACGTTTGTCGCCCGAATTGCTTCATGAAACCCATGCATTCTCCCGATTTGCATCATATCGCGAATAAGCGGACGCATCGTGCGTAATGTTAAAAAAAACTCAATCATCGCATGAAGCATGGCGATCAACAACGCGCCAAACAATGCATATGCGACGTACATATATGGAATACGCAACACGTCGATAAAAATAAGTGAAAGCGTTAATGCAACAGCTGGAACCGAAAGCCCCAAAAAATGTGGCAGGGCGATGCGTCTGACCGTCAACAGCGGGAAGCGCTTCGCTTGGACAAGCGCCCAATAAAATTGTTCTTCCGTAACGTTTGTTTCGTAAAAAATGCGACGAATGGGATGAATATCTTTTTGAAAGGCACGATATTCGATAAATAACATAATACAAAAAGAGAAAAATTGAATAAGCAACAACATCAACAAATCCACTTGCCGAATGTTTAGCGCCATCACCATCAGCGTACTGCCAACGCCAACAACGGCTAAAACGGATCCGATGGTGTAATTTATAAACAACTTTTTTAACGTTTCTTCATATACACGCACACCCGTCCCTCCTCCCTATTCCTTTTCATTATAACAGGAATGATGAAAATGCGGGAGGTGGACATGTATATACAAATGTAAAAACAAAAAAACAACTGGCGTATAACCAGTTGTTTTAATGCGCGGCATGCCCCGATGTTAACACCCAAATCGAACCTGCGACAATGACAATCGCAACAAACGCCGCATAAGCCATATTAATGACGTTTGTTTTTCCGTCCTCTCCTTCTGTTACGTGCATGAACATAAATAGCTGAAGACCGGCTTGAATCACCGCAAGTGAACCGATAATCCACATCACAATCGTATACGATACGTTCATTTTCAACGCGACAAATACCGCAACAAACGTTAAAATAAGCGAAAATAAAAATCCGACAACGTGGCTAACGGGATATTTGCTTTTATGTTCCATTTACCCCACCATCCCTTTTAAATAAACGAACGTAAAAATGAAAATCCAAACAACATCAAGGAAATGCCAATATAAACTAATGATAAACATTTTTCTTGCGGTAACTGGCGTCAATCCTCGCTGAAGAAGCTGAATAATAAGCATTACTGCCCAAATGATCCCAAACGTCACGTGCGCTCCGTGCGTGCCAAGCAATACGAAAAAGCTCGACAAAAACGCGCTCGTTTGCATCGTCGCCCCTTCATGCACGTAATGAATAAACTCACGAATTTCCATAAACAAAAAGCCTGCCCCTAACAAAAGGGTGATAATAAACCATACGAGCAGTTTTTTCATATCGCGTTGTCGCATGAAAAAGACAGCTAATCCACACGTGAAGCTACTCGTCAACAACAACAACGTTTCAATAAGCACATCGTTCAGCTTAAAAATGTCGCTCGGCATTGGGCCACCGGCATAGCGGTGACCTAACACCCCATAAACAGCAAACAACGTCGCAAACAGCACAATTTCTGCCCCAAGAAAAACCCAAAAACCTAAAATATTTAATCGGTTTTGTTCCGTCTGATATTCTAGTGGAAGAGAATGATTGACGTTAGCCGACATGGTTTTCCGTCCCCCCTTCTACGTTTCTCCACGTCCGCTCTGTTTGTTTAATTTCATCGACGCTTACATAATAACCGTCATTATAATCAAACGAACGGATAATAAGCCCAACAACAATCCCAATTGCCGCAACAGCTGCCGCGATATGCGCTTCAAAGACGAGGAAGAAACCTGTAATCCCAAACACAACCGCCATATAAAACGGTAAGCCTGAGTTGCTCGGCATATGAATCTTTTTAATGTCGCTTGCTTTTAATGTGAGCGTTTCGCCACGTTTTTTCATATGCCAAAACGCATCTAATTGTTTCACTTCTGGAACGACCGCAAAGTTATAAAACTGGACTGGAGATGCTGTCATCCATTCAAGCGTGCGCGCATCCCATGGATCGTGGGATACATTGCGCTTCGCATAACGGAAGCTCCAATAAATGTTATAACAAAATACCGCAAAGCCGATCGCTAAAATGATCGAACCGATCGCAGAAACGAGAAATAGCGGCGCAAAACCTGATTCTGCTGAATACGTATACGCACGACGAACCGCTCCTTTTAAACCAAGGAAAAACATCGGCATAAATGTGACGTTAAATCCGATCGTAAACAACCAGAAATGATATTTTCCAAGTTTCTCGTTTAACATAAAACCAAACATTTTTGGCCACCAATAATACAATCCTGCAAACACCGCAAACACGACACCTGGAATTAACACGTAATGGAAGTGTGCGACTAAAAATAGCGTGTTGTGATACTGATAGTCTGCGGCTGCCATCGCCAGCATGACCCCCGTCACGCCACCGATGACGAAGTTAGGCACGAAAGCGAGCGCCCATAACATCGCTGTTGTAAATTGAATGCGTCCTTTTCGCATCGTAAATAGCCAGTTGAAAATTTTCACTCCGGTTGGAACAGCAATTAACATCGTTGTAATCGAGAAAAACGAGTTTACTGCTGGACCTGCATCCATTGTGTAAAAATGGTGCACCCATACGATCATACTTAAAAACGCAATGCCAACGATCGAAATGACCATCGACGTATATCCGTACAACGTTTTTCGTGAAAATGTCGCAATGACTTCAGAAAAAATACCAAAAGCAGGTAAAATAACAATATATACTTCTGGATGACCCCAAAGCCAGAACAAGTTTGCCCAAAGCATATCGCTTCCGCCTGAAGAAAGTGTAAAGAAATGTGTTCCATACAAGCGGTCAAACGTCATTAATGCTAAGGCAACTGTAAAAATCGGGAACGCCGCGACAATAATGATTGACGTAATGAGTGTTGTCCATGTAAACATCGGCATTTTCATTAACGTCATACCCGGTGCACGCATTTTTAAAATCGTGACGATAAAATTAATACCAGTCATTAACGTCCCAAGACCTGCAATTTGTAATGCAATCGCATAGTAGTTATTCCCGATGCCTGGGCTAAATTCTTTTCCTGCAAGTGGGAAGTATGATGTCCATCCTGCATCTGGTGACCCTCCAACAACGAACGAAATGTTAAATAACATCGCCCCGCTAAAAAACAACCAAAAGCTAAGTGCGTTCAATTGTGGAAACGCCACATCGCGCGCACCGATTTGCAACGGAACGACGACGTTCATTAAACCGATCAAAAACGGCATCGCCATAAACAAAATCATAATCACGCCATGTGTTGTGAAAATTTCGTTGTAATGTTGTGCATCTAAAAAGTTCATTTCTGGCCGGGCCGTTTGCGCCTTCATCAACAACCCGTCTATGCCACCACGGAAAAACATCAATACACCAGATAAAATGTACATAATCCCGATCTTTTTATGGTCGACGGTCGTTAACCATTCACGCCATAACCAACCCCATTTTTTAAAGTACGTTAATCCAACAACGATCGCAACGACAGTCAGTACAATCGCAATTTGTGAACCGACAAGAAGCGGGTCTCCCCCAACAAATATTTCATTCCACTTAATGCCCATGATGTTCACCTCCGCTATGGCTTTCAGAAGCTTGTTGCTCATCATCTGTCACATTTGATGTATGTCGATCATTTTCGTCAAAAATTTTCCCTTGGTATCCATGCCCACGATATAATTCTGGATTTGTGTACGTCTTTGAATGCGAATCGGCATGGTTTACCCATTGTAAATGTGTATCAACAAACGTCAATCGTCCTAAATGGGTTGGCAATAACAGCTCTTCATATTTTTCTTTCGTTAATTTCGGTGCCGTTTGTTTTACTTCTTGTACCCATTTGTCAAACTCTTTTGGCGTTTGCGCTAACACTTCAAATTGCATATGCGCATACCCACGTCCATTAAAGTTCGTATTTCTCCCTTCATACGATCCCGGACGATCTGCGACGACGTATAATTCCGTTTCCATTTTGTTCATCGTATATTTTTGTCCAGCTAATGCCGGTACCCAAAACGATTGCATCGTCGATGCGGAAGTCATTTTAAATAGCACAAGGCGACCTGCTGGGATGTTGACGTAGTTGACTGTTTCAATATTTTGTTCCGGGTAGCTAAAAATCCATTTCCAATCCGCTGACGTGACATGAATGACGAGCGGCTTTTGATCTTCGTACCCTTTCGGTGGTTTTTCTAAATCGTATAACGTTCTCATTGTCGGAATCGTTAGCGCAATAACGATCAAAATCGGAATGACCGTCCATACGATTTCAAGTACCGTACTTCCGTGCTCTTCAGGCGGCTCCTCCCCTTGTCGTTCAGGGCGATCCCGATATTTCCATACAATGTAAGCGAACAAGGCAAATACAACGACAACAACGAGAAGCATCCACCAAATCGACCAGTTAATCAACTCCGTAATGCTTCGTGCCGCTGGTCCTTGCGGTTGAAACACAACCATCTCACAGCCTGCAAGAAGCGGAAGCAATCCGACTACCAGTAAGGAAAACAAGCGCTTCATCATTTTTCACCTCAACAAAATTGTGATTCATTGAACAAAGAAACAAATACAAAACGAACGAATTTAAATAACTTTGTAGTATTAACACTATTGAAATGATTTTAACATGTATTGTAAAAATAATTGTGACGAAAAAAGGAAGGAAGAAACTGCATTGAGGGGGAAACAAAAAGCAAAATGATTGACAAAAAGAAAAACACTTTTCTCGACATCAAAAATCATGCGAGAAAAGCGCTATCTTTTATATAATAAATAGAAATACAAGAAGAAATAGGTTGTCCGTTTGAAATTTTGTCACATTTTCGTTAAATTTTTTTCGAAATTTGTTCAAATTTATTTCCAAAAACAAAAAATACCCATGAAAAACACTTTTTCATCTCAACAGCTTCCGCACCCACTTGAGCGCATTTGGAAAGTTTGGGTACCGCAACGGGATATCAAATTTCGTCGTCTGTTTGAGCACGCTTTTGTAATGAGTAAACGCATCAAAGCTTGCTTTTCCATGATATGCACCGATGCCGCTTTGTCCGACGCCACCAAACGGCAAATGGGGGTTAGCGATATGCATGATCGTATCGTTAATGCAACCGCCCCCGAAACGAACTTGTTGCAATACTTGTCGTTGTACATTGCGATCTTCTGAAAACAAGTAAAGCGCAAGCGGTTTTTCGTAATTATTGATCATTTGAATCGCTTCATCCACCGTCTGAAACGTGAGAATAGGTAAGATAGGACCAAAAATTTCTTCTTGCATGATCTCATCATCCCACGTGACATCATCTAATAACGTCGGTTCAATCCAACGTTGCTCGATATCGTATGTTCCACCGTGTACAACTGTGCCGCTGGATAAAAAACGAACGAGCCGTTCTGTATGACGAACAGTAACAATACGACTATACGTATCTTTATGACCGTATAACTGCTCTATATAACGCTTCATTCGCTCAATAAACAACGATTTAACAGACGCATGCACGAACACATAATCCGGGGCAATACACGTTTGTCCCACGTTTAAAAACTTCCCCCATACGATCCGCTTCGCAGCCAAGTCGATATGGGCAGAAGCATCGACAATCGCTGGACTTTTCCCACCAAGTTCAAGTGTAACAGGCGTCAAATGCTTTGCCGCAGCTTCCATAACGATTTTTCCGACCGGCACGCTTCCAGTGAAAAAAATATGATCAAAGCGCAAATTTAATAGTTGCTGGCCAACATCTACTCCTCCCTCTACAACCGCAACATACTCCTCTGGAAACGCTTCTGAAACGATCGTTTTCAATAATGCGGACATCGCTGGCGTATATTCAGACGGCTTCACGATCGCACAATTTCCTGCCGCAATCGCCCCGATAAGTGGGCTAATCGCAAGCTGAAACGGATAGTTCCACGGCGCGATAATTAAACTGACACCGTATGGCTCTGGATATATGTAGCTTTTGGAGCCAAAGTGCGTCAACGGCGTCGGCACGCGCTTTCGCTTCATCCATCGAGCAAGCCGCTTCGTGATAAAATGGATTTCTTCATACACAATCCCGATTTCTGTCGTATATGCTTCAAATGGCGATTTATGCAACTCTTTTTTTAACGTATCTATAATTATCTGTTCATATTTTTGTATTGCTTCTTTTAATCGTATTAATTGCTTTAAGCGAAACTCAAGAGAAAGTGTTTCACCTGTTTGAAAATAATGCTTTTGTTTTTGAAGTAGCTGCTCCATGTTTCTCCCCCTTATCACACCTCGTTTTCAAGTGTTTAAAAACTTAAACATAAAAATTAAAAAAGTTGGCCTTTAGCATATCTAAAGGCACTCCTTCTCGACAGCATGAATTAAATCTTTCAATAATTCAACAGCTTTTTCGATAGATAATACATAGTATCGCAATGTCCCTTTTTGTTCTACTGACACTAGTCCTTGATCCCGCAAAATCTTTAAATGATGTGAAATCGCTGGACGAGATAAACTTGACCGTTCTGTAATTTCATTGACTGTCAGCTTATCGTGTTCTGCAAGCAACAATACAATATCTTGGCGGTGAGGATCGCTTAATGCCTGAAATAACGGTATACACGATCGAAACACCTCGATCGCTTTTTGTCCCATTTCTCTCTTCCTTTCTTTTGTTTAAAAGTTTAAACATTTAATAATATTATCGTATCCTCTTTTTATCTGTTTGTCAACTCTTCACTATCTCTTTAACCGTTCCAAAAGCACCTTTTGGTCTCTTGTTTTTTCGCTGCGATATTTCTTGTTTTACTAGCTGTGAAATCATAGAGCATAACCGTCATCGGCTTCAATCAATACTTATTTCTTCTATCAATTCATCAGCCATCTTCCAACAAAACATCGTTTAGAAAGCGAGCATCCAAGTATTAAACAACCGTGTATTTAAAGTAGAAAGCATCTTGCAAAAGCTTGTTCATCTGTAAGAAAAGCGACATTGTCCGAGGGCAATGCCGCTTTATCCTTATCGTTTATTGATCTCTTCAAGCAACAGCTTGTTCACAAGCGGTGGGTTTGCTTGTCCTTTTGTTGCTTTCATAATTTGACCGACTAAGAAGCCGATCGCACGGTCTTTTCCGTTTTTAAAGTCTTCGATCGATTGCGGATTCGCATCGAGCACTTCCAATACGATTTTGCGCAACGTTGCTTCGTCAGAAATTTGCACAAGCCCTTGTTGTTTGACGATTTGTTCCGGATCGCCGCCTTTTTCCACAAGTTCTTTAAAGATTTTCTTCGCAATTTTTGACGAAATTGTACCGTTTTGAATAAGTTTAATCATGCCTGCAAGACTTTCTGGCGTTAACGCGATGTCGTGCAGTTCTTTTTGTTCTGCGTTTAAATAAGCAGATACTTCAACCATCAGCCAGTTCGATGCAAGCTTCGGATCCGCTCCATTTGCAACCGTTGCTTCAAAGAAATCCGCCATTTCTTTTGTGAGTGTTAACACTTTCGCATCATACTCTGGCAAACCGAGTTCCTCAATGTACCGTTTTTTCCGTGCATCTGGAAGCTCTGGAATCGACGCGCGTACGCGCTCTTTCCATTCCTCATCAATATAAAGCATCACTAAATCTGGTTCCGGGAAGTAGCGATAGTCTTCCGAACCTTCTTTTGTACGCATTAAAATCGTTGTTTTCGTCGCTTCATCGAAACGGCGCGTTTCTTGCTGGATCACACCGCCAGACAACAAAATTTTCTCTTGGCGTTTTGCTTCATATTCCAATCCTTGACGGACGAAGTTAAATGAGTTTAAGTTTTTCAATTCCGTTTTCGTACCGAACTTGTCTGAACCGATTGGGCGAAGGGAGATGTTCGCATCACAACGAAGCGAACCTTCTTCCATTTTGCAATCGGATACGCCTGTATATTGAATGATTGATTTTAATTTTTCTAAATACGCATACGCTTCTTCCGGTGAGCGAATATCTGGCTCAGATACGATTTCAATAAGCGGCGTGCCTTGACGGTTAAAGTCAACTAGCGAATAGCCATCCCCTGTATGCGTCAGCTTTCCGGCATCTTCTTCTAAATGAATGCGCGTAATGCCGATTTTTTTCTTTTTGCCGTTCACTTCAATTTCGATCCAACCATTTTGTCCAATCGGTTGGTCGTATTGTGAAATTTGGTACGCTTTCGGGTTGTCCGGATAAAAATAGTTTTTCCGGTCAAATTTCGTTTCTGTGGCGATTTCGCAGTTTAACGCCATCGCCGCTTTCATCGCATATTCGACCGCTTGCTTATTTAACACCGGAAGAACGCCTGGGTACCCTAAGTCAATGACGCTCGTTTGCGTATTTGGGGGCGCTCCGAATGCGTTTGGACTGCTCGAGAAAATTTTCGATTTCGTTTTCAGCTCGACGTGCACTTCAAGTCCGATGACAATTTCAAAATTCATCACTCATTCCCCCCTTACAACGTTGGTTTTTGTTTATGATAGTCGGTTGCTTGTTCGAACGCATGGGCGACGCGATAAATTGTGCTTTCGTCAAAATGTTTCCCGATAATTTGAAGCCCTACAGGTAAGCCATTGACAAATCCGCACGGAATCGAAATACCTGGCACACCAGCAAGATTGACAGGAATCGTTAAAATGTCGTTGGCGTACATCGTTAACGGATCGCTTGTTTTTTCACCGATTTTAAACGCTGGTGTCGGCGTCGTCGGTCCGATAATCACATCATATTTTTCAAAAACGTTTTCAAAGTCTTGTTTAATGAGCGTCCGTACTTTTTGCGCTTTTTTGTAATACGCATCATAGTAGCCCGAGCTTAACGCAAACGTTCCGAGCATAATGCGGCGCTTCACTTCGTTGCCGAATCCTTCGCTGCGCGTTTGCTTGTACATCTCCATTAAGTTTTTCGCATTATCTGTGCGATACCCGTAGCGAACACCGTCAAAACGGGCAAGGTTGGCCGATGCTTCTGAAGACGCTAATAAATAGTACGTCGCAAGGGCGTATTTGGAGTGAGGAAGCGATACTTCTTCCCACGTTGCCCCTAAGCCTTCTAATACTTTTAGGGCATCGAGCACCGACTGGCGCACTTCTTCTGATACACCCTCGCCTAAATATTCTTTCGGCACGGCAATTTTTAGCCCTTGTATATCGCCTGTTAAAGCAGAAACGTAGTCCGGTACATCAACGTTAGCAGAAGTAGAGTCCATTGGATCTAAACCAGAGATGGCTTGTAATACATATGCGTTATCTTCTACCGTACGTGTAATTGGGCCGATTTGGTCAAGCGAAGACGCAAACGCAACAAGCCCATAGCGCGAGACACGACCATACGTCGGTTTTAACCCAACAACCCCGCAAAACGCAGCTGGTTGACGAATCGAACCACCTGTATCTGATCCGAGCGCAAACGGTACTTCCCCTGCTGCCACTGCCGCTGCTGAACCGCCGCTAGAACCGCCTGGTACACGCTCTAGATCCCACGGATTGCGTGTGAGTTGAAAGCCCGAGTTCTCCGTCGACGACCCCATCGCAAACTCGTCCATATTTAATTTACCGATCGTTACTGCATCAGCTTCATTGAGACGCTCAACAACTGTTGCATCGTAAATCGGGTCGAAGTTGTATAAAATTTTGCTTGCACATGTCGTGCGAAGCCCTTTTGTAACAATGTTATCTTTAATACCGATCGGCATTCCGAAAAGTAAACCAAATTCCTTTTCTGTTCCCAATTTTTCATCTAGCTCTTTTGCCTTCATGCGAGCTTGTTCTTCGTTTAACGTTAAAAACGCTTGTACTTTTTCTTCTACTTCGGCAATCCGTTTAAACGATTCATCTACTAAATCCGAAACGGAAATTTCTTTTTTATGTAATAAATTGTGCAGTTCAGATACACGATAATCAAACAATGACATGTTCTTCCCTCCTTACTCTAAAATAGCTGGCACTCGGAATTGTCCGTCTTGATGGTCTGGTGCATTTTTCAATACGTCTTCTAGCGGAAGACCAGCTGTCGGTACATCTTCACGCATGACGTTTTTCATATTTAACACGTGCGACGTTGGCGGAACGTTTTCTGTATCCAGCTCATTTAACTGCTCCGCAAACGTAATAATGGCGTCTAATTGTTTCGCAAACATTGTTGCTTCTTCCTCTGTAATCGCTAAACGTGCTAAATGCGCGACGTGTTTTACTTGTTCGATTGAAATTCGTGACATATGTTTCACCTCCGATATTGTCGACCTTCCACAATACTATGATGATACCAAACTTTCGCGCAGTGAAGCAACATTTGCCATTCATTTTAGATGAACAAAAAAACGAGATGCCCCATTGGACATCTCGTTATCGTTATGACACGCGCTCTTCATCTCGTTTAAAATCATGCACCCAATAATCTGCGTTTTTAATACCGAGCTTTATTGGATCAAATACAGGATCAAGCCCTTGTTGTTTTTGTTCTTCATAATCTTTTAACGTTTGTAATGCTGGTTTTGCCAAAATTAAAATAGCAATTAAGTTTAGCCAAACCATGATACCAAGACCGACATCGCCGAGCGCCCATGCTAAGTCTGCTGTTTTGACAGCCCCGTAAAACGTTGCGATTAAAAGCATGATTTTTAAGCCTGTCATCAACCATGTGCCATTTTTTCCACGCATTAAATAAGCAACATTCGTCTCAGCAATGTAGTAATACGCCATGATCGTTGTAAACGCGAAGAAAAATAACGCAATAGCGACAAACGCTGCACCAAATCCTGGGAAAACTGTTTCAATCGCTGCTTGTGTATAACCAGGGCCAGGGTTTACCCCTTTTAAATTTTCGACAATAAATGCACCATCCGCACCAACTGTATTGTACATTCCCGTAAATAAAATCATAAACGCTGTTGCTGAACAAACGAGCAGTGTATCAATATATACAGAAAACGCTTGAACGAGCCCTTGTTTCGCTGGATGGGATACTTCAGCAGCTGCTGCAGCATGTGCTCCTGTTCCTTGCCCAGCTTCATTTGAATAGATGCCACGCTTTACTCCCCATGAAATCGCCATACCTAAAATGCCACCGAATGCGGAGTCAAATCCTAACGCACTTTTTATGATCAAAGCAAATACAGCTGGCAACTGTGTAATATTTAATACCATAATGACGAGCGCGAGTAAGATGTAAGCAAGTGCCATAAAAGGAACGACATATTGCGCTACAGTTGCGATGCGTTTTACTCCCCCGAAAATAATAGCCCCAAGCAACGCAACAAGCAAAATACCTGTTAATGTCGGGCTTAAACCAAAAGCGTTGTTTAAACCGGTCGCAATAGAGTTCGACTGAATGCCTGGCATTAACAATCCAACTGCAATAATTGACGAAATCGCAAATAGTACTGCATACCACTTCCAGCCGATCCCTTTCTCAATGTAATACGCAGGACCGCCGCGATATTGTCCGTCTTGCTTTACTTTGTAGATTTGTGCTAATGTTGACTCAATAAATGCACTTGATGCACCAATAAACGCGATCATCCACATCCAAAACACAGCACCAGGTCCACCAAAAGCAATGGCAGTTGCTGTGCCGGCGATATTCCCTGTTCCTACTCGACCTGAGAGAGCAATCGATAGCGCTTGGAAAGAAGAAACGCCAGCATCAGAGCTTTTCCCTTGAAACATGAGTTTAATCATGTTTTTAAAATGGCGCACTTGTAAAAAGCGAGTAACAATCGAAAATAAAAGACCAACACCAAGACAAAAGTAAATCATGACAGGACTCCATAATAATTCGTTTAAAAATCCGACAATATTCTCCACAACATTCATCTCCTTTCTGAAATAAAAATATTTTACTTTTCAAACTTATTAGAATTATATAATAAAATCTTTTCACGAAACAATATCATTTTTTATCGTTTATTCGACATCAATCAACTATTGACGAAAGAACAAAGGACATTGTAGAATGAAAAAAATTTTCAAAACACAACTCGTATAATTTCGGAAATATGGTCCGAAAGTTTCTACCAAACGACCGTAAATCGTTTGACTACGGGGGATCGCTCCTCGTATCGAGTTGAAGAGGAGGAACATCTATGAAACAACTTGCAGTAGCTTCCAAAAGACAAATCGCTGATGTTGTTGTGAAAAACGGAAAAATCGTCAATGTTTTTACCCACGATATCATCGAAGGAGACATTGCGATTGCTGATGGAAAAATCGTCGGCATCGGAGAATATGACGGGCAAACCATCATTGACGCCAAAGGGAAATACGTATGTCCTGGGCTCATTGACGGCCACGTTCATATCGAATCGTCAATGGTTACCCCAAGCGAGTTTGCTCGCGTCGTCGTTCCACACGGCGTCACTACCGTCATTACTGATCCGCACGAAATTGCGAATGTCGCTGGAACAAAAGGCATTGAATTTATGCTAAACGATTCCGACCACATTCCGCTTGATGTATATGTCATGTTGCCATCATGCGTACCCGCCACCGATTTTGAACATGCTGGCGCGACATTGCACGCTGAACAGTTAACACCGTTTTTCTCCCATCCGCGCGTGCTTGGGCTTGCGGAAGTGATGGATTATCCTTCACTTCTAGAAGGAAAGCAACCTATGCTTGCGAAACTAGCCGCTGCGATGGAAGCAAATAAACTAATCGACGGTCATCTAGCTGGACTGGATGAAACAGCTGTGAACATATACCGAAGCGCCAATGTCCATACTGACCATGAATGTGTCGAAGTCCATGAGGCGCTCGCTCGCGTTCAACGCGGCATGTACGTTTTAATTCGCGAAGGGTCGGTTGCAAAGGATTTGCATAAACTGCTTCCAGCTGTCAATACGTATAACGCGCGCCGCTTTTTATTTTGCACAGATGATAAACATATTGATGAGCTTGTCACGGAAGGAAGTATCGATCATCATATTCGTCTAGCGATTCAAGCAGGCATGAATCCACTGACAGCTATTCAAATGGCGACATTAAATGCGGCAGAATGTTATCGCCTATATACGAAAGGCGCGATCGCTCCTGGGTATGATGCCGACTTTTTGCTCGTGGAAGATTTACAGTCGTTTTCCATTACGCACGTCTATAAAAAAGGGGTACTCGTTGCAGAAAACGGACGGGCTATCTTTTCCGTAACGAAAGCAACTGCTATCGATCAAACGATTGCACAATCGGTTCACACTAAAAAGGTAACAAAAGAAGATGTACAAATTCCATTTACAAGCGGAAATTGCGCAAATGTCATTCAAATTATCCCAAATCATTTGCATACGAAACGGCTCATCACAGAAGTGGATGTCGAAAATGGCGTCTTTCAACCGTCGATCGAGCGAGATTTGCTGAAGCTTGTTGTTGTGGAACGTCATCGCGGTCTTGGCGTTGGTGTTGGTATCGTCAACGGCTTTCAACTGAAAAAAGGGGCGATTGCGTCATCGATTGCTCATGATTCACATAACATCATCGCCACTGGTATGAACGATAACGACATCATCGTTTCAATTGAACATATAAAACACATAAACGGTGGACTTGCTGTTGTCGAAAGCGGACGCGTGTTGGCAGACTTGCCGCTTGAAATCAGCGGTCTCATGACAGCGAAAAGGTTTGAAGACGTATTAGAACGACTGCAAAAGATACACGATGCTTTAATAACGATTGGAGCATCAGACGAATTCAATCCATTTATTACGCTCGCCTTTTTAGCGTTGCCAGTCATTCCAGAACTGAAACTAACCGATCAAGGTTTATTTGACGTTTCATCGTTTCAATTTATAGACGTGGAAGCATAGAGGGATTTTTTATCCCTCTTTTTTGTCGAATGATGTTATAATATGGTTGTGTGCAAAGGAGGTGAGAAGATGAGCGAGCAATTATTGGAGAAAATTTTACTCGTCGTCACAGACATCCAAAAAGAGTTGCAGGACATTCGTGAAGAGCAAAAAGCCATTCGCGAAGAACAGCGAGCCATTCGTGAAGAACAACAAGCTATTCGTAAGGAACAAATGGCTATTCGTGAGGAACAAATGGCTATTCGCGAAGAGCAGAAAACATTCCGCGAAGAAATAAACTCGTTGCGGGAGGAAATGAATGCATTCCGCAAAGAGCAGCAACTCATTCGCGAAGAGCAACAAGCATTAAAAAATGGACAAAAGGAGCTTTACGATCTTATGAACGCTCTTCTCCATCGTCAAGACGAAACGGACGCAAAGCTTGAAGCTTTAACAATGGATGTCCATCATATGCGCGGTGAAATGACAGCAATGAAGCAAGAAATCCACGCACTAAACGAAAAAATGGACTCCCACTACGAACAATTCAACGAACGTCTCAACAACCTCCAACTTGACGTTGATTTCACCGTTCATAAAACAACGATGACAGAACGCGAACTTTTCAAAATGAGAAATCGGTTGTTTTCATAGAGAGGGCATTTCCCTCTCTATGAAATTCGATTTATATACTTCTCTCATCTAAAGGTAACATCGCTTGCAGAAATGAATTAAATAATCCCCAACACACCTACATTGCCTCTAATGTAATCGAGCACATAGTCTTCTCCCCACATAATATCCCAATGCTCCTATATAAATTGAAGCTACAAAAACACAAGAAGGATAAAAAGGAAGCGACGTAATCGTTGCGATCCCTAAAACAACAGCCCCATCCCATTTAAATCCCCATTTTTCATCGATAAAAAAAATGAGCGCCTCTGTTACCGCACATATAAACGGAACAGCTAGTACTGCAATTGGAAAAATGGCAATAAAGAAAGAAAAACCGCTAAATAATGAGAGCGAAAGGGCAAACATGACAAACGACAACAAAACTCCTATTAAAAATTTTTTCACTTATACTATCCCCTTTTAATATAAAATTACTTACTCACTGCGATTTTCTTATTGGGGTACGAAGGAAATAAATAATTGACATTTGTACCTGCAGCATCAGGATTAAATTGATACAGAGTTTTCCATGTTCCCCCATTATCCGATCTATAAATTTCATGCCAAGGATACTGGTCATGACTACCATTGATATAAGTAACTCCACTTTTTTGAATATTTAAACTATAGCTGTAATCAATATTCGGTGGGACATCCATGAGAAACGGCAATCCAACAGAATGGGAAATTTGAAATTGTGCTTCACTGGATGTAATCCATTCCTTTACAGCCGTTATACCTGATGTCCCAGCATTTTTTCTTGCCAATTCCGTTGAACCACATGTGCCATTATCATTTTTATTATAGCGAATAGAATCGCTTGTGTATTTTGAAAATCCATAAGTCCTATCTTGCCAATAAATCGAGAGATCGACTCGAGTACGATAAGTGCTAGCAGAAGCAGAAAAGTCACGATTGTCTCCCCCATAGCAGTAACCATCTAGTGCGGATATTTTAGCGGGCTTAATAAATGTTGTATTGCGGTAAGAAGTTACAGGTTCAACTGCGAGTGTTGAAAATGACTGGGAGAATTCCTCAAAACGCATATTACGCTTATCAATTACTTGCTTTGCAGATATTAGGATGACATGATTTTTTTCGTCTTCAACTACTTTGTCTTTTTCTTTATCGAATTTTTTTACTTTTTCTATGCCTTCAATGATATACATATATTCTCGACCAAATGATACATTAAAGTCTTTAAACTCACTTTGTGAAACAACAACCATTGGCTTTCCATCACGATAAACCGTATAACTTTGAACATTTGGAATATCCGACCAATCAATTTTTATCATTCTTTCATTAAAAAACATATCTACTTTCACACTATCATTTGATAGAGGATGCAATGTATTTGTGATAACATTCATCTTGGTCAATAACTGCTCATCTTTATCAAATGCAGCCAAAACATACTCATACATTTCACCCGATGTTAGGTTCTTATGAATAAACTCTCTTTCATTCCCTTCATACAAAACTTTTCCCCTATTATCATATAAAACATATTTTTTAGCTTTAGAAATTTGCTTCCACGTTAAACGCAGGCTATCCTCAGATTTTTCAATTAAATAAACCTCAATATAGTCTCCTGAAGAACTATCAGTAATAGTACCAAGAAACAACAATAAGACAACACTAATTGTTAAGGAGACAACTTTTTTCATAAAAAACACACCACTCTTTCTATATTTTTATAATAATTCATCTTTATACCACTGTAAAAAAAAAAAAAAAACCTGTCAAGTATGTTCGAGTCTTAAACGTTCGACATTTTTTTTACAAATCTTTTAATCAAACAATAAAGAACAACATTTTTGTAACTATTCGCCCCAATAGTAGTATGTAAAGAAGCGCAACACAAATAGGGCATCCCCGTAATAGAAAATGCCCTAAGTGGTAGAAAGCACACGATCGAGCGTGTCGCCCGTCAACAGAAGACATAACGAGTCCCACACGTTTTTTTCGTGTTTCGTCAGTGTGGAAACGATGCTTCTTGTGATGCAGACTGGGCGAATGTTTCTTCACGAAACGTACCCGAAATGTTCTCTTTGACTTTGACCATGCGAAGATCGCATTCGGCTTGGTTGTTATCAAAGGGAACATGCACTTTACGTGAAAAACGCAGCGCTTCTTCCTTTCGTTTCTGAAGCCGTCGAATAAAAGCGAGTGATTTTTTCGGAAGAGGCGTCATCGTTTCCCATCCGTGCTGTGCTTTCGCTAGGATGCGATCATACATTCGTTCCCATCGTTTCGCTTCTTTTTTGGAAAGTGTACCGTGATGAGCTTCGACTGCCTGTTTGGCGGCTAATAGAAACGTGGTCATGCGCGATGCCCATGTATGCCCTTGTTCGATGAAACCCTTCAATTCACGCAAATGATGGGCATGGCAAAGAGCATGGGTGGCTTGCGTGTATTTTGGATACGTACCGAACGCATCGTGCATCATCGTTCCTTGATATCGGGGAAGAATCCCGATATCATCGGTCGCTTTCTTTCCGCGAGAAGCGTGAGAAGCCAAGTACGTGTATTTTGATGTACACGCGACATGCACCCATGCGAGTTTCCCATTGATACGCAAACTCGTTTCATCGACATGCAGGATGTTGGATTCAAGTAAGGCGTCTTCGATGATGTCCATGTTCGATTCCAGCGCTTCGCGTCCTCGTTTCACCATATTGGCAAGAGTTCCCGTACTAATCGAGTGTTGATATAACGCTTCGATTGTATCACTTAAACGCTTGTACGGGATCAATTGGATATGATGTAAATAAACAACGAGCGCCGTGAGCCGTGGACCGTATTGCACATGATTCGTGACATGGGATGGGAATTCGGCTTGTTGAACACATCGACAATGTGGACACGATTTCACTTCACGTTCATGTTGTGTCACCTCGATCGCCACAGGAGGGACATCAAACACTTGACGGATATCGACTTTGAACGGTGTGACTTCACGCAAAGAAGCCCCACATCCTTGACACGTATGCACACGGTGGACGACACGATGATGTGGATGTTCCACTTGACGGAGCGTCGTTCCTTGATGTCCTTCTTGTCCGCCTGGCTTGTTGCCAGATGGCTTGCGAGAAGAATGGGTGTGAAAACGGTCAGAAGATGGGGGCAAATGGCTATTGGAGCTGTTTTTTTTCGTGCGTGCTTCCAGCTCTTGAACGCGATACTTCAGTTGTTCATTTTCTTTGCGTAGCTGTTTGATTTCGTGACGCAAATGTTCATTTTCTTGAACGAGTTGATGAATGAGCTGTTTTTGTTGTTGGACTTTGCCAATTAAACTCTCTACTGTAAACACAGCTTGTTGTATCGTCAACATGCGATTCACCTCCTTGTCTATCAATATTCACATCATAGACAAGAAATACAAAAAATATTCAGCTCACTTTATGATGTGGCTGAATAGTTACCATCCGACGAAAATTACATACTATTCTAATTCAGAAACTCGTTTTTTCATCTCTACTAATAATTGATCAAATAAATGAACATATCGCTGGCGAATATGTTCATAAATTTCCATCGCTATTTGTTCATCGTATGTATGTGATGTCCTATTTCGATCTTCTAACATTTGAATCCACGCTTCTCCATCTTGAATAAGTCCTTCTTTAAATGCTTGTTTAATCGTTTTTCGCGGACTTGTCATTTCGTTGTTCCCGTTATATTCTAAGTAATTTTTCATCCATTTCCATGCTAGTTCGTACGTAAATTCAAATCGTTGAATTGTCGCGTCAAGAACTAGGTCGTCTTTTTCCACATCACGCGTAATGCTTTGATGTAGTTTATTTAATGCTTTTTCAAAGTCAAATAGTTTATCCATGATTTTATTCATCGTCACAACAGCCTCCCCTCGTTCATTCGTTAAAAAAATAATCTTTCCTTCGAGATCAATGTACGATTTGAGTTTTTCATTGCTGATCTTTTCATAATCAATAGCATCCACCGTATAAATGATATTTGCTTCTGCTAAATCGTCTTGAATGCGGTACAGCTGCTCGTTATGGCTTCTAAACTTAATCGCAATATCGATGTCCGACGTTTCTTTATAATCGCCTCTTGCCCTTGATCCGAACAAAATCACTTTTTCAATGATGTTCGCATAATTTTGAAACACACAAATGAGGTTATAAAAGGTTTGCTTTTTTAAGCCGTACATGTTTGTACTCAATCGCCCATCACCACCCACTTCTATATCATACGAAAGATGTTTTTCTTTATTATCGCTCTTATGTTACATAATTGAAACCCCTCTTAGCGTTTTTGCCAAGAGGGGTTTTCCATTAAAACATTTCTGACACCGTTTTTGCTTGCATATGAAGAAGCAAGTAGTCTGGTCCACCTGCTTTCGAGTCTGTTCCAGACATATTGAACCCACCAAATGGATGGTAGCCGACGATCGCACCTGTGCAGCCGCGATTAAAGTAAAGGTTTCCGACATGGAACTCCTCGCGCGCTTTTTCTAGGTTAAAGCGGTTATTTGAAATGACAGCGCCTGTTAAGCCGTATTCGGTGTTATTGGCGATTTCAAGCGCGTGGTCAAAGTCTTTTGCTTTCGTAAACGCAACGACTGGTCCGAAAATTTCTTCTTGCATAATACGCGCTTTCGGATCGAGATCAGCAAACACCGTTGGCTGAATGAAGAAGCCTTTCGAGTCGTCTCCTTCACCGCCTGTCATAAGCTTGCCTTCTTGTTTCCCAATTTCGATATATTCCATAATTTTGTTGTACGCCGATTGGTCAATGACCGGTCCCATAAACGTGCTTTGTTCTTCAGGGTTGCCGACTTTTAATTGCTTCGTTAACTCAACGACGCGGTTTAACACTTGGTCGTATACGTCTTCGAGCGCCACAACACGCGAGCATGCCGAGCACTTTTGACCAGAGAAGCCAAAAGCTGACGCGACGATCGATTGTGCCGCTAATTCTAAATCTGCTTCTTTGTCAACAACGATTGTGTCTTTTCCGCCCATTTCTGCAATGACGCGCTTGAGCCAAATTTGTCCTGGGTGTACTTTAGCCGCACGCTCATAAATACGAATACCAACGTCGCGAGAACCTGTGAAGCTAATGAAACGTGTGCGCGGATGGTCGACTAAATAATCACCTACTTCCGCACCGCTTCCTGGAATGTAGTTTAATACACCTGCTGGAAGGCCCGCCTCTTCTAACACTTCCACGAATTTATACGCCACGACTGGCGTTGCACTTGCTGGCTTTAAAAGCACCGTATTTCCTGTTACAAGCGCTGCAACCGTCGTTCCCGCCATAATCGCAAATGGGAAGTTCCACGGTGAAATGACGACGCCAACGCCAAGTGGAATGTAAAAGAAGCGATTTGTTTCTCCTGGACGGCTCTCAACAGGAATGCCATCTTTTAATTTCAACATTTGGCGAGCATAATATTCCATAAAGTCAATCGCTTCCGCAGTATCTGCATCTGCTTCTTTCCATGGTTTCCCTGCTTCTTTCACAAGCAATGCGGAAAACTCATGTTTGCGACGGCGCACAATCGCTGCCGCACGGAATAAAATGTCGGCGCGCATTTCTGGCTTCGTTTTGCTCCACCATTTGAATGCGGCATCTGCTGTTTGCATCGCTTTTTCTGCTAAATCTTTATTCGCTTTCGCTACGCGACCAACCACTTCTGTTTTATTTGCTGGGTTGATGGAAACAATTTTATCTTCTGCCATGATGCGTTCGCCGCCAATGACAAGCGGATAATCTTGACCGAGATAGGCTTGCACCGTTTTTAACCCTTCTTCAAACGCTTTTTTGTTTGCTTCGACTGTAAAATCTGTAAATGGTTCATGTTTGTAAGGTTGTACCATATGTAAGCCCCCTTTGTTGAAATTACAAAAGCGTTTTCATACACACAATTCCATTCTAACGGATGAACGATCCGTATTCAAATGTTATGGTTGATAGATGTGAACGAATGGCTCATTTTGATCTGGATTTTTTATAATGATGCTCTCCGGTCCACGCACCGAAGAAATGTAAACAGAAATCGGCATGTAATCAGGCATTTTTTCCATAAGAAGACCTGTGACATATTGCGTAAATCCGATGACTTCTGCTTTTCCGTAAAACTGCATCACAATATCAATTGTCAATTGTTGCAATTGGTCATCGCGATAAAACGCCCTGCCGATCACTCCAGTGTAATTTGGGAAAAATTCTTCAATATCGGATTTTAAATTTAAAAATTTCACTAAATCATCGCGATGATTTTTTTCCGCTTCATCCGATGGAAACACATAATATTCTTCATTTATTTTTTCCCAATCTTGAATGTTGTTACTTCCCTTATCAACATAACCAACCGCAAAAAAGTGTCCTGGAACGATAGACGATTTTGGTTGTTGCTCAAATAAACCAACAACAATTGGCACTTCCTTTAATCCATCGATTTGACGTAAGCGAGAAACAATTTCCGCCGCTGCTTTTTTTCCTTCCTTCTCCATATCACTTTTCGATATTTTTACTTCGCGCGGATACCCCTCTTCTGTCTCATAGTAATGAACAGAATTCATCGCAAGCCCGATGACAACTCCGCCTAATTGCACTTTATCGTTTTCTGTTTTCACTAAGTAGTTATGCTCTAAAATATGTGAAATGTAGAGTGGATGTTTTTTATTTTTTTCTTCATTTGTCCCTGTATTTCCTAGAGCAGGATTCAACCCTTCGCCATTTCCTTGCTTTCGTTTAAGCCATGACTCAATCGTTTTTCGATCTAAATATTGTCCTTGTTGAAATAAATATTGCGATGGAGAAAATTTCTCTTGTGCAATGCGCATTAAACCAAGTTCAAATTCATCCATATCTAATCTTGTATTCACATTTTCAACGACAAGCCCGCGCGCCTCTCCAGGTTGAAAAGGTAAAATGGTACGATAATACGAATTAGAAATGTTGTACTTTGGAATAATCGCCTTTTGTTTTTTATTATCTGTCTCTTGCACTACTTGCTCTTCTTGATTAAATTTTGGCGCGCATGCTGACAAAGTAAGAAGCATACAAGCAAGCAATATGATCCACTTTTTCATCGTTCACACCTGCTTTGATTGTTGTATTTCTTGAAGAAAACGCGCTTCATCCCAAATCGTAATACCAAGCTGTTTCGCCTTCTCTAATTTTGACCCAGCGTCTTCACCGACAACGACAACGTCTGTTTTTTTGCTGACGCTTCCTGTCACTTTTCCACCTAACGCCTCAATCGCTTCTTTTGCTTCACTCCGCGACATCGATTGCAACGTACCTGTTAAAACAAATGTCTTCCCAGCAAACGTGGAGCTTATATCGACTGTCTGTTTTGCTCCTTTATATGTCATATTGACACCATATGCCCGCAAACGTTCAAGCAACTGCTTCACTTCTTCTTTTGAAAAATACGTGACGATTGAATCCGCCATTTTTTCACCGATTTCGTGAATGGCCGTCAGCTCTTCTTTTGTCGCTTGTTGGAGGCGTTCCATCGTTTCAAAATGTTCCGCTAACGTTTTTGCCGCTTTTGCGCCAACATGGCGAATACCGAGACCAAACAATAAGCGCTCAAGTGAATTTTGTTTTGACGCTTCAATCGCTTGCAGTAGGTTTGTTGCTGATTTTTCACCCATTCGTTCTAATGCGACAAGCTCGTCTTTCGTTAATGTGTACAAATCTGCCACGCTGCGAACAAGACCATGCTCAAATAGTTGAGCAATGACTTTTTCACCTAGTCCGTCAATATTCATCGCTTGACGTGAGACGAAATGAATAAGCCCTTCTCGAATTTGTGCCGGACATTGCGGATTCACGCAGCGGAGGGCAACTTCATCATCTAGTCGAACAAGCTCGCTTGCACACGCTGGGCAATGGGTTGGCATATCGAATGGCTCTTCTTTTCCTGTCCGTCGCTCTGGTAACGAACGAACAACCTCTGGAATAATATCGCCTGCTTTTTTTATGATAACGTAATCGCCGAGACGAATATCTTTTTCACGAATGTAGTCTTCATTATGAAGTGATGCGCGTTGCACGATCGTTCCTGCCACACGTACCGGTTGCAAAATAGCTGTCGGTGTCACCACGCCTGTCCGACCGACACTTAGCTCAATATCAACAAGTTGCGTGACAACTTCTTCAGCAGGAAATTTGTAAGCAATCGCCCAGCGCGGACTTTTTGCTGTCGCTCCAAGTTGCTTTTGCTGCGCAAATGCGTCTACTTTAATGACGATCCCGTCAATATCATACGGCAATGACGCACGTCGTTCATGCCATTGTTCGATATAAGAAAGCACATCATCAATCGTTTCACATACTTGTCGCGCTGGATTTGTTTTAAATCCAAGCTCATCTAAATAATTAAGCGCTTCGCTATGTGACAAAATTCCGAGCTCTTCTGCGTTGACGACATGATATACAAATATGTCTAATTGACGAGAAGCAGCAACTTTCGGATCAAGTTGCCGAAGCGAGCCAGCTGCCGCGTTACGCGGATTCGCAAACAATTCTTCCCCGTTCATTTTGCGCTTTTCATTTAATTTTTCAAACGATTTTCGCGGCATATACGCTTCGCCACGCACCTCAATGGTCACTTGTTTCCGTAATCGAAGCGGCAACGAGCGAATCGTCTTTAAATTCTCGGTAATATCTTCACCAGTCGTTCCATCACCACGCGTCGCCCCTTGTACAAAATAACCGTCTTCATAGCGTAGCGACACCGCTAAACCATCAATTTTCAATTCACATACGTAACGCACATCGCCAACTTCTTGACGAACACGGCGATCAAAATCTCGCAAGTCTCCTTCATTGAAAGCGTTGCTTAAACTAAGCATCGGCACACGGTGGGTCACTTTTTGAAACGCTTCTAATGGGGCGCCACCAACGCGCTGCGATGGGGAGTCCGGCGTTTTATATTGCGGATATTGCTCCTCTAACTCCATTAATTTCCTCATTAATTCATCATACTCAGCATCAGAAATAGACGGTTGATCTAACACATAATATGCGTAATTATGTTTTTCAATTTGTTCGCGCAATTCAGCAATTTGCTTTTCAACGTCGTGTTGTGCCACGTTTTTCATCCTTTCTACACTTTCGTAATCGGAGCAAATTTCGCCAATAGTCGTTTAATTCCAATTGGGCTTGAAAAAGCAACATCTAGTTCTTGATCGCCATCGCTTTCTTTTACACGAACGATTGTGCCAACTCCCCATACTTTATGACTTACTTTATCCCCCACGCGCCATTCCCCTTGCGAAGCAGTAGATGGACGCACGGATGCGGATGATTTTTTCACTCGTTTATGCGCATATTCAATCAATTCTTCAGGAATTTCATCAATAAAACGAGATGGAGCATTGACATGCGTTTGTCCAAATAACGTACGCATATGGGCGCGCGTTAAAAACAGTTCTTCTTCAGCACGAGTAATGCCGACATACGCCAAACGACGCTCTTCTTCCATTTCATCTTCATCATTTAATGAACGGTTATGTGGGAAGATCCCTTCTTCCAGCCCGACTAAAAAGACGACCGGAAACTCTAATCCTTTGGCTGAATGGAGCGTCATTAAAACGACCGCATCATTTGTTTGTCCTTCGCTATTATTATCAAGCTGGTCGATATCTGCTACAAGCGCCAAGTCTGTCAAAAAGGCAACGAGCGACTTATCTTCATTTACTTGTTCAAAATGTTGAGTCACTGATAAAAACTCATCGATGTTCTCTAGTCGGCTATGTGCTTCTAACGTTTTTTCTTCGCGAAGCATATCGCGGTAACCTGAACGATCGAGTACATCTTCAACAAGCTCGGTTACAGATAAATAGTGTTGCATTTGGCTCCAATGATGAATTTGTTCGCGAAATTGTACGAGCGGTGCAGCGATGCGAGCGCTAATCCCCATTTCTTCAATGGAACCAAGCGCATCAAACATCGATATCCCTTGACTAGAAGCATATGCTGCAATTTTATCAATTGTCGATGCACCAATACCGCGCTTTGGAACGTTAATAATACGAGTTAAGCTAATGTCATCATTCGGATTCGCAATTAAGCGTAAATACGCTAAAATGTCTTTAATTTCTTTTCGATCATAGAATTTTAAACCGCCAACAATTTTATATGGAATGTTCGCCTTCAATAACATTTCTTCAAGCACGCGTGATTGCGCATTCGTTCGATATAAAACGGCAAAATCTTTATACGTTCGTTTTCCGGCATCAACATATTCTTTAATTTTTCCAACGACAAATTGTGCTTCATCGACTTCCGTCATCGCTTCGTAATACACAAGCGCATGTCCTTCACTATTTTCTGTCCAAAGCTTTTTCGGTTTTCGTTGTGTATTATGCTCAATGACCGCATTGGCTGCTTGTAAAATCCGTTTCGTTGAGCGGTAATTTTGTTCAAGCAAAATCACTTTCGCATTCGGATAGTCTTTTTCAAACGATAAAATATTGCTAATATCAGCACCGCGCCAACGATAAATGGACTGATCAGAATCTCCAACGACACATAAGTTTTGAAATCTCTTAGCAAGCATGTTCACAAGCAAATATTGCGAGCGGTTCGTATCTTGATACTCATCGACATGAATGTATTGAAACTTTCGTTGATAATATTCCAACACTTCCGGAACGCGTTGGAATAATTGGATCGTCGTCATAATTAAATCATCGAAATCAAGCGCATGATTGCGCAACAATCGCTTTTGATATTCTTTATATACTTCTGCTACAAGCTTTTCGTATGGATTTGCTGCTTGATCGGCATATTTTTCTGGCGTCATCAATTCGTTTTTCGCGCTGCTAATTGTACCTAAAAGCGCACGTGGATCATATTTTTTTGGATCAATATTGCGATCTTTCAAAATATGTTTTAACACAGACAATTGATCGGTTGGATCCAAAATGGAAAAGTTCGCATGAATCCCGATTCGATCAATGTCACGTCGCAAAATGCGGACGCACATCGAGTGAAACGTAGAAATCCATATATCTTCTGCCTGCTTTCCAACGATGCGTTCTACGCGTTCTTTCATTTCACGTGCCGCCTTGTTTGTGAATGTAATCGCCAAAATATTCCACGGAGCAACGTCTTTTTCCGCCATTAAATAAGCGATGCGATGCGTTAACACGCGCGTTTTTCCACTTCCTGCTCCCGCCATGATTAGAAGCGGTCCTTCTGTCGTTTTTACCGCTTCTTTTTGCTTTTCATTTAATCCATCCAACAGCATATGTGCCGACATACTCATTTTTTCCACCACCAAAACATATGTTCTCTTTTTTATTCTCCATTTATGTTGATTTTCCTTTTACCGCTTCAACTGTTTGTAATGCCATTTGTAAATTTGTATAAATAGCGTTGCCAACAACAACTGTATCCGCCCACATCGCCATCTCTTTCGCTTGTTCAGGTGTATGAATGCCACCACCATAAAACAAACGGGTGCGTTCTAGCGTCCGTTTCACTTTTTCTACAAGTGTCACATCTCCGTACCGTCCGCTATATTCTATATAAAAAATCGGAAAACGATACATATGTTCTGCCATTCGAGCATATGCAATGACATCTTCTTCTGTTATATTCGTTCGTGCATTCGTCAATGATGCCGCTTTACATTCGTCATTTAAAATACAATACCCTTCAACAAACAGTTCTTCCCAATTAATTAAATCACCAAACTGTTTGATCGCTTCGTGATGTAAATCAATTAACCAAGTAAGATCGCGGCTATTGAGCACCATGGGAATGAAATAATAGTCAAATCCAGGTGTGACTGCCTCGATATTTGATACTTCTAGCGCACAAGGAACGGAAAAACGACGCACACGTGCAAGTAAGTCAATAACGTTTTCAAGCGTTACACCGTCTGTTCCACCGACGATAATCGCATCGGTACCTGATTCACATACTTGTTCTAACTGTTCGTCAGTAATGGCTTTGTTCGGATCTAATTTAAACACATGTCGCCATGTTGTCATCTCATTCATGTTTTTTCACCTCATCTCATTATAACAAAAATCATACCAAAACATCGTAAAAAGAAGCTGACTCACTGTGAGCCAGCCTCTTCCTGTTGTTCGTTATAAATGCGGTCAAGTGCCATCGCATACGCATCATTTCCATAGTTTAAGCAGCGCTTTACGCGTGAAATCGTCGCTGTGCTTGCCCCTGTTTCTGTCTCAATTTTATGATACGTATATCCTTCACGCAACATGCGCGCTACTTCCAAACGTTGCGCAAGCGCTTGTATTTCATTAACCGTACATAAGTCATCGAAAAAACGATAACATTCTTCTAAATCTTTTAATGACAAAATCGCTCGAAATAATTGGTCAAGCTCTCTGCCTCGCAATTTATTAATTTGCATATACGTCCCCCTATTCATATTGTACTTGTTCGAGATTTGGAACGACTTGAATCCATGTTTTCCCTGGAACAAATCCGAGTGGAACACCGCTTTTGTAAGGGAGAAGGCGCCCCTCAACATTTTTCCACTCCACTTCCTGTACTGTCCCTTTCTGGAATAAATATCCTTTTCCGCCTGATGTAAAGTCAATATCTCTCCGACCATAGTCATCAATAATTCGATGTGTCGCCTCAATCACAAACACATTGTCTACCGCAATCGGTGCATTCGTCTCCCGATCTACCGTCAGCTCATCGCCACTCGAACGAACATATTTCGTTCCGTCATATGCATAATGAACGTGAGCATACGATCGTTTAGAGTACACCACATCAATATTCGTTGCTTTTACAGCATTCGTCAAGTCGTTTGTAAAAAAAGGTAGCGGTTTGACTTCTTCTTCGAAAGCATAGCCGTTTTTTTCAGCCCCTTTTTTAATATTTTCAAAAGAAATATATGAATTGTGTGGTGCTTTTCGTGAAAGATCTCGCCAAAATAACGTTCCGTCATAAAATAAGCCATTTACGTAATCTGCAGCACCAGACTTTAATAACGTTTGTGCCTCCGGACTCCAACCGTGACATACATATAGCGCATGAAAGCCGTTGCTTAATTGAATAAAATAATCTCTTGCGCTTCGAACAGGGCCGATAATAGCAGGCTGTTCACTTTGATAAATCGCTAACAGCCTTGTAATATCTCCTTCAGCAAGCACTTCATACACGATGTCTGCCTTATGTAACCCCGACTGTGGTCGAGCGGCAGGATAGTTATTAATCATCACCGCAACCGCACGTTGCATCGCTTTTTCTTTTGCTGGCATGCCTGTTAACGGAAATGTCCACGCTGTTTCTTCTGTTTTTTGTCCATTTTCTTGTTCAACTGTTTTTGGTGGGGACTCGTTTTCTTCTACATTTGATTGTGGACGTTGACATCCGGTGCCGAACATAAACACCGTCATGATGATCAATCCAAAAAGTAATCGCCGCAACATGAACCCAACCTTTCATTTCCTTCCCTTTTATATTTTAACGCATTATTGTCGGAAAGAGTACTGTTTTATGCATGACATCGTAAATTCCTTTCGGTGTAATGCGAATATACGGTAAATGTGTCGATGATAAAAAAAGCAAGGTGTAAATTGGATCCGCAAACGCATAACCGCGCGCTCGCAACAGTTCGCCGAGCGTTTTTTCTTCTTCCATTAACACTTCCATCGGTTTTGCCGACATTAATCCGCCTAAAGGAAGCGGGATTTCATGAATGATTTCTCCGTGTTCGCAAAGGACAATACCGCCTCCGATTTGTTTCATACGTTCAAAAGCAAACAACAAATCACGTTTACTTTTCCCAATTAAAATAATGTCCCCTGTATTAGAATACGAACTAACAAGTGCTTGCACATGTGTCGCAAACCCTTTTAATATAGTGTTTACACGCCATTTTCCGCTGCGATCAATAAGCATTAAAAAGCTTTCATCATGATCCATTGATAGCTCATCAGCAGATGTATCAATCGAAATCGAATATGGCTTAATAATGACCGAGTTTTCCATATACATCCCTAACGGCATCGAAAACTGTAAATCATCCATCTGTAAGTCCCAAGATAGCGAAAGTGGCGAAAGACCGTGTATATCCCAATTAACTGTTGGAAAAGCAGCGACAGGTACACCGTCACGTTTGACCCATTGTCCACTCGCTAAAACAGAAATAGGAGTCGGATTAGAAGCATGTTCAAGAATGTTAATGTGTGCAATGCGTCCTGGCGTAATGCTTCCGTGCAAATGATCGATATTATAATAACGAGCAACGTTCCATGTGGCCATGCTATATGCATCAATATCGATTACTCCTTCTTGTAATGCAATGCGAATCATTTCGTCGATCATTCCATTTTCATAAAACGCAGGTGTTGAGCCATCTGTCGTAAACATGCAATGATCGTAATGATGAATGCCGCATTGTCTCATTTCTTTAAGCAACGTCGGCAAATCAGGGCGAATGGACGAATGACGCAATGATACGGTATATCCTTGCATTAAACGCTTATACACATCGCTTCCGGTCATCGCTTCATGGTCCGCATCAGCACCAAACAATTTCATTTTTGTTAACGTTCGGTCTGAAGCTCCCGGAAAATGACCTTCCACTTTTTTGCCAATCTTTTTCGCTTCCTGTATCCAATGGAGAATGAAATCGTCCCCTTCTAACAGCTTTGGCCATCCAGTCAATTCGCCAACTTGTAATACCGCATCATTTTCCAGCCAACTTTTCATGTTTTTATACGAAAAAAAATGCTCTTCTCCGTTCATTTCTGTCTGTGGATCCAGTCGGCACCACCAATACATCGTCACCGGTTGTTTTTCCATAGCGGACAAAAAAGAAAACGCTTTCTTTTTTGTTAACTGTAAAAAAAGGAATAGATTGTCATTAATAAGTGTTGTTGTACCGTGCTGTGCTGCATATTCCGCTAACGTATGGGGATTATATAACTGAAACGGATGAGCATGTGGCTCCATATAGCCAGCAACAAGCACTTGATTCGAGCAGTCCACTACTTCGCATGAATCGAGTTGCTTCGGTTTATTTGGACCGACATATACAATTCGGTCATCGCAAACCCAAACGTTTCCTTGTACCCATTGACGTATGTATGGATGTAAATACGTTGCGTTCATGAACACTTTTGTTGGCGCTTGCTTTCCGTCAACAACGGCAACGTGTCGGCGAATTTGCTCGTTTTTCCATCGATATCGTTTTTCCATCATGATCGCTTTCCTCCTAAATCGTACCATCGTCTATACACATTTTAACGGATGAAAGCAAATTTCACAAACAAAAAGGAGGATGAATATGAAACAAAACATCGGTATCATCAATGCGATGATTCGCATCACATGCGGATTTACGATGCTAGCTTGGGCAACTGCCAATTTTTCTCGCAAACCGTGGCGTGAATCGTATATTTGGGTCATGATGCTCGCTGCGATGAAAATCGCAGAAGGTATCGTTCGTTTTTGTCCTGTGATGGCTTTGTTTGAACGATATCAATGCCATTGTGACAGCAACAATGAGAAAGAGAAAGCGATTCCGATTGAGCCAGTTAACCCTTCGTAACAATAACCCCCTTGTATGCATACAAGGGGGGAAAGGAGAGAAAGTATGATTGCTGAATATATAACAGATACATTCTTTATTCTTATTCTTTTAATTGGCAGCATCGTTGCCCTTAGTTTTGTATACGTTCGCAAGCGACGTGCGCGATAGCTTTATTGCCAATATCACGTCGATAAAAAAGTTGGGCACAGTCAATGTTCTGAATTTGTTCATACACAAGACGTTGTGCTTCTTTCAACGTGTTCCCACTCGCCACAACAAGGAGCACTCGTCCCCCATCTGTTACCCACTCATCGTCCACACGTTTTGTGCCAGCGTGGAAAATTTGTGCTCTCGTTATACGTTCTAGACCACGAATAACAGCACCTTTTTCATATTGTTCAGGATATCCTTTCGCCGCCAACACAACCCCAATCGTTGCTTCGTCACTCCAATGCAACGTGATCGGTCGATCTTCCAAAAGCGAGACAATGACCTCAACAAGATCATTTTGTAACCGCGGTAAAATCACTTGTGCTTCCGGGTCGCCAAATCGTGCATTAAACTCTATTACTTTCGGTCCTTGTTCGGTTGCAATTAAGCCGGCATACAAAAATCCTGTAAATGCACAACCTTCTTGTTTCAGCGCCTTCGCGATCGGTTTTACAATTGTTTCAACCGCCTCACGCACTATTTGTTCACTAATTTGCGGAACAGGGGAATACGCGCCCATCCCTCCTGTGTTCGGTCCTTGATCGCCATCGAATGCACGTTTATGATCTTGGGCGATAACCATTGGATACACTCGTTCTCCATGCACAAACGTCATCAAGGAAAATTCTTCGCCCTGTAAATATTGCTCAATGACAACTTGGGCACCAGCTTCACCGAACTTTTTGGCGACCATTATATCATGCAACGCATGAAGCGCTTCGTCGATCGTCATTGCTACCGTGACACCTTTTCCCGCTGCAAGTCCATCCGCTTTAATCACAATCGGGGTTCCTTGTTCATGCACATATTGAACAGCTTCATCGTAATTTGTAAACGTCGCATAATTTGCCGTCGGGATGTTGTACTTTTTCATCATGTCCTTTGCAAACGCTTTGCTTCCTTCAATCAACGCGGCTTGCTGTTTTGGACCGAAAATGCGCAATCCTCCATCTTCAAAACGATCGACAATACCCGCTAACAACGGAGCTTCCGGACCAACGATCGTCAAATCGATTGCTTCTTTTTTCGCCCACTGCACAAGTGTTTCAACATCCGTTTCCGCAATCGGAACGCGCGTAGCCATACTATTCATCCCATCGTTTCCTGGCGCCACATATACACGAGTGACAAGCGGGCTTTGGGCTACTTTCCATACAAGTGCATGTTCGCGACCACCGCGCCCGATAATGAGCACTTTCATCATTTGTCGCCTCCTTTAATGTTTAAAATGGCGTACTCCTGTAAATATCATCGCAATACCGTATTCATTTGCTTTTTGAATAGAATCTTCATCGCGAATCGAACCGCCCGGTTGAATAATGGCAGTCACTCCCGCCTGTGCAGCTGCCTCAACGGTATCGCTCATCGGGAAAAACGCATCAGATGCTAGTACAGCACCTTTCGCACGATCGCCGGCTTGTTCTATTGCGATGTTTGCCGCACCTACACGGTTCATTTGTCCAGCGCCGACACCTATCGTCATCCCGTTTTTCGCGAGTACAATCGCATTCGATTTGACATGCTTCACCACACGCCAAGCAAACGTTAAATTCGACCATTCTTCTTCTGTCGGTTTTCTTTCTGTAACAACTCGCAATGTCGCATCATCAATTGTATACGTGTCTTCGTCTTGAACAAGTAGTCCCCCACGTACCGATACGACAAATGGTTCTTTTTTCCTTTCTGCTTCAAAATCGATCGTTAACAGACGAATGTTTTTCTTTCTCGTTAAAATTTCTAGCGCTTGTTCTGTAAATGACGGAGCGATAACAATTTCTAAAAAAATGTCATGTAATTTCGCAGCCGTTTGTTCGTCAACTTCACGATTAAGCGCCACGATGCCACCGAAAATGGACGTTGGGTCGGCTTCGTAAGCTTTTTGAAACGCTTCAGCGATCGTCTTGCCAACGCCGACTCCACACGGATTCATATGTTTCACCGCTACCGCCGCTGGTTCAGCGAATTCCCCTACAATTTGTAAAGCTGCATTGGCATCGTTAATGTTGTTGTAAGACAGTTCTTTTCCATGTAATTGCTTCGCTTTTGTAATAGAAAATGGTGAACTGAGCGGTTTTTCGTAAAATGCAGCCGTTTGATGTGGATTTTCACCATATCGTAACGATTGTTTTTTCACAAACGTCATCGTCATCGTTTCCGGATACGTTTCTCCAACGACGTTTGTCAAATATTGTGCAATCATCGCATCGTACGCTGCAGTATGGCGAAATACTTTTGCAGCTAACGCCCGTCTCGTCTCAAGCAACACTTCATCGTATTGTTTCAGTTGTTCAATGACTAAGTGATAATCAGCTGGATCCACAACCGCTGTCACATAAGCGTGATTTTTCGCTGCTGCCCTAAGCATCGTCGGTCCGCCAATATCGATCTGTTCAATCGCTTCCATCAGCGTTACGTTCGGATTTGCGATCGTTTCTTGAAATGGATATAAATTGACAACAACAAAATCGATCGGCGTAATGGCATGCTCTTGCAACTGTTTTTTATGCGTTTCATCATCTCGAACAGCTAACAGTCCACCGTGAATATTTGGGTGCAATGTTTTTACCCGTCCGTCTAAAATTTCTGGGAAGTTTGTCACATCAGAAATGCTTACGACCGGAATGCCATGCTCCGCCAATACGCGTTTCGTTCCGCCCGTTGAAATAATTTCAACACCTAACTCAACTAGTTGTTTAGCAAACGTAACAATTCCTTTTTTATTTGATACGCTAATGATCGCTCGCTTTTTCATCCTTTGTACTCCCTTTCTCCGTCAACAATTGTTGAATGACTTGCGGATACAACACATGTTCAATTTCATGAATGCGGCGCTCAACGCTTTCTAATAGTTCTCCGTCATCAATATATAGTGCCCGTTGCGCAATAATTGGTCCCGTATCCATTCCTTCATCAACGTAATGCACTGTAACCCCTGTCACTTTCACACCGTAGCGATACGCTTGGCCAATCGCATCTTTTCCTGGAAACGCCGGCAAAAGAGAGGGATGAATGTTTACAATTCTGTTCGGATATGCCTGTAAAAGCGTTGGACCGATAAGCCGCATATAACCAGCAAGAACAACTAAGTCGATTTCTTTTTGTTGTAGTTGTTGTAAAATCTCACGTTCAAATTGTTGTTTCGTTTCATATTGTTTAGGGTTAAAAACAAATATCGGCACGTGTTCACGCATCGCTCGTTCAATCACTTTCGCTTGCGGTCGATCACATACAAGAAGCGCCACTTCGGCTTGAATATCTCCTTTTTTTACGGCATCAACAATCGCTTGAAAATTCGTGCCGCTTCCTGAAGCAAAAATAGCTATCCGCTTCATTCGATTTTTCCTCCAGCAAATGATACACCCGTTCCTTCTTTTACACGACCGATAATGTACGCCTCTTCTCCACACGCTTCAAGCAACTGTACAACGTCTGACACAACACGGCTATCAACCGCTAATACAAACCCGATGCCCATATTAAAAATATTGAACATATCGATTCGCTGTAGCTGTCCGTATTGTTGTAAAAAGTTAAAAATTGATGGAATCGGCCATGAACCGTAATCGATTTCGGCTTGCAATCCATTCGGCAACATACGTGGAATGTTTTCGATAAAACCTCCTCCTGTAATATGCGCCATCCCTTTGATATGGAATTGTTTTAACGCTTCAAGTACTGCTCGAACATAAATGCGTGTAGGGGTCAATAGTTCTTCACCAAGCGTGTGAGCAAATGGTTCATATACGTGATCCAATTGCAAATTCGCATCTTTTATAATTTTTCTAACGAGCGAATATCCGTTGCTATGCAAGCCACTTGAAGCTAAACCGATCAGCACATCACCAGGAACAATCGCATCTCCTGTAACAAGTTTTTCTTTTTCCACTACTCCGACGGCAAACCCAGCTACATCGTATTCATCTTCGGGATACATGCCCGGCATTTCCGCTGTTTCCCCCCCGATGAGGGCACACCCTGCTTCGACACAGCCATCAGAAATTCCTTTTACAATATGTTCGATTTTTTCAGGCACCGCTTTTCCGCAAGCGATGTAATCAAGGAAAAAAAGCGGCTCTGCTCCTTGTACGACAATATCGTTTACGCACATCGCTACGCAATCAATTCCGATCGTATCGTGCCGGTCTAGGGCGAATGCAAGCATTAGTTTCGTCCCTACACCGTCTGTTCCAGATACAAGGACAGGTTGTTTATACCCGAGCGAAGAGAGGTCAAACATTCCTCCAAAACCACCTAAGCTTCCAAGTGCACCGATTCGGGCAGTTTTGGCGACATGTTTTTTCATCCGCTCTACCGCTTCATATCCAGCTTCAATATTCACACCGGCTTGTTTGTACACATGTGCCAACATGCTCTCCTCCAATCTTCGTCGGATATTGTCCTGTAAAACAAGCTAAACATTGCCCACAGTTTGCTGAATCGTTTGGTCTTCCAATCGCTTGCAAAAGCCCTTCTGGACTTAAAAAAGCAAGAGAGTCCGCTTCAATGAGCTGTCGAATGTGTTCGATCGTATGGTTAGCCGCAATAAGCTCTTCTTTCGTTGATGTATCGATGCCATAAAAACATGGATGCGTAATCGGCGGTGAGCTAATGCGTACGTGCACTTCGGTCGCCCCTGCCTCACGAAGCATGCGCACGATACGCTTGCTCGTCGTTCCACGTACGATGGAATCATCAACCATGACAACTCGCTTCCCAGCTACAACTCCACGAACAGGCGATAATTTCATTTTTACACCTTGTTCACGAAGTGCCTGCGATGGCTGAATAAACGTCCGTCCAACATACCGATTTTTAATTAACCCTAACTCATATGGAATGCCTGTTGCCTCCGCATAACCAATGGCTACCGAAATACTCGAATCCGGCACACCTGTAACAACGTCTGCTTCAACAGGTGCTTCAAATGCTAACCGCTTGCCAAGATTTTTCCTCGCTGTATGAATGTTAATGCCGTCCACATTGCTGTCCGGGCGAGCGAAATAAATATATTCCATACTACAAATGGAGCGAGCTACTTTAGGGGCGAAACGCTCGGAACGAATCCCTTGTTTATTAATCATAATGAGCTCTCCTGGCTCCACTTCCCGCTCATATGTCGCACCAATGACATCAAACGCACACGTTTCCGATGCCACAACGTACGCCTCACCTAAGCGCCCAAGCGATAAAGGACGAAAACCATGTGGATCAAGCGCAATATACATTTCCGTTTCCGTTAAAATAAGAAAGGCAAAAGCGCCACGTAAATGTGTTAACGCTTCTTTAATTCGCTCTTTTAAAACCGGCTCATCACTACGCTTAATTAAATGAGCAAGCACTTCGGTATCAGACGTCGTTTGAAAAATGCTCCCTTGTTGTTCTAAACGGAAGCGCAATTCATCGGCATTCACTAAATTTCCGTTATGCGCAAGCGCCAAACTACCGCCTTGGGAACGGAATAAAAGCGGTTGAACATTTGCATATCCGCCCCCACCAGCAGTAGAGTAACGGACGTGGCCGATCGCAGCCATGCCCGTTAATTGCGCTAATTCCCCACGACCAAATACTTCCGTCACTAAACCAAGTCCTTTATGAAACTGGAGCGTTCCATTTCCACCGACAACGATTCCCGCTCCTTCTTGACCACGATGTTGTAAACTATGCAGTCCGTAATATGTCAACGTCGCTGCTTCTTCATGTCCCCAAATGCCAAAAATTCCGCATTCTTCATTTAATCCTTTGATTTCAGCAAGCATGGAATAGCTCCTTTCCATACATTTCGCATCGTTTCTACTGGAACGTGGAGAATGCACGTACCCCCGGCTGTCACATGGAGCGTTCCGTCATTGGTCACTTCCCCGATACGTACCGCTTGAACAAGTTGTTCAAATGTTTGCTGATCCTCTTTTTTCACAGAAACAACAAAGCGGGATTGCGTTTCACTAAACAGTTCAGAAACGACGTCGCCACTGATCGCCACACGTGCACCTAAACCTTTTGCGCTCATTAAACATTCCGCAAGGGCAACAGCTAAGCCCCCTTCTGATACATCGTGTGCTGACGCTACAACCCCAGCTCGAATGGCAGCGAGAAGTTGGCGTTGTCGTTTCGCTTCCACATGTAAATCAATCGTTGGAGCTTTGCCGAAAATACGACCTGTTAGCCATTTTTGTAGCTCGCTCCCACCAAATTCTTGCTTAGCTTCCCCAATGACATAAATCAAGTCGCCAGGTTGTTTAAATGCTTGTGTCGTAATATGACTAATATGTTCAACGATACCAACCATCCCGACAATCGGTGTCGGATAAATGGCTTCACCGTTCGTCTCATTATAAAGCGATACATTTCCGCTAATGACAGGCGTTTCAAGTATACGGCACGCTTCGCTCATTCCCTCTACTGCTTTTTCAAGTTGCCAAAAAATTTCAGGCTTCTCTGGATTACCAAAATTTAAGCAATCGGTGACAGCAAGTGGCTGAGCCCCAGAACAAACAATGTTTCGTGCTGCTTCTGCAATCGCAATTTTCCCACCGACTTCTGGATCTAAGTATACGTAACGAGAATTACAATCCGTTGTCATCGCTAACGCTTTATTTGTGCCACGAATGCGTAAAACAGCTGCGTCAGATCCTGGAGCCACAACCGTGTTTGTCCGCACCATATAGTCGTATTGCTCATATACCCATTCTTTACTTGCAATCGTCGGCTGGCTTAACAACGCAAGCAGCGCTTCTTCATAATTATCCACTTTCGGTACATATTCCGTCGCTTGAAACTGACGATAATACGCCGGTTCTTGCGACGGTTTATGATAAACAGGAGCATCTTTCGCCAGCGCATCAACTGGAATTTCGGCAACTACGTCCCCGCGATGATACAAACGCAACATATGGTCATCTGTGACACGCCCGATCGCTTTTGCCTCTAGTCCATATTTTGAAAATACATCCATGATTTCTTGTTCGCGACCTTTTTTCACAACGAGAAGCATGCGTTCTTGTGATTCAGACAGCATCATTTCATACGGTGTCATTCCTGTTTCACGTTGTGGAACGAGATCTAAGTTTAGTTCAATGCCAGAACCTGCTTTGCTTGCCATTTCCGCCGACGAGCTTGTTAAACCGGCCGCCCCCATATCTTGCATACCAACGAGTGCATCGCAATGAATGACTTCCAAACACGCTTCAAGAAGCAATTTTTCCATAAATGGATCCCCGACTTGCACAGCTGGCCGTTTTTGTTCAGATTGTTCCGTTAATTCTTCCGATGCAAATGTCGCCCCATGAATGCCGTCACGCCCCGTTTTCGCGCCAACATACATAACTGTATTTCCAACGCCTGATGCGATTCCTTTTTGAATATCTTCATGTCGAATCACCCCGACGCACATCGCATTGACAAGCGGGTTTCCTTCGTACGCCGCATCAAATTGCACTTCACCACCAACGGTCGGAATACCGACACAATTTCCATATCCCGCAATCCCTGCGACAACGCGCTCGAATAAATATTTCACACGCGGTGACGTTAATTCGCCAAAGCGGAGCGAGTTTAATAACGCAATTGGTCTTGCCCCCATCGAGAAGACATCGCGAATAATTCCCCCAACACCTGTGGCAGCCCCTTGATACGGCTCAATCGCAGATGGATGGTTATGGCTTTCAATTTTAAATGCTACCGCTAATCCATCTCCAATATCGACAATACCAGCGCCTTCTCCTGGTCCTTGGAGCACATGTTTCCCTTCAGTCGGAAACTTTTTTAATACGGGTTTCGAATTTTTATAGCTACAATGTTCTGACCACATGACAGAAAAAATGCCCGTTTCTGTATAATTAGGCAAACGTCCAAGAATACGCTCAATCATCGCAAACTCTTCATCTGTTAATCCCATGTCACGATACATCTTCTGTTCTTTAATCATTGTTGGACTTGGCTCAAGTAGTAACGACATGTGCGTCCCTCCAATACGTCACAATTGATTGAAACAGTTTTAAACCATCTGCCCCTCCAAGCAACTCATGAACAGCTCGCTCAGGGTGTGGCATCATACCAAGCACGTTTCCCTTTTCATTCACGATGCCCGCAATGTTGAATAAACTGCCGTTTGGATTTTCTCCCTCATACCGAAAAACAATTTGGTTATTAGCGATAAGCTGTTGTAACGTTTGTTCATCACAATAATAGTTTCCTTCTCCGTGCGCAATGGGGATTGTAATCACTTCTCCTTGCTCGTATTGCGATGTAAACATCGTTTCGTTATTTTCGACACGAAGCTTTACCGGACGGCAAATAAACGTTAACGTATTGTTGCGTCGCATCGCACCTGGGAGAAGTCCTGCTTCAAGTAAAATTTGAAATCCGTTACATACACCTAAAATCGGCTTGCCTTCATCGGCTGCTTTTTTGATCGCCTTCATCACGTTAGAAAAGCGTGCAATCGCTCCAGAGCGTAAATAATCCCCATACGAAAAGCCGCCCGGCAAAAGAATGGCATCAAAATCATCTAAGCTATCCACATCATGCCAAACGTATTCAACTTCCTCCCCTAGTTCATCTGAAATGGCATGATACATATCGACATCACAATTGGAGCCCGGAAATACAACGACTGCAAATTTCACTGAACGACAACCTCCTCAATCTCGTAGCGATAATCTTCAATGACGGTATTCGCAAGTAACTTTTCACACATCTCTTTCACAACTGCATCGATGTTACGATCACTTTTTTCGACGAGTAACTCCATAAACTTCCCGATCCGTACATCTTGCACTTCACGATAGTTTAAGCTATGCAATGCTCCTTTTACCGCATTGCCTTGTGGATCTAATACATTTTCACGCAATGTGACATACACTTTTACTTTGTACATGATAATCCTCCTAATCGTTGTAAAAGTTTCGTATATGTTTCTGTTAAGTCGCCTAAATCACGACGAAATACATCTTTATCAAATTTTTCTTTCGTGTGTACATCCCATAATCGACACGTATCTGGGGAAATTTCATCCGCCAACAATACCGCTCCCGTTTCATCTTTTCCAAACTCTAATTTGAAGTCAACGAGCTGTAAGTCACATGAACGAAATAAAGAAGTTAAAATGTCGTTAATGCGTAACGCCATCTGTTTCATGTGCAAAAGCTCATCATGAGTGGCGAGCTGTAACAAAGCGATATGATCTTCCGTTAATAGGGGATCGCCTAAGTCGTCGTTTTTATAGTAAAATTCTACAATCGGTTTTTTCATCACGGTTCCTTCCTCTAAACCGATGCGTTTTGCTAAACTACCGGCGACAATATTGCGGACAACAACTTCGAGGGGGATGATCGTCACTCGTCGCACAAGCTGTTCAGTATCAGATATTTTGCGAATAAAATGATTGCTTACACCTGCCTCATGCAACAAGGAAAATAGTAAACTTGTAATCTCGTTATTTAGTCTTCCTTTGCCAACAATCGTTGCTTTTTTTTCGCCGTTAAATGCTGTTGCCTCATCTTTATACTCGATCCATAATACATGCTTCTCATTCGTTGCATACACTTTTTTCGCCTTTCCTTCGTATAGAAGGTATTGCTTTTCCATATTTTCTCCCCCATTTATACAGAATATTAGGAACTTTTAGTCTGTAGGCAAGGCAAATGCCTTACCTACTATAAGCCAAGTCGGCTAAAAATCGTATCAACATGTTTTAAATGATAGTTATAATCGAAGCAATCTGCGATTTGATCCTTCGTTAAACGACTTGTAATCACTTCGTCTGCTTCAATTAACGAGCGGAACGGCACTTGTTTTTCCCATGCTTCCATCGCCTTTGGTTGTACAAGATCATACGCTTCCTCGCGCGTCATACCTGTGTCAATAAGCGCTAGCAACACGCGCTGAGAATAAATAAGTCCGAGCGTGCGATCCATATTTTTCTTCATGTTTTCAGGGAATACGGTCAAGTTTTTCACGATATTTGTAAAGCGGTTTAGCATGTAGTCTAAAGCAATCGTTGCATCCGGTAAAATAATGCGCTCCGCTGACGAATGCGAAATGTCACGCTCATGCCAAAGTGGTACATTTTCGTACGCCGTTAACATATAACCGCGAATAACGCGAGCCATTCCTGTCATATTTTCTGAACCGATCGGATTGCGTTTATGTGGCATCGCTGATGAACCTTTTTGTCCTCTAGCGAAAAATTCTTCCACTTCACGCGTTTCACTTTTTTGCAATCCTCGAATTTCAACAGCAAATTTTTCAATCGATGTGGCAATTAAAGCGAGCGTCGCCATATAGTGGGCATGACGATCACGCTGTAACGTTTGCGTCGAAATAGGCGCAGGCTGTAAGCCAAGTTTTTCACATACGTACTGCTCAACAAACGGATCGATATTGGCATACGTACCAACAGCACCAGAAATTTTTCCAACGCGTACCGTTTCGGCTGCTTGCTTGAAACGTTCTAAATTTCGCTCCATTTCGGCATACCAAAGCGCCAATTTTAATCCAAATGTCGTTGGCTCAGCATGAACACCGTGTGTCCGCCCCATCATGACCGTATATTTATGTTCAATCGCTTTTTCTTTTAATACAGCAATAAAGTTCTCTAAGTCACGCAATAAAATTTCATTTGCTTGTTTTAATAAGTATGATAATGCTGTATCAACCACATCCGTAGACGTAAGGCCGTAATGTACCCATTTTCGTTCTTCTCCTAGCGTTTCTGATACCGCACGCGTAAAGGCAACAACATCATGGCGTGTCTCTTCTTCGATTTGTTTTATGCGGTCGATGTCAAAAGACGCATGTTGGCGGATTTTTTCCACATCTTCTTTTGGAATGACACCTAACTCCGCCCATGCTTCACATGCTAAAATTTCGACTTCCAACCAAGCACGAAAACGGTTTTCTTCCGTCCAAATGGCGCCCATTTCAGGTCTTGTGTAACGTTCAATCATACGTTCATCCTCCGATCTGTCCAAATGGAAAATTCGTCTATTTTTCGTTGCATCGCATCGACATCGTCAACCAACCATGTGATATGTCCCATTTTCCGCTTCGGCTTTGCTTCTTTTTTGCCATAAAAATGAACGTGTGCCTCACCCAATTGAGCGATGTTGCGAATCACAGCACCCACATGTTCTCCTAACACATTGACCATCATTGCCGGTTTTAACAATTTCGTACTGCCAAGCGGCCAATCGCAAATGGCGCGAATATGTTGTTGAAATTGCGATGTGATACAACCGTTTATTGTATAATGACCTGAGTTGTGCGGTCTAGGGGCAAGTTCATTCACATACAATTGTCCGTTTTTAGTCAAAAACATTTCAATCGCTAACGTCCCTACAAGTTGGAACGCTTCTGCTAACTGTTTCGCATATGTTTCAGCTTGTTCGATAATGCGTTCACTCACCTGAGCCGGCGCAATCGTTTCATGTAAAATGTTGTCGCGATGAATGTTTTCAACGACAGGAAACAACGCCATATCACCAGAAACATTGCGTACAACGATGATGGATAATTCTTTTACAAAAGGAACCCATGCTTCTAACACACACTCACCGTTGGCTAAAAGTGAACGAGCTTTATGCACATCATCTAAACAACGAATGACAACTTGCCCTTTTCCATCATATCCACCACGGCACGTTTTCAATACAGATGGAATGCCTATCTCTCGAATCGCTTCCTCTAGTTCCTCTTCTTTGAATACAAGACGATAAGGCGCAACAGGTAAGCCAGCAGACTGAACGGCTCTCTTTTCTTTCCAACGATGTTGTGTAATCGCAAGAAGCTCGCTTCCTTGAGGCACATATCCTCTCTCTGCTAATCGATTCAATGCATCCGCATCAATATTTTCAAATTCATAGGTGATGACATCACTTACTTCAGCTAGCTGACATAATGCTCGTTCATCGCTATATGAAGCAACAATTTCAATGTCAGCGACTTGAGCACATGGAGAGTGTGGGGTAGGATCGAGTACAGCAACGAAAAACCCCATCTCTTTCGCAGCGATCGCCATCATTCTTCCTAGTTGTCCTCCGCCAATAATGCCAATCGTTTGCCCCGGAACAATCATTTTAGTCAAGCTGATCACTACTTTCCATCACTTGTTTTCGAATCGTTTCACGACGTGCCCGTAATGCCTCCATATATGTTGGTTCATACGTACCGAGTATCGATGCAGCAAGCAATGCCGCATTTATGGCTCCTGCTTTTCCGATCGCTACCGTTGCTACCGGTACTCCACCTGGCATCTGGACAATAGAAAGCAATGAATCAAGACCGTTCAATGTCTTAGACATAATTGGTACACCGATAACCGGTAATGTTGTTTTTGCTGCTACCATTCCCGGTAAATGCGCAGCTCCTCCCGCTCCAGCAATAATGACTTTAATTCCTCGCTCTTCAGCCGATTCAGCATATGTAAACATAAAATCTGGTGTACGATGGGCTGAAACAACTTTTTTCTCAAATGGAATATGCAATTCTTCTAATATATCACACGCATGACGCATCGTTTCCCAGTCCGATTGACTTCCCATAATGACAGCGACAAGTGGCTGCATTTACACTCACCTCTTTTTATCATTCAGAAAAAAATCCAGAACGACGTCCCTCGATCATAAGGGAAAGCATCGTTCTGGACATATTTCGCCCCTAGGGTGAAAAAAGCCAATAAGATCCTTTCCCTCATAGTCCAATAATTTACGGTTATTGGGTAGAGACTTTTGGGCCATATTCCCAAAATTATATGAGGGTTCAATCATGTATTCACTTACTTTCATCTTACCAGTCATTTTTCCATCATGTCAACATAAAATCGAACATTTTTATAAACTTAATATTTAATGTTCGGATTTTACTTAAAGTTCACCCTTTGATCCATTTCATCGTATAGTAAAAGAAAAAGAGAGAGGAGGAAAACAGTGGACTGGACAAAACAATGGGAAGCATTTTTTTCTAATCCTTTTTGGAATGCATCAAATACCTTTTCTTCTCATTCATCTGGCATCAATATGTATCGTCGTGATCATGAGTTGCTTGTTGTCGTTGCCATCCCCGGTTTAGAGAATGTACATGATGCAGAAGTATATATTCATTACAATACATTGGAGATCAAAGCAAATGTTCAATTACATTTTGAAGGATTTGAATTAATTGAGGAAGGAATTACACAAGGACCGTTTGAACGAGTAATACAACTTCCTTTTCCTGTAGGTGAAAAAGTGGAAGCTGTATACGAGAATGGGTTGCTTTTTATTCAGCTTCATCGCCTTATTCCTGATCATATAAAGAGAAAAGTAGAAATTAAATAAAAAATGAGCTAACCAATGCTGGTTAGCTCTTCACTATGGGGGAGAGGATTGTAAAAGCGTTAAACGCAAATACATGGACAAAAAAAGTTAGAGAACAAAGTCGAGATGCCCTCTAACTTACCATGTCCGCCCGGCAACGTCCTACTCTTGCAGGCGGTGTCCCGCCAACTACCATCGGCGCTGGAGAGCTTAACTTCCGTGTTCGGGATGGGAACGGGTG
>NZ_JAIWYK010000157.1:0-276 GCF_022030075.1 Anoxybacillus sp. LAT27
TATACAGAAAAACGCCGCTCGACTCGCGGCGTTTACTCTTCTTTTTCGTCAGGAAGGATGCCGAGCGAGCGGATATGCTCCTTCGCCTCCTCGTTGCCGAGGCGGTAAATCATTTCATAAATTTTCGTCAACGTCCGGTCGTACGCATCGTTTTCCCGGTCGTAATGGTATTGAATATACGGCACGTGGGCGCGCCAAAACGCCTGCCAGTCGGTCGAGTAGTTCTGGTCGAAATACTCGCGCAGGCGGGCGATTTCCTCATCAGTCGCCTCGATT
>NZ_JAIWYK010000158.1:0-276 GCF_022030075.1 Anoxybacillus sp. LAT27
GGGGGCGATACCGACCGGCATGCCGAGCGCCTATTCGATCCCGATCTCGCCGATTTCGCTGAGCTGCCCGTCGGTCTCCTCGATCACAAGGAGCTGCCAATCCCCGACGGCATGATCCCGCGATCGCGCGACGACCTGCTGGCGCTGTGCGAGCGGATGATCGCGCTCAGCCGCAACCCCGAGCTCCTCTCCTATGTCGTCGGCGGTTGGCCGGGGAGCACGATATCGCGATCGGAGCTCCGCTACGGACGACAGGACCTGCTCACGGACGCGGCC
>NZ_JAIWYK010000159.1:0-275 GCF_022030075.1 Anoxybacillus sp. LAT27
GTACCGACTCTGAACAAATCCATTCTCCGACACATACGTGCCGATATGGCGAAGATCATGCTCGTTGCCGACCTGGCTGAAAAATGGAATCCCTTGCCCCAGCAGCACCGGAATACGCGTAATGATCAGCTCGTTGATCAGCCCTGAGTCTAGAAACGCCTGGATCGTTTGGCCACCATCGATATAGAGATGCTTCATGCCGCGTTCGGCTAACTGTGCCACCAGCGCGATTGGGTCCAGGGACATCACCTCGACCTTGCCCTGCAAATACGTCG
>NZ_JAIWYK010000160.1:0-275 GCF_022030075.1 Anoxybacillus sp. LAT27
GGCGCGCGCGCCGGTCCTCGGGCTGCGCCAGCGCGCCGCCATCGAGACCGCGCGGGGCACCGTCGCGCTGCTGACCGGCCCGGACCCGGCCGCCCGCGCCGCCGGGCTGGCGGTCGTGGAGCGCCGCATCGCCGCCGTGCCGGCGGCCGTGCTCGACCGGGCGCGGGACGCCGAGACGGATGCGGCGCTGAAAGCGACCATCGCCGGCCTCGCCCAGGCCGCCGCCCTGTCGTCGCCCGATCCGGCCCAGCGCCGGGCGGCCATCGTGGCCGTGG
>NZ_JAIWYK010000430.1:0-268 GCF_022030075.1 Anoxybacillus sp. LAT27
CCTGCAGCGCATTTTTCAGACGAAGCGCGAAGAAATCGGCCAGGTCTTTCTTCACCTCATCCCTGTCGCGCTTGGTTACGCCCTGAGCGGCATAGATGTCCAGCGCGGCGTCCCACAAGCGGTCCAGCGGCAGCTTCCAGCCGCGGTCGAGCAGGATCGCCACGATCCCCGCCGCCATCCGGCGCAGTCCGTACGGGTCCTGCGAGCCGGTGGGGACGATGCCGATGGAGAAGCAGCCGACAATCGTGTCCAGCTTGTCCGCGATGCT
>NZ_JAIWYK010000161.1:0-275 GCF_022030075.1 Anoxybacillus sp. LAT27
TCATTCGAGTACACCAACAGGCATGGAGCGTATGCTGGACTGCGAACAGTTGAACCTCACTACACATTTATGGCAAAATCAACTGGCAATGAAATATTGGTGAGTTACGACAGGGATATTAATGACATCAGGGCGTTTATTGTGGGAAACATCCATCCACAAGGTGTCAGGTATAACAGAGTGCGATTTAAGCCAAGAAACGAAATTATGATTGGTGTAATGTCGATGGCATAGAAGGAATTATACCCATTAGAGCCAAATAACACAGTAGAAAT
>NZ_JAIWYK010000162.1:0-274 GCF_022030075.1 Anoxybacillus sp. LAT27
CGGAGAGAGACCTCCCCGCGCGGAAGAGGTCGCTCCCGTTTTTTCGATATGGACGGTTAGATCCATTTCTTTCGTTTGGCGAGCCAGAACAAGCTGCCGAAAACGATGATCAGGCCGCCCATGAGAGAAGCGGTGACCACCGGATTTACCTTGGACGGAGCCGGTTTGGCGCCTTCTCCGGCGGGCGCCGGGTTCGCGGTCGGGCCGTCTGTCTGTCCGCCGGCGGAATGGGCAGACGACTGTGCGGCCGGTTCTCCCTGTCCGGGAGATTGTT
>NZ_JAIWYK010000163.1:0-274 GCF_022030075.1 Anoxybacillus sp. LAT27
GTGCTGGAGCTGGCCCGGTTTGAGGCGGTCGTGCCGGCCGCGCCGCCGGTGACGGGCTGTCTGGCCGCGGCGCTGATGCGGGCGGGCCGGCCGCTCGATGCGGCAGTCAGGAAGAATCTGTGCCGATTCCATCCAGAGGGGGAAGCCAATGGGGGAGAACTTGTTTGAGCTCACAACGGAGATGCGCAACCAGGCGAGCGAGTCGCTGGATCAGATGTCCAGCCTGGAAATCGTGACGCTGATGAACGAGGAGGACAAAAAGGTGGCGCACGCC
>NZ_JAIWYK010000164.1:0-274 GCF_022030075.1 Anoxybacillus sp. LAT27
CCCCACCCCCGTCTGGATCACTGGCGCCAACTGCTGATTGCGCGCGCGATCGAAAACCAGATGTACGTCGTCGCCTGCAACCGCGTCGGCGAGGGAGGCGGCAACACCTTCTGCGGCCATTCGATGGTGGTCAATCCGTGGGGGGAAGTGATCGCGGAAGGGATGCAGCAGGAGGAGATCGTTTACGCCGAACTGGACCTCGCGCTGGTGGACGAGGTGCGGGGCCGGATTCCCGTGTTTGCCGATCGGCGTACCGAACTGTACGAACTTTAGT
>NZ_JAIWYK010000165.1:0-274 GCF_022030075.1 Anoxybacillus sp. LAT27
TACTCGTGCTTTGGTGCGTCGGTTGCGCACCGCGGGAGTCATGAAGGGTGTGTTGCTGGCCCCTGACGCTGATCTCGACGCTGAGCTGGGGAAGTTGCGAAACATCCACTTGCCTACCGACCAGATCGCCCAGGTGTCCACCCGCACCGCCTACCCGTCACCCTTGGGCGGGCGCAGTGTGGTGCTCTTCGACTTCGGTCTTAAGCACTCCATCTTGCGGGAGCTGAGCAGGCGAGGTTGTGCCGTGACCGTTGTGCCGTGGAACATCTCAGCC
>NZ_JAIWYK010000166.1:0-273 GCF_022030075.1 Anoxybacillus sp. LAT27
TCACGATTTTGAAGCCCACAGCGAGACGTACACGGAAAAGCCCGCCTACCAGTTGTCTTCCCACGTCGCGTTTGCCGACGTCAAGGCGGAAGAGTACGACGGCCTGATCATTCCTGGGGGACGGGCACCGGAGTACATCAGGCTGAACGAACACCTGAAGCCGATTCTCGCCCACTTCTTTGAAACGAACAAGCCGATCGCGGTGATCTGCCACGGCTCGCAAGTCCTGGCCCTGGTCAAGGAACACCTGCGCGGCCGGGAAATGACCGCCTA
>NZ_JAIWYK010000167.1:0-273 GCF_022030075.1 Anoxybacillus sp. LAT27
TGACGCGGTCGATGTCGTTTGGCGTCAGTCCCGCATCTTCAAGCGCTTGGCGTGTCGGTCCCATGGTGCGCTCAACCAGGTGCGCGGACAGCTCTTCAAACTTGGCGCGGGTCAGGTTTACCTCCAGGTGCTTCGGACCGGTCGCGTCCGCGGTGATGAACGGCAGCGAGATGGTCGTGGTCAGCACGCCGGAGAGGTCTTTTTTCGCTTTTTCCGCGGCGTCTTTCAAACGCTGCAGCGCCATGCGGTCCTGGGACAGGTCGATGCCGTGTT
>NZ_JAIWYK010000168.1:0-273 GCF_022030075.1 Anoxybacillus sp. LAT27
TAATCAGGAGGAAAAAGCGAATGTATAGACTGATTACACGACGGTGCACTTATTACCGTTGCAACTCCTGCGGTATATATTTCACGGTCGACATAGTCGAAGGTGACGAACGTTTCAAATACCATGACATTTCTTGCCCGATTTGTCGCTCAAGTATCCATGTCTGGAAGAAAGGGGAATGTGAACTGCGGTTTCCGAAAATTAACTAAAAACAATAACTAATCAATAACTAAACGAGGTGAAAATACATGAATTTAGTTAAACTTTTCGATA
>NZ_JAIWYK010000169.1:0-272 GCF_022030075.1 Anoxybacillus sp. LAT27
GGCAGCGAGCCTTGCGCGTTGAAGGCTGCGTCGATCACGCCCGCGACGCGCTGAGCATTGCTGCCGAGGCCCGTGCTCAGCGGGCCGAGCACTGAGGTCAGCCCGAGATAGGCATCGGTTGCGGAATAGCTCAGGCTCGCGGAGAGGCCGGGAAGCGAATTGGCGGAAACCCCGCTGAAAGTCGTGCCGTTCAGTCCGGTGCTGTGCAGGATATCGTATTGCTTTGCGATGCTGGCGCCCGGCGCGAGACTGACCGCCACGGTGCCGCCAAG
>NZ_JAIWYK010000170.1:0-272 GCF_022030075.1 Anoxybacillus sp. LAT27
TTGATTTGTAAATTCATGCTCTGGCCTTTATTAGCACCAATATGGAAATCCAAACCGCCGCTTACGGATGTTCCAGTACCAGAAAGCCCTAGTGCATCTGCTGCTTTACCCTTAGCAACTTCAATTTTGACAGTATCAGGGTTGCTGCTATTGAGCACAAGCGATCCATTTTTGACATCCACAGATACTGTACCAAAATCAATGCCTGTTAATGTTTTGTAGTTAGATAGGGCGGTATTAATAGCTGTTTGAAGCTGATCAGCAAGGTTACC
>NZ_JAIWYK010000171.1:0-272 GCF_022030075.1 Anoxybacillus sp. LAT27
GAACAGGAAGTTGACCGCGTCCACCACCTCCCGCCGGCTGCGGAAGTTGGCGGCCAGGTCGATCCGTTCGCCGGGACTTTCGCCGCCCGATCCGTTTTCGTCCGCCTCCGTCGCATACGTCAGGTACTTGTCGAGAAACAGCTTCGGCTCGGCCAGCCGGAAGCGGTAAATGCTCTGCTTCACGTCGCCTACCATAAACCGGTTGGCCGCCCCGTGTGTCTCGGCGTCGCGGGAGACCATCCGCAGGATCGTCTCCTGCACCAGATTGATGT
>NZ_JAIWYK010000172.1:0-272 GCF_022030075.1 Anoxybacillus sp. LAT27
GGCCAGCGCCGTGAAGCTTTCTCCTCCCAGCACGACCTCGGCATGCTCCCACCCGGAATAGACCAGCGCGAAGTGATAGATCAGGTGCGGGCTCGGATTGCCGGAGATGGTGACCTTCAGATCGCGGGCGTCAAAGAAATCCGACATGCCCTGTCGGCCTGGCGGATGGTCCTGCCGGAAGATGACCTCACGCTCTGGTCCATACTCGGCCTTCCATAGCCGTATCCGGCGTTCCAGGGTCCTGCGGGCTGGTGTTAGATCGAGACCGGGGT
>NZ_JAIWYK010000173.1:0-272 GCF_022030075.1 Anoxybacillus sp. LAT27
GATCATTTTATAATGGATTGCGTGAGGAGGATTTCGGCTAATGATTTCAGTCAACGATTTTCGCACAGGACTTACGATTGAGGTGGACGGCGAGATTTGGCGCGTCCTTGAATTCCAGCACGTCAAGCCGGGCAAGGGGGCGGCGTTCGTCCGTTCGAAGCTGCGCAATTTGCGCACCGGCGCCATTCAGGAGCGGACGTTCCGCGCCGGCGAAAAAGTGAACCGGGCGCAAATCGACACACGCAAAATGCAATATTTGTACGCCAACGGCG
>NZ_JAIWYK010000174.1:0-271 GCF_022030075.1 Anoxybacillus sp. LAT27
CCATCATTACGTGCAAACGATGCTTGATGGTCACTACCATGCGGATGCCCACGGCTCCAACATTATGATCGACAAGCGGACGAAAAAGGCGGTCATCATCGACTGGGGTATGACCGGGCGGATGGACAGCATCATGGCGCAAATTTTAATGCGCGTCATTTTGCACATCCAGCTCAATCAGGCGGAAGACGCAGCTGAAGTGTTTATGGAACTCATGTCGCCCACCATTTACACCGATGTCACCAAACTGAAAGATGAACTGCGGACGTTG
>NZ_JAIWYK010000175.1:0-271 GCF_022030075.1 Anoxybacillus sp. LAT27
ATCCATAACATGGTGCGCGACCGCGGCGACTGGTGCATTTCCCGCCAACGGGCGTGGGGCGTGCCGATTCCGGTCTTTTACGGCGAAAACGGCGAACCGATCATCACCGATGAGACGATCGAGCATGTGTCGAACTTGTTCCGCCAATACGGATCAAACGTCTGGTTTGAGCGCGAGGCGAAAGACTTGCTGCCGGAAGGGTTCACTCATCCGTCAAGCCCGAACGGCCTCTTTACGAAAGAAACGGACATTATGGACGTCTGGTTTGACT
>NZ_JAIWYK010000176.1:0-271 GCF_022030075.1 Anoxybacillus sp. LAT27
CATCGGGCAAGTATGATGCCGCGACAGCCGAAACGTTGTTTAAAAACAACTGTGCAAGCTGCCACGGTCAGAATCTGGAGGGGGCAGTCGGCCCCAACCTGACGCACGTGGGGGGCAAATACACCAAGGAACAAATCCTGGAAATCCTAAAGAACGGGAAGGGGAGCATGCCAGGCGGACTGGTCAAGGACGGAGATGCCGAAACCGTTGCTGCCTGGCTGGCCGACAAGAAATAGCACGTGCGCGAAGCGTCCGGCGAATGGCCGGGCGT
>NZ_JAIWYK010000177.1:0-270 GCF_022030075.1 Anoxybacillus sp. LAT27
TAGAGCAGGATTTCCGGCTTGTGCTTCTGCACGCATGCGATCACGGCACGCATGTAGGACTCGGTCCGGTAGTCGCGAAAGATCGGGTCGTCGTAGAGATAGACGACGTCCGCCCCGTACTGGAAGGCGTCCGCCGCCAGTTCGCGCACCTGGTCGCCGATCAGCACGCCGGAAAGGGGCACGCCCCGCTTGTCGGCCAGCTTCCGCCCCGCGCCCAAAAGCTCCAGCGACACCGGTGCGATCCGGCCGTCCTGCTGTTCCAAAAACACC
>NZ_JAIWYK010000178.1:0-270 GCF_022030075.1 Anoxybacillus sp. LAT27
CTGGGTGGACGCCGACGCGTGTCCCGTAGTGATTAGAGACATAATCATCAAAGCCGCGGTCAGACGCAAGGTGCCCGCCATCTTCGTTGCCAACAAAGGCACCGAGCTTCCGCAATCACCCTTACTCTCAGCTGTAAAAGTAGCGGCTGGCGCCGACGAAGCCGACAAATACATCGATGAGCAGGCGCTCGCCGAAGACCTCGTCGTCACTCAAGACATCTTGCTTGCCCAGCTTCTCGTTGCCCGCAAGATAACAGCAATCGATCCGCG
>NZ_JAIWYK010000179.1:0-269 GCF_022030075.1 Anoxybacillus sp. LAT27
GAACCCCAAGTTCGTTTCGGGGTTGGGAGAGCATGTCGCCTGAAGTAAAAAGCTTACGAGAACAATCTGTTCGCTTCCGCGCACTGGCCCGTTGGGTAACGGACGCCCAGACCCTCGCGGCTATTTAAGGGCATTGCGATGACCTAGATCGCCGTGCCGCTAGACTCGAATGTGGCGCATCTAGTGCCGCCAAATCGCACGAGCCGGGCGACAACGCGCCGTCCGCGAACCTTCAGGCGGACGACGCGATCAGTTCAGCCGCATGACCT
>NZ_JAIWYK010000180.1:0-269 GCF_022030075.1 Anoxybacillus sp. LAT27
TAAGGCGTGCTTCGCCTTACTCTGAGTGTGTAGACAAAGTGACTGCTGGGGGGAGAAGCACGTTTCCGGCTTCCGCTCCATGCTCGCCCAGCAGGGAAGCACAGGCTGCACGCTCCGCACCGATTTGCGGGGGATCGCCAAAGCCGTATCGCTCCGCAGACCATTCAAAGGTGGCGCTCCTTTTTCCCGCAAATCGCTGCTCCGCTCGGTAGGGCTTCACAAGTCGCTCTGCCTGGAAACATGCTTCTCCTTCGATACAATTGGTTTGT
>NZ_JAIWYK010000181.1:0-268 GCF_022030075.1 Anoxybacillus sp. LAT27
TATCGCTCCTTTGCCACAGACAGCCGCGCCAACAGATGTTCGATCAGCGCTTCTTCCCGATACAGGGACGAAGGCAGCCGTTCCGTTTCCGGCAGCCGTTGATTCAATTGCGTGACCAGCGCCACTGTCTCCGGCACGTCCAGCGCCAGCTCCCGCAGTCGGTCGGCGTGCGCGAACACCTCATCCGGGCTGCCTTCCAGCACCGCCCGTCCCTGTGCCATGACAATCAGCCGGTCGGCGTAGCGGGCCGCTTCTTCCATGCTGTGCG
>NZ_JAIWYK010000182.1:0-267 GCF_022030075.1 Anoxybacillus sp. LAT27
TGTGCGAAAACAACAAATACGCTATTTCCGTGCCGATTTCGAAACAACTCGCATGTGAGAAAGTGTCGGATCGCGCCATCGGCTACGGCATGCCGGGCTATACGGTCGACGGCACCGATCCGCTTGAAGTGTACCGCGTCGTGAAAGAAGCGGCCGACCGTGCCCGCCGCGGCGAAGGGCCGACGCTCATTGAAGCGGTGACATACCGCTTGACGTCGCACTCGTCGGACGACGACCACCGCGTCTACCGGACGGAAGAAGAACTCG
>NZ_JAIWYK010000183.1:0-267 GCF_022030075.1 Anoxybacillus sp. LAT27
GCGAAGCGCATTGAGCGCCACTTTCATCATAAAGTCGCCGAGCTTATGCTTCGGTTTGTGCACCCCAGGCGTGTCGATAAAGATGATTTGCGCGTCATCGTCTGTGTACACGCCTTGAATCTTATTGCGCGTCGTTTGCGGTTTATCGCTCATAATCGCGATTTTTTGCCCGATGACGCGGTTTAAAAACGTCGACTTTCCTACGTTTGGTCTTCCGATAATGGCAACAAATCCTGATTTGTATCCTTCTTTACGCATGCAAATCCT
>NZ_JAIWYK010000184.1:0-267 GCF_022030075.1 Anoxybacillus sp. LAT27
TAGCGCATGGCCGCCGGGAAGACGGCCAGCACGGTGCGGTCCCTGGGGTAGTAGCGCTCCAGCAGCACCTCGTAGGAGCGCATGCGAACGTCGGCCGGGATGTCGTCGGACTTGGTCTCGCCGACGAGCGGGTTCAGGAGCAAGCCGTCGACGGTCTCCAGCGCGCTCTTCTGGATGTACTCGTGGGCGCGGTGGACCGGGTTGCGGGTCTGGAAGCCCACCACCCGCCGCCAGCCCTTCTGGCGGAAGATGGCCCGCAGCTCCCGC
>NZ_JAIWYK010000069.1:0-49940 GCF_022030075.1 Anoxybacillus sp. LAT27
TTTTTTGTACTCTCTATTTTCTCTATGCACACCGATCTTCAATGATCAAGTACAACTTGTGGTGAAGAGCCACATTTTAGCGAAAAAACTTGTTATAATTTAATAGAGTAAAAATTACATAGAGGAGGAAAAAAGATGCACAAAATGAAAAAATGGATGATGCTTGCTTGTATGTTTGCTGTTGCCTTTGTTCTCCAACCACAAGCATCGGAAGCAAGCGAATATGTCACGCGCGGGGAGTTTGTGCAACAGCTCATCACAACGCTCGGTGTTGATATCAAAAGCGAAGCGAAAGATCTTCCATTTACAGATGTCGATCCACAACTTGCACCTTACGTCGAAGCGGCCATTCGTCTTGGCATCGCAACTGGAAAGACAGAAACGACATTTGCACCAAACGAAAAAATAACGCGTGAACAAGCGTATGTCTTTCTCATTCGCTCGTTACAGCTTCGCCATCATTACGCAACGAACGTCTTTAAATTGTACAAAGACGGAGCAACAACAAAACCTTGGGCACAACAATCGCTCGCTGCAGCCCTTCACCTCGGCTTACTTCAAGGATATAGCGACAAAACAATTCGACCGCAACAATGGCTCACAGCTGAACAAACGAAAGCGATTTTAAAACGATACGAAACAAACATTGAAAAAATTACATTCATTCATACAAATGATACACATGGCCGCATTATTGCGAACGAAAAAAACGGCGAAATGGGCTTTGCTAAAATCGCAAAAATCGCCCAAGATGCGCGTCAAAAAAATAAACAAACACTCCTTGTCGATTTAGGCGATACGTTCCACGGTACGACATACGTCAACTTAAATAGTGGACAAGCTGTCGTCGACTTAATGAATGCGATGAAATACGATGCGATGGTTCCAGGCAACCACGATTTCAACTACGGTCAAAATCGTTTGCTTGAGCTAAAGCAAGCCGTTCAATTCCCAGTCGTCAGCGGAAACATTTACAAAGACGGGAAACCGTTTTTACCTGCTTATACAATTAAGCAAGTCGGCAATAAAAAAATTGCCCTTGTCGGTTTAACCGCGACAGACACAGCAGTCAAAACGAACCCTGCTGGCATCGTCGGCATCACATTCGCTGATGAAGAAGCGACGTTAAAACAACTTGTGAGCGAATTAAAAGGAAAAGTCGACCATATTGTCGTCCTATCACACTCTGGTTTACAAACAGATGAAAGACTGGCAAACAACGTATCGGGTGTCGATGTCATTCTCGGCGGTCATAGCCACGATACGATTGAAGCGCCAAAAAAGTTTAAATACGCATACGTTTCGCAAGCGTTCGAATACGGAAAAGCGCTCGGACAAACAAATTTATTGTTTTATAAAGGTAAACTGATCGGCGTCAACGGTTTCTTATATCGCGATCATGCGACAAAACAAGAAGATGCTGCGATCCGTTCCATCGTAGACACGTACAAAAATACGACAGACTCCACACTACAACAAGTGATCGCAACAGTTCATGTGAACTTAGATGGAGAACGCGCAAACGTGCGCACAAAAGAAACGAACCTTGGTAACCTTATCGCTGATGCGATGCGCCAAGCACTTCAAACGGATGTGGCACTAACAAACGGTGGGGGCATTCGCGCTTCTATTCCACAAGGAGAGGTCACACGCAATCACGTGCTAACAACATTACCTTTTGCCAATACACTTGTGAAAGTATCAATGAGTGGCGCAGACTTGAAAAAAGCGCTTGAACACGGCGTGCGTCTCTACCCTGAACAAAACGGGGGCTTCCCGCATGTCTCAGGCATTCGCTTCACATTCGATGCCACGAAACCAGCTGGATCTCGTGTAACGTCTGTTGAAGTGAACGGTCAACCGCTTGATGAAACGAAAACATATACTGTCGCAACAAATGACTTTATCGCCAAAGGTGGCGACGGTTACGATATGTTCGCCGCAAGCAACATCGAATTTGATAGCGGTGAATTGTTAAGTACAGTCGTCATGAACTACTTACAAGCACAAAAACCAATTCCAACGGTAGAAGGTAGAATTACAGTCGTTAGTCAATAAAAGACGTCCAAATGGGCGTCTTTTTTACTTCAAATTCCAAAATACGTGACAAAAGGAAATCGTATGGTATAATGTGCTAGGAAGGAGTGGTAGTTTTGTTTAAAAAAATGATTACATATGTACTTGTTGCCTTTGTTAGTATTTCCACTATGGCGACATCCGCCGAGGCGACAAATGTTCGAACGGTACGTATCCCCATCATCTCAAACGGGAAAGTGCTACAAACAGATACTTCGCCGATCATGGTGAACAATCGTATTCTTGTGCCATTTCGAGCAATTGCCCAATCAACAGAAGCGAATGTTTTTTGGAATGCAAATACAAAACAAGTGACCGTTCAAAAAAACAAAAAGGTCATTTTTCTTACCGTTCAATCATCGACAGCGACCATCAACGATCAAACCGTTACACTTGATGCCCCGCCGATCATTTACAAAGGACGCACGCTTGTACCGATTCGTTTTATCGCTGAAGCGCTCGATGCGAATGTGCAATGGACAGGAAAAGAGGTGCGCCTCTCTTGGTCAACTCTCCAGACAAGTGCCGGGGCGGTGTACGTAAACGAAACGAAAATAACAAACAACGCCATGACCGATGGAGTATATACATATATTCCTTTAAAGAAATTACTGACGGCCATTGATGTCAATGTCGACTGGATCGAAACAGATGAGACGATGCGCATTCGCTTATCTCGCGGACAAATGACAATTACAGCAGGAAAAAAACAATTAGTCGTTGATGATCATGAAATCGTCGCACCGCTTGCACCCATTCGACTAAACGATGAATGGTACGTATCGGCTTCATGGGTGATGACTGTTTTTGGTGCACAAATGACTCGCAACGGAAATAACGATTTATGTTTCTCTATCCCACGAACAACGTTTCGTAGTCCATTGCTACCGATTACCGAAGCTCCCATTACTGTTCCACAACACGTCACAACGCCAAGCATGGCAGATGGACGGCGTCTATTAATAAGCGACAATCCAGAAGTGTTAACTGCTACTACTGTGCCGCTTGGACAAGCAACATTAGCGCTTGACGACGTGCAAGGATCATTTCAAGCAATGGACCATCGCGTGTTTGGCTGGCACGTCAATAACTTAGGCACGCGCGTCACTGTCGCAATGATTATTGATAATCGTTCAGCAAACGACATAATAGTAACGAATATAAAAGGGACATACCGCACAAGTCCAAATAGCTGGGGGCATTACGATGTCGGGTTGCCACTTGCCGAAGCGATATTGCGCCAATCGCTCGCAACTGCTCAAGCAGTAAAAGTGAAAGCAGGAACGAGCGCGGTCATTCAAGCATTTGACATCTCAAACAACCAACTGCTCGGATTTTTATATGACTTTACCGTCCAACAAGAAAGCGGCATAGCAAATTATCGTATTCGCACGGTGGTAACAAATGCAGCAGCTAATTTTTCAACCATTTCTCCTACGCTCGCACCGATTGACTCTTATGCAACCCATCCGCGCGGCGTATGGAAAGGAACGACATTAGAAGCAACATTGCCGACATATACAATCGATGGTGAACCTGTTGCTTACAGTATATCAAACGGAAAAACGGACCATTTACTTTCAGTAGCCAATGCATTAAGCCATGCGAGCGAAACCGTACACAATCCAGGGCATTACGGCTTAACATACCGTCTATCGCTTCCGATTCAAAATGAAACAGGGGAAATAAAAACGATTCGCCTTCGTTTTAGCGGTCGCGGCGGGGCTTATTGTGGAGCTGTGAAAATAAACGGTGTTGTTTATCTCATCCCGCCGCTTCAACCGATTACCCAATCGGCCTATATCGATTATACTGTTTTCTCAAACCAAGACGTTCTTTCACTTGAACTGATGCATGCAGGCGGAGCCGCGCTGCCGCTTGGGCTTGAAGTTTCGACGGTGAAGTAAAGGGAGGCTTCCATATCGGAGGCCTCCCTTTCGTTACATCAGTTTTACTTTTCCTAAAAACTCCGCTAATACTTTCGCCATTTCGGCGCGCGTCATATGGCTCGTAGGATCAAAACTTCCATTATCCCGTCCTTGCATGACTCCTGCTTGGTATACTGCTTCAATCGCCTGTTTTGCCCATGTTGGCAATTGTTTTGCATCGCGGAAATCTGTTACCTTTTTCGTTTTGTCATTTGTTGCCTCATCATAGCCAACAAACGAAAGTTTCAATGCTCGCTCGATCATAACTGCTGCTTGCGCGCGAGTGATTGGCTCATTCGGCGCAAACGTATTGGCTGTTTTTCCTTGAATGATACCTAGTTTGACTGCAGCCGCTAATTCACCGTTTTTGTTAAACCATTCTGTGCCTTTTACATCGGCAAATCGACCGTCATATGTTTCATGTGGCAATGCTAATGCACGTACAAGCAACACAGCAAACTGGGCACGTGTCATCTGCTCATTTGGTCGGTATGCTGTTTCCGTCATACCTTTCACAAGCTGTTTAGCTGCCAATGTTTCGATATATCCTTTCGCCCAATGTTGCTCGATGTCGCCAAATGTATGTGTTCCTTCAACGACGACGTATGTCGAGTTCGTCAATGACTTGATGACCGCTTTGTTGCCAACAAATGTGGTCGGTACAGGTGTAATGGAACCGTCATCGTTTACGCGCACTACAATAGAACGACTTGCGTTCACCGCTTGTTTTAATACGATTTCTCGTTCAACATATTGAGTAAAACGATCAATCACTTGTTCTTTTCCGTTTGCCTTCGCCACAACATGAAACTCTACTGCATCAGATAATGCTTTCGCACGTAGTTGTGGAGCATCTTTTACTTTCATTTCGATCGAGATGTTTACTTGTTCGACTGTTGCACCTAGTGTTTTTGCAATCGCTGCTAGAGACGCTTGTACTTCTTTTGCTGGCAATTTGTATGTCGCCTGCTCAGTTGCACTCACAATCGTTGCTTCTCCTTGCTTATTTGCCGCCTGTGTAAACAATGTAGCTGGTACATCTACTTTTGTAGTCACACCTTTTGCAAGCGAACCAAGAGAGACGACAACTTGTTTATTTTCATTTGAAAGTGTGCTAACAATAGAAGCCACTTCATTTGACGAAACGGTCGCAACTCTCTCTACGACTTTTCCATCTTTTTCTTTCGTCTCTACTTGTGGTTGTAAAACAACTGCACCGTTTTCGACTTTCCCTGGTGTTGTGCCATTGCCTGGCGTTGTGCCGCTACCTGGTGTTGTGCCGCTACCTGGTGTTGTGCCACCGCCTGGTGCTGTGCCACCACCTGGTGTTGTGCCGCTACCCGGTGTTGTACCGCTACCCGTATCTTCTTGTAATACCCCTTCACGCAATTGTTTTGTGTCGAGGTTTAATACGTAATCTTTCGTATTTTTCGCAATCGCACCACCGTCATTTTTGAAAATGTCGGATTTGCTTCTTTCAGACGGTTCAATGTGAATCGCTATTTCTTTTTGGTTTGCTGGTGGTGTGAACGTGTACGTAAATGACATGTCGTCTTGAATTGTTACACGCTCTTTATTAATTGTTAATACACCATCTTTAATCGCATTTCCTTTAATCGTCACACGATCACCGTCTTTGGTGACATCTTCAACAACGACAGGCATATCAATCCAACGTAAAATATAGTCTTGAATGACCATTTTGTTGTTACCTTGATTGTGCACAGTCACTTTTAAATCTGTGCCAATCGCACCGTAACCGTAGTAGCTGACGTCATCATCTGTTTGATCGTCACGCGTATGATCAGCTAGCCCTTCTTGATCCCACGAGCTACCTTTAACGTATTTATAAATAATCGTTTCCCCTTCTTGAAGCTCTGTCGTAAACTCCCAGTCAGGTGTGACCGCTCCACCGCGCGTCATTTCCCATGCACCTGTATTCCAACCGTTGATGCTATTCGGAATCGTAATGCGCGTATCTAACGGCGTATAGCTTGGTGCTTTCACTTTAAACGTCACTTGAACCATCACGATGTCTGGCGTAATTTGCACGTCATTTGATGCGACAACGTTGCCAGCACGGTCATACAACTTTACAACATACGTATATGTTTTTCCGTTTTCAACATCATAATCAGTAAATGATGTGCGGATATCCGTTGTTGTATGGACGATTTGACCATCACGCTCAATGATAAGCATATAGGCATCATTGTCATCTCGATCTACGAACGACCACGTTAAATTCACTTGACCGGATTCAACGTCTGGTTGAACAAGTTGAATCTCCTTGGCAGGTGCTTGCACATCTTCTGTATTTGCGGTGAGCGTAAATGTTTTTTCGCTTGTGTACACCCAATCATCGCTGAGATTTGTCGTAAATCCATAACGATACGTGTACGTTCCTGCTTGTAGCGGAGTGAACGATGCACGGAATACATTCGCATCGCCATCTTGTCGGTCGTACGTTGCTTGTATGTCTTCCCATTTGTCGCTATTCGGCTTTTTCACTTGTAAAACAGCTTGTAAACCGTCAGCTAACCCATGTTTCGTTACATCAGCAATTTGCGCTTTTGCTTCCACCGTAATTGAAGTAGCTAAATCGAGCACTCCACCGTTCACTTCGGAAAGTAAAGCAACGTTCTCTTCTGATAATGGATAATGTGGGACAACGCGACTTGTTTCTACTTTCATGGACTCATTCCCATTTTCATCGACAGCTGTAATCGCAAAGTAATATGCGGTACCGTTTTTCAAATTGTCTATCACAGCTGTCTTTTCATTCGTTTCTTTCACAAGCTCATAACCTGCACCTTTTAATGTAGATTGATAAATACGGTACGTTGGTGCATCGCCTTCCCACGTTAACATCACTTGACCAACGCCCGATGTCGCTTGAACATTCGTTACTTCATTCGGAAGAGCGACAGTTACTTTTCCAAATAACATTCGACCGTCCATTGCTGGAACACGTAATGTGACTTTTCCATTTGTTACGGTTACATCATACGAATCATGTAGTTCATCTACTAATTTGATGCTATTTGGAATAAGTGAAGCGACATCCAACTCAACCGTTTGTTCACTATTGCCGCGGTTTACCGCAATAAGCGCGACGTCTTTTTCATATTGACGAGCGAAAACGTATACGTCTCCTTTCGCATACACCGTCTCAATTGTACCTTTTGCTAATACGTTTTGATGCGCGGTACGAATAGCACCTACTTTCTGATAGTGTGCAATTAACTGCTCATCTTCACTTCCCCACGGGTACGTACGACGATCGTCCGGATCCTTCGAACCTGTCACTCCTGCTTCATCACCATAGTAGATTGTCGGCGCACCTGGATAACCCATTTGTAAAATAGCAGCAAGTCTTAACCGTTTTTTACCGAGTTCTTCATTATAATTCGGATCAAGTTCAGCACGTTCGTATGAATCCGTTCCGTTTCCAAGTAAGAAAACAGCGCGTGCTGTATCGTGTGAACCAATTAAGTTCATGAGCGCATAAAACGCTTCCTCCGGATAATCTTCACGAATCGCTGTTAATCGGGCATCAATATCTTCCGCTTTCCCATTTCGTAAAAAGTCTAACACAGCGCCACGGAAACGATAGTTCATCACTGAATCATATTGATCGCCTAGGAAGTATTTTGACGCATCATCCCAAATTTCACCGAGAATTAACGGTTGCTCCCCGTTTTTAAGCGTTGGACCACGGTCGTAGTCACCTTGCAACAACTCTTTACGAAATTCGCGCCAAAACTCTGTATCGACTTCATTCGCAACGTCTAAGCGCCAACCTGAAGCTCCGCGCGTAATCCAGCTTTTGGCGACAGAATCGTCTTCATAAAAAATGTAATTTGCAAGCTGTTCGTTATTTAACTCGCTCGCATACTTTACTTTATTGCCGAGAATTGATTTGAATTCTGGTAAACTATCAAATCCCCACCACGATTGATACTTGTACACACCGTTTACTTTTTCGTTTTCAATGTTGAACCATAAGTGAAAACCATATGGGCTAAACTCTTGCCCTTCATCTTTAAACTTTTGTTCAACTTGAGCACGAGCTTGTTCTTCTGATAATCCTTTTTCATTCATCAAATCATACACAGCCGACCAATATTCGTATGCTCCGACGGTTGGATATTTTCCATAGCGGTCAAAATAAATGGAATCGTCTGATACGTGATTAAATACACCGTCTAAAATTAAGTGCATACCACGAGATGCAACCGCTTGCACAAATGATTGAAATTCTTCAGGCGTTCCAAACATTGGATCAAGCTCTTTGTAGTCATTCGCATCGTATTTATGGTTTGACGGCGCTTTAGCAATCGGATTTAAATATATCGTATTAACCCCAAGAGATTGTAAATAATCAAGCTTTTGTTCAATTCCTGCAATATCCCCACCGAGAAAGTCGTTCGACCAAATGCCATCGCCATCATATCCAGCTGTCCCTTTCATGCGTGGATTATCTGGAAGTTGCGACCATTCGCGATGTTCAATTGGTTCATTTCCTCGTGCATTCGATTTGGCATCGTCATTGTCTGGATTGCCGTTAAAGAAACGATCAGGGAAAATTTGATAAACAACCGCCTGTTTCATCCAATCTGGCGTTTTATAGCTTGAATCATATACCGTCAACTGGAACAATTCGGCATTTTTATCGACTGCTCGTCCCCATTGACCTTCTTGTGTATCTTCACCATATTCTGCTTTGGCAGAGCCGTCCATCGCGATAAATTTATAGCCATATAACCCTTTGTCATCTGGTTTAAACGTTGCTTCCCAATATTCATCTTCACCGATGACACCGACTTTGTTCATGGAATATAACTTCGCTGTTCCAGTTGTCGTATTTTTTACATATAAGCTCGCTTTTGTTACATCTCCTTTTTTCGCAGCTAATCGAAGCGTAACTTGTTCTCTCACTTTCACCGCACCAAACGGCTGGCGATATAAAGAGTCCCATGTGTTATGTTTCAATCGATCTTTTTGTACCGCTCCATCTGAGCCTGTTGGGCTGTAATCTGTATACACAGATTTTGTTTTCGCATCAAAGAAAAACGTAATGCTCGTTTCTTCTAGCACATTCAACTTTGCGTTATCTTGTGGGTAACTCTCACTCCAATTATTCCCTAACACTACTTTATACTCATATGTTCCTTTTGGTACACGTGCTGAAAACGTATAAATGGAGTCAAAATTATCATCGACGAGAAATGCTGTTGACGTTTCTGGCGTCCAACCATCGACTTCTGTTTCATAGCCGATCGCAGGCAAAATCGTTCCAACTAACCGTGGTTGTTTTTCTTTTGGAATCGGTGTATACCATGTCGAATCGGCAATCGCATGTGTACGATCGTTATAATAAAACGTCACTTCCGTTTCTTGTTGTAACGTAAGTGCAATGTTGTTACCACCACGTCCCCCAGCGCCGTAGTTTTCATCCCAACTACCGTTTATGGCAATTTTGTATTCATACGTTCCTGCTGGAAGCGTTCCTGTGAATGTGTACAATCCATTACCTTCATGCGTCATGATCGTAGCAGTCGCTTTCGGATCCCATTCACTTGTATGTCCAAATTCATCTTGTAAGTTCCCAACAAGCGTGACGGTTCGTTGTTGTTCGACAGGTTGGCCGACAACGACGACGCTATTTTTTCCGCCATACCCGTCATCAGCTTGATTGACATTTAACGGATCAACCACCCACTTTCCATCCACAACAAACTTGTACATATACGTTCCATCTGGAAGCGTTTTTGTTACAGACCAAATGCGGTCACTTTCTTTTGTTAATTCAATCTTTTTGTCTCCATCCGTTTGCCAATCGTTAAACGACCCAGCCAAGAGGACAGACTGCTCTTCCCCTGTCCCGACATAACGGAATGTCACATCATTTCCGTTTACGACAGGGCTTTGCACGTTTTCATTAGCGCTAACGGTTGCACTAAACGAAAACAGCTGTACGAGAAGCAAAAAGATTGAGAAATAAGCAACCTGCTTTCTCCATCTTCTCCCCACGATCTTTTCCTCCTTTTTTAAATTGCTTAAAAAGTGAAACCGTTTGCACAAAGGGGTATAGTAAGGGGGTGACAAACGGTCCCACTTACTAAGTATCGTACATAAAAAAAGAAGAATTTTCAATAAAAATTTTGAATTTTTCGTGTATTTATAATACTCTCATTCGCCATGATCGTAAACCCGCTTCACATTCCACTACTCCATATCAACATTCTATTTGGGCTTGATATACCCTACATCATATTCTTTTGTTTTTCTAATACGATATCAATTAAATCATCCATTTCTTCCTTCTTCTCTGCTCGATATAAACCGTCTAGCAAATGATGCAACAAATACAAATCTGTAATACGATCTACTTTATTTTGCATCGGTTTACTTTCCAATCCTAATCTTGCGCTTAAATATTTTTTTATTGCCTGCTGGCTTTCATTGATTCTCGCTCTTTCTTCCGCCATTCGAATCACTCGCACCATACTTAACACCGTTACAGAAAACTTACAAGACTGTTTCCTTCCTTGTTCATCGCGCCCGATTTCGCGAAAAGCTACTCTCGTTACGCGCCTCGACAGGGTTGAGGTGGATATAGCGACCGACTTCTAACATCCCTGCGTCATCGTCAATGATTTTACTGAAGTAACGCTTTTCAAACACATGACCGGTTAATCCGTAACGTGTATTGTAATAGTTGGCGTATCGTTTGTTAACCAGTGCCATGACTTTGGAAATGGATTGTTGTTGTGAGCGAAGTTGAAGATGAAAATGATTCGTCATAAGGCAATACGAAGCGAGTTCAAACGGAATGTTTTCATGAAGCTGTTCGAGGATATACAAAAACGCGCGGAAATCATTTGCTTCTTTAAACAACGGATCACGCCGATTTCCACGGCACACAATGTGATAAAACAAATGTGGCACCCATATCCGCCTTGCCCGACCCACACTTTTCACCCCTTTTAAAGTGTTTCCACACATTTCTTTGACAAAAACAGCGAAAATCCTGCATCAAAAGAAAAATTTCTCTCTCTGGACGACTGGCACGTAACCACGTTCGCAACAAAAAACAGAGAGCCACGTGACTCTCTGTTTCTATCAATCTTCGACAATCTTCGGGGCGTGGCAGGCATGCTACCCCATTTCCATGAAGAATTTTTGTAAACGTTCCGCAGCCATTCGATATGCCTTTTCTTTATCACGAGGACCTATCGCAATTATTTCCATCCTTATCGGCTGTCCTTCAACCGGGCGATAAATAATTCTAATATTTAGTGACTTCGACTTAATCTTTGCAAAACCATGCAAGTCCCCATGTAACGATTCAGCAACTCCATCCGGCTTAAATAGGGGACCTTGCTTTGCCCTTCTTAAAATTTCTAATAAAATGGTTTGTCTATGTCCTTTATTAATCGCTTTAATATCCTGCTTTACATCCTCAACAAACCTCAGTTCAACATTATATTTTTCTAAAATAATCTCCTGCAAATCTTCAAGCGTTTTCACATCAATCTTCCTCTAATAATTTCATTAGTTCGTTTACATTAATATCCTCTTCATCAAAAATATCTGATAAAGTTTGATTTACAGGTTTATTCTTACGTGCATATGCCTCTTCCATAACAATTTGGTCAAGTGCTTCTTCTACAACTTCTTTTATTTGAAGCAACTGCTCAAAATAATCTATATCAACAACTACAGCCAGTGCATCTTTCTTTTTTGCATTTTGAATAACAAATACTTCATCTGAGACTCCATTTGAAAAACGATCCAGTATCTCTGATAATTTTTTAGTTCTAGAAAGATCCGTAACACTTAAAACATTCGTTTTCAAAAAATTCAATGTGTTTGTGTTAGCAATAGGATATTGTTCTTTTGGCAATGTATGAACACCCACTTTCCATCCTCCTTTCTTTAGTATATGCATTATTATCTATATTATACACATAATTTTACACAAAAAACAACACATTTATTACCTATATTCCATTTGTTCATACATTCATTCTTTACATTCCTAACATACTTTAGGGCGTGACTGGCACGCTACCCAACCACTCTCCCTATCTCCACTCAACATCCTTCCTTCATATTCCTTTCTTGACGTCCTTCTTTTATTCTCCGAAACGCCATCGCCTTCCATAATGCTTCATCGGTGATGTTTTCCGCTTCTGCTAAATCGGCAATGGTGCGAGCAAGGCGAACGATTTTTGTTTGCACGCGGTTGCTCCAGTCATTCATAGCCGCCCAATGTTGAAGCAGTTGCTGCTGTCCTTTCGTCAATGGGCTTTTCGCAAGCAGCACGTCCATCGGCACACGGCCGTTTGTTATTTCTTCCCCATATCGTTCGAATTGCCGGAAACGCGCAGCTTCCACACGGCGACGAATCGTTTCCGAACAGTCTACTTGCTTTGATTTTTGAGTCAAATCCACTGCTTCTAACGATAACAATATATCGATGCGGTCGTAAATCGGTCCGGAGATACGTTGGCGATATGCTCGGATCTGTTTTGGGCTACATATGCAATAGCGTTTTTTCGAACCAAAATAGCCACACGGGCATGGGTTCATCGCTCCGATCAAAATAAAATGTGCTGGATACGTCACTGTCGACGTCACGCGGCTAATCGTGACGTTGCCTGTTTCTAATGGCTGGCGAAGCATGTCGAGCGTCTTTTTCGTAAACTCTGCCATTTCATCAAGAAATAATACCCCACGATGGGCAAGCGAAACTTCCCCTGGTTTCGGCTGCGTCCCTCCTCCAATCAATGCTACAGAAGATGCTGAATGATGTGGATGACGAAACGGTGGAGAGGAATCATTTTTTGTTTCCCCTGCGAGTTGGTATAAACTAAGCACTTCCAACTGCGCTTCATCGGAAAGGCGTGGTAAAATCGTTGGAAACGTTTCAGCTAACAGGCTTTTCCCACACCCTGGTGGCCCGATCATTAACACATTATGTTCTCCTGCAGCGGCAACTTCAAGTGCATACTTGGCGTAGTCATGTCCGATGATATGTTCAAAATCACGATGAGTTTTTTGAGGTGGATCGATAGCTGAAGGCAGATGATTCATCGAAAATAGCACTGGTTGACCTTGTAAACATTGCATCACTTGATCTAATGTTTGAACAAAAACACAATCGATATGCTGCAGGTATTGAAAGGGAAATGTCGGGTCATATGGGGCATATACTTGTTGAAAGCCGAGTTTTTTGGCAGCTAAAATAGCTGGTAACATGCCATCTACTGACTGAATCGTTCCGTCTAATGACAATGAGCCTAAAAATGCGATATGTGACAGAATTGGTTGCTCGAGTTTTCCTTTTACTTTTAAAATACCAATCGCCATTGCTAGATCAAACATCGGGCTTTGTTTTTTTCGCTCGGGCGGCGACAGATGGATGACAAGTTTTTGATTCATGACATCGCACCCAAAAGCATGCAACGCCGCAATGACACGCTCCTTTGCTTCTTTTACCGATGTATCGGGCAATCCGACAATCACAACTGAAGGCATTCCCGGCAGTTCTTTCACTTCCACTTGTACGCGGTATCCTTCCATCCCACGCAAACCGATGCTACAAACTTTCATGTTATTCCTCCTTGACACAGTTCGGTACAACATCTTCTTTCACAAACTGCACATATGCTTTCTTTTTTTCATTCATTGTTCCAGAAAAGTAACGAAGGAGTACATCAATGTTCATAAACGAAGGCAATGAGGTAGATTGGTGATAAAAGTGGAAACTACTCCAGCGATAATGTTCGGGGAGATGCACCATACGCGCCTCGACAGGGTTGAGGTGGATATAGCGACTGACTTCTAACATCCCTGCGTCATCGTCAATGGGTTTACTGAAGTAACGCTTTTCAAACACATGACCAGTTAACCCGTAACGTGTATTGTAATAGTTGGCGTATCGTTTGTTAACCAGTGCCATGACTTTGGAAATGGATTGTTGTTGTGAGCGAAGTTGAAGATGAAAATGATTCGTCATAAGGCAATACGAAGCGAGTTCAAACGGAATGTTTTCATGAAGCTGTTCGAGGATATACAAAAACGCGCGGAAATCATTTGCTTCTTTAAACAACGGATCACGCCGATTTCCACGGCACACAACGTGGTAAAACAAATGCGGCACCCATATCCGCCTTGCCCGACCCACACTTTTCACCTCACATGAACTTTCTTGCATATCCCTTCGACAAAAACAGCGAAAATCCTGCATCAAAAGAAAAATTTCTCTCGACAGGTGACTGGCACGTAACCACGTTCGCAACAAAAAACAGAGAGCCACTCAACGACTCTCTGTTTCTATTAATCTTCGACAAACTTCGGGGCGTGACAGGCACGCTACCCCGGAAAAAAAGAAACAGAGAGCCATGTGACTCTCTGTCTCTATCAATCTTCGACAATCTTCGGGACGTGACAGGCACGCTACCCGTTACCTCGATGTCCTCCCTCGACGGCTCGCAATGACCGCTGGGATGATTGTGCGCAACGATGATAGAAGCCGAGTTGGAGAGAATGGCAGCCTTCATCACCTCCCTCGGATGCACGATACTAGCGTTCAGACTTCCAACATGACAAACGTTGATGGCAGTCGGCTGGTTTTTCGTGTCCAAGCAGACGACGACAAACTTCTCGCGGTCGGCTTCCACGAGAAACGGCTTCAGCAGCCTGTACGCGTCTTCTGGGGACTTGATGCGTCGCTCTTTGTACAGCACGCTAGATTCACGAACGAGCTTCAGGCTGACAATGTTGACGCGTTTCGCTGGCTGTTTGGCAGACACCTCTCTTTCTAGCAACTCTAGCTGTTGGTGGTTGTTGGTTTGATACTTGCTCATCCTTTTCCCTCCTAAAACAAAAATAGCCCCAATTCCCCGAAAGGAATTGAGGCTGGTCATAGTGTATAGAATTTGCATCTGATGTTCATAATTATATTAAATGCTTAAAAAGTTTTTTGATACGGTTTCTTAGAAAGAGATTACGGGACTGGAAGTGGATTGGTAAACTACATCACAAAAAAGAAAAGCCCCGCAGAGATTTCTCTCCGCAGAGCTTTTTCACAGTTGTTCATAGACACTTTTTTAATTATTTTGAAACTGTAACAACGCCAGTTTTAACTTTGTTATTGTTAGCATCAACAATAATATCTGTTGTTCCGTTTACTACTTTAACAGTAATTGTTTGAGCATATTCAGCAGGTGTTAAATCATCAGTTAAAGTAATGATGAATTCTTTATCAGTAGAACCTGAGTTTGCTTGTGTAACAGCAAATGGAGCTGTTTCAGCTTCTTGAGTTGAACCTACATATACATCTAAATCTTCTGCAGTTACAGTAGATACTTGTACAGCTTCACTAAATACAACTTTAATTTGATTTGGAGTAATTAAAGTTGCTGATGTAACGTAAGGTTTCACGTTTTCTACAAAATATTCGCTCGCAGTAAACGTATCCATTAATACGCCATCTTTGCTCTTAACACCGCTAATTGTTACATTACGTAATCCACTAAGAGCATTAGTATCTGCAGCTAACTTAAGTTCAACAATATTGTTAGGTAGTAAAGTTGCTGATTCAACTGTTAAACCGTTTACTTGGTAGTTAAATTTATTCGTAGCAGTTGCTCCATCTAGTGCTCTGTCAAATTTTACTTGAATTGTGTCGTTATCTACAACTTTAATACCATTGCTAGCTACATGAGGACTAGATTCACCATTATCGTATGTTGTATCGATTGCAGGTTTATTAGTATCTGTGTCAGAAGCACGGTTAAATGTAACTGTTGTATCCGCTAAAGCATTGCCACTTGCATCAGTGAAGTTAGCTAACGTAACAGTGTAAGTTGCTCCTGTTGAAAGTGAAGCTGCTGAACCACCAGATGGTGTGAATTGTACAGCATTTAAAGCAACTTTATATTGCTTGTTATCTGTTCCGCTAACTGCTGTAAGACCGCTTAAATCGATAGTACCTGGTGTCGTTACATAGTCTTTCACTTGTTTTGCAGTTAATGAACTCACTACGCCTGGAGTAACAGATTCATCAAATGTTAAGTATAAGTATTCAGCACCGTTTTCTTTTTTAACTTCAGAAGATACTAATTTTGGAGCTGTTGTATCTGCTTTAAATTCTACTACTTTTGAGAATGCAACATTTTGTTCTCCAGATAAGTCACTCACAGCGTTTGCAACAATGCCAACTGTATGGATTCCAGCAGATAAAGCTGTTCCTAATTCAACAGTATACTTAGTTTTGTCAGTAGCATCTTGCGTTACTTTAGCTTCTCCTGCTTCTAGAGTTCCTGGAGCACCCGCAGAGATGTCATTTAGGGCACCACCATCAATAGAGATATCGCTACCATCAAATCCTTGTACTTCTTCGCTAAACTTAACTTCAAATTTATTTAATCCAAGTGCAGTTACAGATGTCACAGTTGGTTTAACTCCGTCTAATTGACCTTTTGTAAATTTCACTGTAACTGGGTTAGGATTAATTAAGTTATTAGCGTAGTCTGTTGCACCAATGATAGTTGCTGTAATTTCTTTACCAGCAGCAACACTAGAATCAATAGCTAAATCTACATAACCTTTTGCAAGGTTTGGAGTAGTTGTAACTATTGCAGTAGAACCATCCGCTAATTTAAATGTCCAGTTACCCGCACTTGATAATGGTTCTGAGAAATAAACACGAACAGTAGATGCATTTAAAGTTTCTGTTTTTGTTACTGTTGGTGCAGTAGAATCAGAAGCTGTTAATACTTCTGAAGTATATTTTTCAACATACTTGCCATCAGTAGCTTTAACAGTGTTTGCCGGAACATTCACAACATATTTCATTGAATTTAGTGCACCTGAAGCTACTGTAATTGTTAATGTTTTACCATCTTCACTCAAACTAGCTAAAGAAGTACCATCAATTGTTACGCTTCCAGTTCCGTCAACTTTTGTAACAGATACAACCCCAGCTACTAAAGTACCATCGGATTCAACAACTGTTGATTTATCAACAGCTTTATTGAATTTAACTTGTAATTGTGCAGCGTTAATCGCACTTACACTTTCAACCTTAGGCGTTACAACAGGTACATCAACTTTCGCTTTGTCTGTTGTTTGACCTTTGTAAGATACGTTGTAAGCTTTACCTTCTTCTAACGCTGTTTTTGTTTTGATCACAACAACTGTTGTTTTTGCTTCAGCAGCTGCTGCAGCTTTGATCGATACAGACTCGATTTCAACGCCTTCGATTGCGAAGTCTTCTTTTTTCACTTCTTTCAATTCGCCGTTGAATGTTACTTCTAATGTGTTAAGGTCAACGAAAGCAACACCTGTGATGTTCGCTGCTGTGACGCCAACATTCATCGCACGAACAACGAATGAAGCGAATTGACCGCGTGTTACGTTTTGTTTTGGCATGAATTCTGTGTTTAATGTCACATCTGTCGCATCTAATACTTGGATGTATTCACGCGCCCAAGATGCTGCTTTGTCTAAGTCAGTTACGTTAGAAACGAAATCTGCTGGTTTCATTAAGTCAAATGCTTCAACAAGTACTTTTGCCATTTGTTCGCGTGTGATGTTTGCGTTCGGGTTGAAGTTACCCTTCTCATCACCAGTCATAATGCCTGCAGCTTGCACGATCGCAACTGCTTCTGCTAATTCAGCTTTTTCTGCTGGAACGTCTGGGAAGCCAGCACCTTTCTCTGTCACACCCATATCTTTCAAGATGCGTGAGAAGATGATTGCCGCTTCACCGCGTGTTAAAGATTGGTCTGGTTTAAATGTACCGTCTGCGTATCCTTTAATGTAACCTTTTGCTACTAATGTAGCGATGTCATCTGCATGCACGCTTCCTGCTACGTCTGTGAAAGACGCGGCGCTTGCTACTGGTGCGATCGCTGAAGCAACAACTGCCGCAGAGACTGTACCAGCTAAAAATTTGCGATAAGACTTTGGTTGGTAAGCCATCGACATATTTCCTCCTTTTGTTTCTCTTTCTATTTAAGTTTAGCTAAATTTAAGAGATATGTATGTTTTCTCTATAAAACTCTTAAACTTAGCGAGTGAACGACTACAGACTAAATTATATTTTTTTCCATGATAAAAGTCAACCATTTTTTGAATGCTTTTTCTTCATTGGAATAACAAAACTTTTCATTGTGTAGCCTTCCACCTATTCACCATTTTACCGAATGTTCGACTTTTTTCAATACCTTCCTACGTAACTTTTTGACAAAAACTTTTGTTACATAACTGTAAAGTTACGATTCTCCTATTTATGATACACTTGGAATTGTGTAAAAATGTCGAAAATATAAAAATAATGACGGAGCGAGGTGTGACGGGTGAGGCGGTTTGTTTCAGCATTGCTTTTGTTTTTTCTTTTCCCTTCCTTCGCTTACGCAAGCGATAGCTACGATCGGCTCGTTCCATTGGCGAAAAAATACGTCGGTGTGCCGTATCAGTTCGGGGGAAGTTCAGAAAAAGGATTTGACTGTTCCGGGTTTACGCGTCATGTGATGAGCGGCGTTGGCGTCACGTTAGCGCGCACGACAGCGGAGCAATATAAGCAAGGAAGTGCGGTAAAAAAAGAAGACTTACGTGTCGGTGATCTCGTCTTTTTTGAGACGTATAAAAAAGGTCCATCGCATGCAGGCATTTACATCGGAGACAACGAGTTTATTCATGCGAGTTCATCGAAAGGAATTGCTGTTTCTTCATTAGATGATTCGTACTATAAAAAGCGATACATAGGCGCAAGACGCGTGCTCGCTTATGAGCAGGCAGCTGGTCAATTCGAAGATATCGGAAATGACTTTTGGGCAAATAAAGAAATTGAAGCGTTAGGAAAAAAAGAAATTGTGCTCGGGTATGCGAAAAGCTATTTCAAACCGAATGAAGTGATGACGCGTGCTGAAGCTGCAGGGCTTCTCGCCGCGTATTTCAAATTGAATATGAACGATCGAAAAGAAACGTTTACGGACGTCCCAAGCGATCATTGGGCTGTTGGGGCGATTAATGCTCTTGTGAAAGAAAGTATAATCGACAAAAACAGTAAACAGTTCCAACCGGACGAACCGATCACGCGCGAGCAGTTAGCGATGTGGTTTGCGCAAGCCTGGAATTTTAAGCGCGGGGCAGATGTGCCGTTTGCGGATGTGAAAGAAACAGATGCGGCGTATGATGCGATTGAAAAGCTTGTTGCAGCTGGCGTTGCAAACGGCTATGAAGACGGAACGTTTCGTCCAAAAGAAACGGTGACGCGCGCGCAATTCGCGGTGTTTTTCTATCGCGCGATCAACGCAAAATAGCGAGGAAGGACAAGCCTTCCTCGCTATTTTTTATCGAGCGTCCGTTTTAAAAAGAGGGCAAACTGTCCACGTGTCACCACGTCGTTCGGGCGATACGGATTGTTGATCGTAATTTGATTATAAAACAACGTATTGATCGCTCCATACGCCCAATGAGAAAAAGGAACATCGACAAACGATTGATTCGTCGCCGGCTGTTCGTACACATCGGCATATACCCTCGTTAAAATCGCTGCCATTTGGGCGCGAGTAATATAGTCATTCGGATATAGTTTTCCGTTATATCCCGTCAGCAATCCATACGATTCAGCAATCGCCATCTCTTTATACCACGGATCGGTCGGTTTGACATCTTTTGCTTTCACGACATATCCTTCAGGAAGCGTTAATTTCAGTTCACGAATAAGCATAAGTGCTGCATGGCGACGGAGTAATCGTTCGTTTGGACGATACGTTCCATCTGGGTATCCTGCTACAATACCTCGTTCATAGAGGAGCTGGGCAGCTTCTTGCAATTCCTCCCCGACGACGTCTGGAAAAAGTGGCGGGATAGAAAGAAGCGTATCGATCGTTCCATACGTTACACGTAACGTCGCTGAGCCACGATTAAATCCTTTTGTTGTCGGTTGTACAACGCGAAATAACGCTGTATCAACAAGCGTTGATCGAAACAACCATGATACTTGGCTACTTAGTTTCGTCCCATCGTATACCGTCTCGTTGACTCCTTTTGGCACGCTTCCGATATAAACAGAAGCGTAGCGTCCTTCCCCATCTTGCGCATTCACGTAGACGGTCGCATCAGCATATGTGTAAAGCTTGAGCGCATATACGTTATTTTTCACCGTATAGTTTGTTAGCAGCAACGAAAGTGGCAGGCTCGGTTCGTACGGAGCACCGAGTTGATTTTTCCAATACGTTTGTAAAGCTGGAAGCTCAAATGGTGTTGGAAGATGGACGTTCATTTGCATATGTCCTTTTAACGCATTGGATGAACCGAACAGTTGCACGTAATCTTCCGCCAATATTTCAGGCATATACCACTCGTATTCCCCACTCCCGTCCGTGTGTACGGACGGATAACGAAACAATTCACGCGCGGCAGCATATTGCGACTGAAGCCATTCGTTCGGGCGTCGCTGTTCTTTATTCAACAAATAATAATACGTAAAATGATGCCCATACTCATGTGCGAGCGTCGTTGCCATTTGTTCAACGGTCGTCCATTCATTCCCACCATATAAATGAATGTAGCGATTCGGAAGCAGCGCAAGTTTCGGACTGACTTGATATTGCGCAAAATATTGTCCGAGCACGTTTTCGCCTGCGGGATAGTCAGGGAAAATTTTTACGCTTCCGAGTAACGAAAGCTCCGTCCCATGTTTATTTTTTAGCAGCTCTTGTTCAAGCTGAGCAAGTTTCGTTGCATTCCAATAGACGCTATAGCTTTCAAATGTGACGCCACTCGTTCCTTTATGACGGGCAATGAGCGGATAGTAATCTTCATACGCTTGCGCTTTCGCTTTATTCGTTAAATCAACGACATCGGCATGCGCTGGCGTTTGAAAAAAGAACAAAAAAACGAACATAAACAAGACGAACGGCATACGACGCATATCGACCACCTCATTCTATCAATCTACATTTATCTTAACACGATTTCGTACATCACGTAGCTGGAAAATGATAAAGGCTGCCTAATTACAGACAGCCTTTATGTCATCTATTTTTTTATAATTGAGAGCGTGTATGGGTTGGCGTTTGGCCGAGCAAGCGATTCTTCGACGACGACATAGTACGTTCCTTTTTTCAACGAAAGCGTGCCGATTTCAGCGTCGCCATCACCGTAATGGTCGTACGTTTGAACGACCCGTCCTTTCGCATCAAAAATCGACATGACCCCGTCCATCGTGCCTGGTACGTCGAGTTTGAATGTAAATGTGCCGTCTTTTGCAACGACCAATTTGTATGCGTCTTTGTCGCCGTAATCAACAACGTTCATATACCCTTTCGCTTCGTACGTATTTCCTTTTTTATTTAGCGAAAGCGGTTTGGATGGCACGTTGTTTTTCATGACAGATGATGCATCTTCATCTTTTTGAGTGAGCGACTGAATGCCAAAATTGTACGACTGAAGCGACAGTCCATCCCACATAAACGAGTTGACGATAAAGAAATATCCGACATTTTTCTTCGCTTGGAACGAACCGTTTACGTCGTATAACGGGCTCCAACCGTTTGGATAAAACGTGACAGCTTTATTGTATTCGTCCTCGTCAATCGTCATATTTCCGTTCGTATCTTCAACAACAGATACGATTGGGATTAATGTGCCGCGCAATGCTTTCGGAAGCGATGCGTTTTGTTTACTTGGTTTTGCATAAAACGTCAACAGTTCGGTCGCTTTCCGATGTTTGTAGTAATAATAATCGCTGTCGTTTGGAAGGACAAAGTTTCCTGTTTTCACATCGTTAACGTTCGTAACGGTTGCTTGAAGCGGTTCGTTATTTTTTTCGTTTTTATCTGTCGGTGCGTCGAGCAATTTTTTCGATGTGATGACATACGGATCGGCAACTGGCTGATAGTAGTCGTTTTGTACTGACATGTAATACGTTTTTCCTTCTTCGAGAATTAACGTCCAATCAGATTGTTTTTTCCCTGTCATCCAATCGAATGGGTAGAACGAGTTGACTGGCACAAGATCGTCTTTTTTCTCATCGTATTCAAACAACATCGCTGACGGCATCATATCGTCAGGTGTTGCGAATGAAAATTGATATATCGCTGTTTTCGGTACCGTTAATTTGTAAAAATCTTGGTCGTAGCTAAATTGAATAAACGCCTCAGCGCGATCGCCGATGTTGTAAAGGCGTGCATTTTCTTTAATTTGTGCAACTTGTTCTTTTTCAAAGTAGCTCCAGCTTCCGTCATCGCCAATGATGATAATATCGTTTGGCTTGCGCGTTTGTCCGGTCGCTTTCGCTTGTTCAACAACGCCGTCTTCTGATGGCACCGGTTCACGCGGTGGGAAGTTGTCTTCATCTTGCGGGAGCGTAATCGCTTCAGCGCTTATTTGATACGGGATCGCTGAAGCGGTTGCTTCTTTTACTTTGTTGCTTGACATTGCCATATCAAGCACCATTGGATAAAATCCTCCCATCGGTTCGCTTGACGCTTCGAGCACATATTCAATGCCCGGTTGCGCTTCAAACGTCACCGTCTCCCCTTTGCTGACGCCGTTATTGTTTCCTGACGCGATCGGGAACGGAATTTCTTTATATTTTGCGTCTGGGTCGACTGGGCGATACAGTTCTTCAGCGAAATAAACGTTTAATGACGAATCGATGCCCGGCACAGCAGATAGCTGAAATTTCACCGTCGTCGGCTCTGCGACAGTAAAACGGAAATAGTCGCGGTCGCTTTCATTGTTTTCTGGAACGAACGTTAAGTTTTCTAAAGAAAACGGTAATTGTTCAATCGTTGCTGGGTTTTCTTTCGTCAAGCCATCGTCCGCAAGTTCTGTAAACGACTGTACAGCTAACGTATACGTTGATTTTCCTTGTAAATTGTAGTTGCCGTTCGCATCTGTGACGCCGATCGCAAGCACACCTGGTTGTTTTGCTGTAAATAGTTTCGCTTCCGTTTCACCTGCGCGGCCGTCATTCACTTGAATCGGCTTTTCAGACGTTGTTTTTCCTTCAGGATAGAAACGGAATACGAGCTTGTAGTCGTACGTCTCCGCTCCTTCTAATAGTGCTTGCACACTTTCACCTTGTTGGACGTTTACTTTCATCCAATGCATTTCCTCTGGCTTTGTGAACGAACCTTGTTTCACATACGGTTCTTTCGCATCAATGACTGGCGCTTTTGCTAAAATCGTTTCATCGTTCCATTTTTCTTGTTGAGGTACGTTTTTTATGTTATATTGTAGCGCTGCAACTGGGTTGACTAGGCCGTTGCCGTACGTTAAGTCATATCCTTTTTCCCCTAAATCGGTTGCGGTGCGCTCTAAAATCCATTCCACTTGATATGGTTTTAAATTCGGATATTTCGATAAAAGAAGCGATGCTACGCCTGCAACGACAGGTGATGCCATCGACGTTCCACTTAGCTCTGCAAAAGACGAGCCTTTCGCATAGTCGTAAATCGGGCTATATACGTCCGCCCCCGGTGCAACAAGGTCAACGGACGGGCCATAGTTTGAAAACTCAGCAAGTTTATTTTTGCTGTCGGTTGCCCCAACACTAATGACACCTTCGTATGAAGCTGGAATGGAATACATATCGGTTGCTTCGTTTCCTGCTGCGGCAACGACGGTAATGCCGGCATCAATCGCTTTTTGAACCGCTTCTTCTAAAATCGGCGAGCTAAAGTAGCCGCCCAGGCTCATGTTGATGACTTTTGCCCCTTTTTCAATCGCATATAAAATACCTTGGGCGATCGTATAGTCGCTTGCCCCCCAGCCGCCACCGAATACGTCAATCGGTAAAATTTTTACATTTGGGTTGATACCGTGTGCACCAATGCCGTTATTGGCATTTGCACCGATAATGCCTGCAACATGTGTCCCATGCACGTCTTTGATTGGCGCACCTGCTGGGTTAATCGCATTGTAAGCAGGAAGGAGGCGTCCTTTTAACTCTGGATGTTTCGTATCCATACCTGTATCAATGACCGCGACAGTCACGCTATGTTTTCCCGCTAGCTTGATCGCTTTGTCCACATTTAACAGCGATAGTAAATACATATGATCTACTTTCGGATCAACAGAACCGAGCCGTTTGTATGTAAAACTTGGGGTCACGCTTTTGACGGCTTTTAATTTTGCGTAATTTTTCATCACTTGCTGCATGTCTTTTCCTTTTTGTACGGTGACGACATCATATCCTAATTGCGGGAATGACTGTTTCAACGTTGCTCCTAAACTACGATGTACCGCCGTTGGAATTTTTTCATTGTACTTCACGATGAGCGTATCGGTGCTCACTTGGTTTTGTGCATCTTCAAACTTTTTGTACGCAAGTGAAGCCGATGCTGTCGTCGTTTGTTTTTTCCATTGTGCAATCGGTGCTTCCGTCGACGCTTGGGCGACCGTTGGTACGATAAGTGACGAAGCTAAACTAACAGATAATGCGGTCTTCTTCCACTTTTTCATAAAAAGCCTCCTTAAAAAGAATGTCATATATGTATTCGCCCGAACAAGCAAATACACACACTATAACGAAAAAAAGACAAAAAAGTTTCATATTTTGATAAATTTTTCTAACAATCTTACAATATCACCCAATAAACAAAAAGTAAAGAAATATTTTCCGGGTCGTGAAACATTTTGGGAACAATGGTATACTGTACGTTGAAACGATTTGATTTACAGCGAAGGAGAAGGTTCCCCATGTTGTCTTACATAAAAAAACTCGTAAACAGCGATGAAAGAAAATTAAAAAAATACCATAAAATTGCTGCGCGCATAAATGAACTTGAACCGACATTTGAAACGTTGACAGATGACGAATTGCGTGCCAAAACAAATGAATTTAAACAACGGCTCACGCAAGGCGAAACGGTATTTGATATACAGACCGAAGCGTTTGCAACCGTTCGTGAGGCATCCAAACGCGTGCTTGGCATGCGTCATTTTGACGTTCAATTGATTGGCGGATTAGTACTAGCGGAAGGAAATATTGCCGAGATGGCGACCGGGGAAGGAAAAACGCTCGTCGCTTCCGCCCCAAGTTATTTGCGTGCCCTTGAAGGAAAAGGGGTACACGTCATTACAGTCAACGACTACTTAGCTCGGCGCGATCGCGAGTTAATTGGACAAATTCATGAGTTTTTAGGCTTATCCGTCGGTCTGAACTTGCCACACATGTCCATTGAGGAAAAAAAAGCGGCATACAATGCCGATATTACGTATGGCGTCGGCAATGAATTCGGCTTCGACTATTTGCGCGATCATATGGCATACAGCGTCGCCGATCGTGTGCAACGCCCGTTCCATTATGCAATTATTGATGAAGTCGATAGCGTACTCATTGACGAGGCGAAAACCCCTCTCATTATCGCGGGTAAAACAGGCGTAAGCTCGGAACTAAGCTACTTATGCGCACGCATCGTGAAACATTTCGTTCGTGATGAAGATTACGAATATGATGAAGAAACGAAAACGGTCAACTTAACAGAACGAGGCATTGAAAAAATTGAAAAAGGATTCGGAATCGACAACTTATATGACCTTGAACATCAAGTGTTATATCATTACGTCATTCAAGCGTTGCGCGCATACGTCATGTTTACGCGCGATGTTGATTATATCGTCAAAGACGGAAAAGTATTGCTTATTGATATGTTTACCGGCCGCCCGATGGAAGGACGCAGCTTAAGCAACGGGCTTCATCAAGCGATCGAGGCAAAAGAAGGTCTCGAACTAACCGAAGAGAACAAAATTCAAGCATCAATTACGATTCAAAACTATTTCCGTCTTTATCCGATTTTATCCGGCATGACAGGTACAGCAAAAACGGAAGAAAAAGAGTTTCAAACGTTGTACGGCATGGATGTCGTTCAAATTCCGACAAACCGCCCTGTTATCCGTCAAGACTTGCCTGACCGCGTCTTTGCGACCATCGAGGCAAAATATAAAGCAGTCGCCAAAGAAGCGAAGCGCGTACACGCGACGGGACAGCCAATGCTCATTGGGACAACGTCCATTTTACAATCGGAAAAAGTGGCGAAATATTTAGCGGAAGAAGGGCTGCCATTCCAATTGCTGAATGCGAAAAGCGTTGAGCAAGAAGTCGAGTTGATTTCGCGTGCCGGTCAAAAGGGGCAAATTACAATTGCGACAAATATGGCTGGGCGCGGAACAGACATTATGCTTGGAGAAGGCGTGGCAGAGCTTGGCGGATTGTATGTCCTCGGTACAGAACGTCATGAAAGCCGCCGCATCGACAACCAATTAAAAGGACGTGCTGGTCGTCAAGGAGATCCGGGACGTTCGCAATTTTTCATTTCGCTTGAAGACGATATGTTTCGTCGCTTCGCCAAAGACGAATTAGAAAAAATAAAAAAATCACTACAAGTGAACGATGAAGGAGAAGTATTAAACAAAGACATCCATGAGTTTGTCAACCGCGTCCAGCGCATTTGTGAAGGAAGCAACTTCTCAATCCGAGAATATAACTTAAAGCTCGATGACGTACTAAACGAACAACGTCGTACCATTTATACGCTCCGCAATCGCGTGCTTGAAGCTGACGATGTCATTCCAATTGTTGTTCATATGGTGCCATCGTTTCTTGAACGAGAAGTGGCTTATACATGTCCAGAAGATGTCATTCCAGAAGAATGGGACATCACACGTTTAGTAGCGACTGTTCAAACGGTAACAAACGAACACATTGATGTAGCTGGTGTCGTCGAGCAAAAAGAAGTGGAAGCAATCGTACAACAAGCCATCGCATCGTGGGAATCACGCGTTCACGCATTTACGTATACGGAAGAACAGCAATGGGCCTTAAAGCGCGCTTTACTTTCGCTCATCGACTTCCATTGGACAAAACATTTAGAAGCGATGGAGCTGTTAAAAGAAGGGATTGGGTTGCGCTATTACGGACAAGAAGATCCGATGCGCCAATATGCAAAAGAAGGGTTGGAGCTCTTTACACTCATGTACCACCGATTAGAAAAGGATGCTTCCCAACAACTTGCCCAGCTCATATCACAATAAGGAAGGAGATGGAACAATGTTTCCATTTTTCAAAAAGAAAAAACAAGGGGAAGATAGCACCGTTCAAGCAGAGCAATTATTTGACGGCGCAAGTGAACAACAAGATGAAGACGTGCATACGACATTATCGATTCATCCACTGATGTCACTAACAACCGAACAAAAATATTATTTTCAATACGTCAATAACGAATTACCACCGTTGAAAAAAAATCAAGTATCACTATCGGGGATAGAATGGAAAAAGGATGGGGATCGTTACGTTGTTACAGCGTTTGTCCGAAACAGCTTAGATCAGTCGATTCGTTTTGACCATATGCCACTACTGTTCATCGGACCAGATGGAAAAGTCATCGGAAGGAAAATATTCCCTATGAATGAACTTGGCGACATTCCGCCAAAAAGCAGCCGTCCGTGGCGATTTGTATTCACCACGAACGACTTATATACAGAAGACATTCCAGAAACAGGATGGAAATTGGCGTTTGAATTAAAAAAGCCACACCAGCTTGACTTAGAAGAAAGTTGGCAACAACATTTAAAAGAAGAAGATAAACAAAAGCTTGAACAGCTCGTGCGCTCCCTTACCCCACCAAAGCAAGGAGAGGTAAACGTCATGGGATTGCAAGCACTCATAAACAACGAAGGGAATTTAGTCGTAACACTACTCATTCGTAACGGCAGTGGTAAAAACATTACGTTTGAACAAATGCCATTAGTTGTCGAAGATGCATCGGGGGATGTTGTCGCACGCGGAGCATTCACGTTGAATTTGGAAGTGAAAGCAAATACAAGCAAACCGTGGACGTTTATCTTTCCAAAATCACTTTTACAAAAAGATGAATTTGATTTTTCTACATGGCGTGCCTATATTCCACAATAAGAAAAGCGCAAAGTGCTTGCCTATCGGCGAAGAGCGCACGAGTCCCACCGAGGAGAGCTCGAACCAAGCGGTCGCTTGGTTCTGCGTGGGTAACATCACTGAAGTATCTCAATGTGTCGCCGCCGCAGTGTGGGACGGAGCGACTCGAGCCGATAGCACTTGGAGCTAGACATCTCCCTGCATCCAAAATTTTATACTTTCCTATCCCTTCATAAAGAAAAAGGGCTGATGATTCACATCAGCCCTTTTTCTTTGCCTCTGGCCACCAACCGCTCTCTATTGTAAACAGAAGGAAATAGTACTACAGTTATATTTTAGCATGATTTTTTATGTTTAACAAACATATTTTTAGTTTTTTTGGTATAAATTTTTCGTTGACAAACTTCCCTTATGTCGTTTTTCCACACGTTCAAAATAAACAATATTGAATTCTCTGCCCAGAACGAATGGAAACTGAGCGAAATGTACATAGGATGGCTCGTTCTTCAGCAGCTGTGAGGTCGTTCATCGGTGCGGGGATGTAACGCTTCTCGAGGTCATTCCAACGTTTCACACATATTTGCGCTTGTCCTTTACCAAAGAAAAACGTAATGACAATCATTAATTGATCGTCTACCGTTTTAAAAAATAAAAATAAATCGTCTTTTGTTGTGCACGTAATCATGCGGTAGCGCATCGGTTCAAGAGGCAGCTTGTTCACTGGTGAAATAAACTGAAGTGAGTCAGAAAAGTGAATGGGTTCGATTGTGCGAGATTCATAAAATGGAGGATTCGGCTTTTCTTTAATAAGCACCTCGCACGTTTTTCCTCTTTTTTTCGCTTCATGAACAATGAAATTGGAAAAATAAATATTCATCATTCATCATCCCCCTCAAGTTTTTCCAATGTATATTTTTACATTTTTCGAATATTCATTCAACTTTTTTCGACAAAAAGACTGTTTATTTTTGTTCTGAAAACGAACATTTTATTTGTTTGTTCTTAAAAAGAACAAAAAGTCCCCCTTTCTTCTTCTATCGTAAAAAGAAAAAGGGAATTTGGTGGAAGATGATGTTACAACATATCGGAGAACAAATTAGGCGTTTGCGCAACGCACACGATTGGACGCAAGAACAATTGGCACAGCGATTAAACGTGTCTCGTTCGAAAGTGAGTAAATGGGAAAACGGTGAAGTGCTTCCTGATTTGCAGTCGATTATCGACATGAGTGATTTATTTCGCGTCAGCACTGATTTTTTGCTCGGTAAACACCCGACAGATGAACAACTATTGCAAGAAGTACGATTGGCGTACGGGACAAATGACATGAGCGATGAGCAGTTATCCGTTATTCGCTACTTGAATGAACAGCCGAGGCTTGCGAAACGACTATATGCGTTGCAGTCATTACCGATGCATAAACGAAAACGTTTGGAAGAGATCGTCATAAAGATGATCGATGAAATGATTGAAGCATTGAAATAAAAAAAGGGGCGTTTTCTGCCCTTTATTCAATGCCGATTAATTTTTTTAAACGATATACATCTGCTTCCGTTTGCCATTGCTTTTGTGCGTGCAGTTCAAATTTGTCATGCAGCTTGTCCACTTTTGTTTCTAACTTTCCGATGCGCACATGCAGTTCTTTTACTTCTTCACGTATTTCTTGTTTGAAGCTTTCCATTTCTGCACGCATCTCTTGCTTAAAGCTTTCCATCTCTGCACGCATCTCTTGCTTAAAGCTTTCCATCTCTGCGCGCATCTCTTGTTTGAAGCTTTGCATCTCTTGTTTCAAGTTTTCTATTTCCCCACGCATTTCACGTACTTCATAAAGCAATTCTTTCACTGCTTGTAACACTTGGCTTTCCACGTTTCATTCACCCCTTTCATTTTTACCCCTAGCATATCACTCCGACCATAGCTGGTCAATTGAAAAAAAGAGGCTAGCGGAGAGGATGCTAGCCAAACTGTGAGGGAGCAGTAAGAGGACACATTTTGGAAGGAAGTTGAGAGGAATTGCTTTTTATCACCTCCTCGGTCTATATGATACAAAAATACAAAAATGATGTAAAATTTTGATTTTTTAATTTTCAAGCTGATTTTTTTATTTTTTCGCCGTTTTTCAGCCGTTTCTCGCAAAAAAAGTGGCCGAAAATTCAATTTTCGCTTTTTCTTTTCTTTTTTTGTTACATATTGTTCATATGATATAATAAAGACAACTACTGTTGCGAGGTGGATGCGGTGAAAACATTTAAGCTCGTTGCCCTCACACTATTGCATGAACAAAAGCAAGATATTCCACTTATTGATGGGTTAATAATCAATAAAGAAGATGAAAACAAACAGTGGCTGATCGAAGCGTACGTCGAGCAAACATACCGCGAGCTATTTACATCGTTAAAAGAAAGCGGAGCAACGTTTGATGCGCTTGTGACCATTTCACGCAAAACGAACGATCCTGCCCATGTACGTGCGACCGTTCGCTCGGTAACGATAATGAGTGAACGAATGAGTATACTAATGGATGCGACGCTCGTCAAACGGTCGAATTTAGCTGAAGTTGTGCTTGAAGATTTAGTTCAGCGCGGACTACACGGCGAAACGCTCCTGCAACAATTTAAAGAACACATGCATACGAAAAGAGGCTGATTATCCAGCCCCTTTTTGTTTTGCAATGACAACGTATCGATTCGGCGCATCCCCGATCCAGCGAAACGGATAACATGTAATTAACGTAAGCGTCGGATGCGCTTTTGGGACGAGCACCGTTTTATCATCTGGCTTGACGATGCGAATATGTTGCACGACGTACGTCCATGTTTGATCGTTCGTGCGAATGACTAGCTCGTCTCCTCGTTGAATGTCGCCAAGCTGGCGAAATACTGTATCGCGATGTCCTGCTAAAATCGTATGATTACCTTTCCCCGGAAGCGCACTTCGTTCATCGTGCGCCACCCCTTTATTTAACTGTTGTAGTCCTTCATAAATCGGCATGGATATGTTTAGTTTCGGCATAAAAAGTGTGCCGATCACATCACCCTGTTGTACAGTAGGTTGGTCGCTCCGTTTTACCGCTTCATACGCTTTATACCAACCGAACACATTTGCCCAAATGAACGATGCGCTAAAAAGAAAACATGCTATCGCAACGGCTCGCATCGTTTTCCCTTCTTCCATAACACGAAGCTTACAAAAAGTAGAGCGACACCGATCAATATGTTCAGCCCATACGAAGAAGCGGTTTTCGGCATGCGTGCAACAAGCAAACCACTTTCTAAATCAAGTGCCATCTTCCCAATGTGTGCAAGTTGTTCGCTCGCATCAATCAACACGCTCGAATTCATCCGTTCAGACGGAATATATAAATCGGCTACGAAATTTCCCCTTTCATCATACCATTCCATAACGACAGGGGCTGTAGCTGCTTCTATTTGTTCAAACGAAATCGGTTTTCGCCCATGTTCGTTTACTTCAAACACTTTCGCTTGCAGACGATACAGCGACAGCCATTCGTTCCAAAAGGTGAGCATGGCTTCCCGCTCTTTTTTCGTTAGCGGTTCGGATGAGTCACGCAGCACAAGCGTTTGTATTTGTTCGTCAAGGCGTTCAAGCGTTTGCTTCGCAGTCGGCGGAGTACGTTCAATCAATCCACGAATTTCGTTTTCCGTTAGTCCAATCATCGCTAAAATATCGGTCATCGCTTGCATCGCATCGTAACGGTCGCGATAAAACGATAGCGCATACGATAAATCTTCAATAAACGTATATTGTTGCAGTTGTTCACCAAATTGTCCGAGAAGCGCTTCCGCTTCTTCTTGCGTCATTCCATAACGCTGTAATAGGGCATCAAGCCGATCAGGTGTGATGGGTGTGCCTAATTGCTCCTTTAACGCCTCCAATGAAGAAAAATCATCGACCGTCATATTCCATTTCGCTAAATAACGCGTTAAATCGTCCATCGTCCAGCCAATATTTTGCACGTATTGTCGCAACGCTTCTTCAGAAATAGCTGCTTGCACAGGTGTCGCAACTAAAAAAACAAATAACCATAGCACGCGCATATGTTTTCCTCCCTTATGTGTGCTATGGTTATTTTGTTCGATTATTCCATTTTTATACGACTAGAAATATACTTCGTATAAGGCGCGCACCGCTTTTTCAACCGCATCTGCTTTGACGCCAAACATCATGCTTACTTCTGAGGAACCTTGGTTAATCATTTCAATGTTGACGTTGGCGCGGGCAAATGCAGCTGTCGCCTTCGCCGCAATACCGACGCTGCGCTCCATTCCTTCCCCAACGACCATAATAAGCGCTAAATCACGTTCAATTGACACTTCATCGACACGCAATTCTTTTACAATCCGGTCTAATACACGGCGCTCGACATCGCCAGCTAATTGTTCTTCCCGTAAAATGACAGACATGTTATCGATGCCTGATGGCGTATGTTCGTATGAAATGCCCTCGTCTTCTAAAATTTGTAGTAGACGACGCCCAAATCCGATTTCTCGGTTCATTAAATATTTGCTGACGTTAATGCTGCAAAAGCCTGTATCGCTTGCGATGCCTGCAACAGGGCGCTCGCGATGATCTCTCGTTGCAACGATCATCGTCCCCGGCGCTTCCGGGTTGTTCGTATTTTTCACGCATACCGGAATGCCACGACGATACACAGGTTCAAGCGCTTCATCGTGAAACACCGAGAAACCAGCATACGATAATTCACGCATTTCACGATATGTTAATTCTCTCAGCTGGCACGGATGTTCCACGATCGACGGATTAACGCAATAAATGGAATCGACATCGGTAAAGTTTTCGTATAGTTCAGCGCCAACTCCTGCCGCAACGATCGAACCAGTAATATCCGAACCGCCGCGTGGGAATGTGACGATATGCCCTGAACGCGAATAGCCGAAAAAGCCCGGAATGACTAAAATGCCGCTTCTTTCTTTTAATGTTGCCAGTTGTTCGTATGACTCAGGTAAAATTTGTGCATTGCCCGGCTCATCTGTGACGAAAATGCCGGCGTCTTTCGGATTGACATAGTGCGCTTCATAACCGAGTTGACGAAGATAGTGTGCCATCAGCTTCGCATTGTTATCTTCTCCGCTCGCTTTTAACGCATCAAGTAAACGCTCGGGCTGATCGTCGTACGTATCAATCATTTGTTGCAAGCTTGCCGAAATGACGTCTAAAATGTCACGTGATAAATGTAAATCGGTGACGATTTCATCATAACGTGCGACAACTTGCGCAAGCACCCCTTCGTATATGTCATGTTCGATTACTTTTTTTGCAAGCGTAATTAATAAATCTGTCATCTTCGTATCATCTTTGCATCGCTTGCCCGGCGCAGAGACGACGACAAATTTGCGCGCGTCATCCGCTATAATGATGTTGGCTACTTTTTGAAATTGCTGTGCATTGGCAACAGAACTTCCCCCGAATTTTGCTACTTTCATATGCCATAACCCTTTCTTTCTATTTTTATTTCCTTATCATAGCATATCTTCAATCTCTTTTGTCAGAAAAATTTTTCAATTTTCGCATTCCTTCTTTACAAACCCCGTACGTCAGCCACGAACAACCAGCACAAAGCACATCTAGATCATCTGGTTCAACCGCTTGCTTCGTTCGTTCAATGAGCTCAGATTTCATATACACTTCGTTTTCTTCGAGCTGTAAATGGTTTAGTACACGCCGATCCATCGTCAGCACATGATCGTTCGATTGTTCATCTGCTTCGCAACGGTCTACTCCATGGTGGGGACACGCATAACACGCTTCATCAAGGGCGGCGATGACGCGAATCGGGCCATCCGTACGGTCATCGCGCATAAACGCAACGATTTCGGTCATCTTTTCGACGAACGATTCACTATATCCCATGCCTTGAAAGCCGTGTACGCATAATAAATGATGTCCTCGCAACGTTCGCATAATGGTCCTCTTTTCTTTTTTATTCTCGAAATATTATACACTACTTTTCATAGTTATGCATCATTCTTTGTTGTAAAGTAACCATAAGCATCGCTGTTTTATACATTTTTCCTTCAAACGTTCCTTTTTGAATGTCGACAATGAGTTCTTGTTTATTTTTTAAAATGACTTTCGTTTTCTTTTTTTCATACGGTTGTATCATCTTGATGTGGGATGGTGCAATCCATATGCATCGATCGCTGTCAGGAGAACATGTTGGAAAGAAGTAGAGCCGAAGCGCTTCACAAACGGAGATCGGAACCATTTGCCGAATGCCGAGAATATGTTTTGCCGCGTGAACTTTTCCTTCATATGTACTTCCGTAGTAACGGCAGCTTTGTTGTATAATCTCTTTCGGCGATTGCTCTACTTTGTACGTGTTGTACAATTCGTAAACGATCGTCCCAAGCCGGCCGTATGAATCATATTGCGGCACAAGTGCAGCGGTCTCCTCCATAATCATGTACTCTTCCATCCGTTCCATCCAAACTCCCCCTCACAAATATATGTTCGCCATTATTATAATGAATTTTCATAATTTTAACAACAAAAATCCCGGAAAATGTCCGGGACTAAACAGTAAATTGTTTTCCTTTTTCGGCTAAATGTTGCGCTTTATCGCTTAACGTTTGTACATTTGCGGCAATTTCTTGAACAGCAGAAAGTAGTTGTTCGTGGGCTGCTGCTGCCGTTTGTGTCTGCCTTTCTGCTTCTTGAGCGATCGTTTCCGTTTCTTTCATCGTTAAAGCCAGTTCATCAAACGCGCTCGTCATCACAGCAACTTTTTGAGCGACATCGTCCATTTGCACCATGACGTCACTTGTCGTTTGTTGAATGCGATCAAACGTTTCATCCGCTTCGCGCGCAAGCACCATGCTTTTTTCCGATTCATGTCGCACGTGTTGCATCGCTTCGACCGATTGTGCTGTATCTGTTTGTACTTCTTGCAATAGTTCGCGTATTTGTTTAGCCGATAACGCGGATTGTTCCGCAAGCTTTCTTACTTCATCCGCCACGACGGCGAAACCACGTCCGTGCTCCCCTGCTCTCGCTGCTTCAATCGCTGCATTTAATGCGAGTAAATTCGTTTGATCGGCAATGTTTGTAATCATCGTCGCCATTTGAGCAATGTCAGCGGAACGTTGATGCAACGCTTGAATCCATTCACTCGATTGCGTAATGAAGTCACTCATCGTTTTCATTTGCTCGATCATTTTATCCATCGCTGCCGTTCCTTTTTCTGCTTCACTCGTCATGGCGCGCGCCGCTTCTGCCGCTTGTTGCGAGCGCGATAAAATATAATTTGTATCATCGACAAGCGTATAAACCGCTTCGACGTTTTGCTGCGCCCATGCGCGCTGTTTGCTCGATCCCGCCGCCACTTCTTCCATCGTTGCACCGACTTGTTCCATCGCTTGTGCTGCTTCTTCTGTGATCGCTGTTAACTCATGGGCGGATGCGGATACGTCGTGCGTCAATTGTTGGTTAGCACCGATCATTGAGCGAAATGAAGCAATAAGCGATTGAAATGACTGGGCAATATGGGCAAATTCATCGTTCGATGAGACGGACATTTGCACCGTTAAATCGCCGCTTGCCGCTTGCATGCTCGCCCGTTCGATCGCAGTAATTTGCTCCCGTACCGCCATATAAAAAGCGATGAATAAGTAAATGACAACCGCCACCGCAAGTGCACCCGCACTAATTGTCACCCACTTTTCAAACATGACGGCGCGATACTCGCTTTGCAAATGGTTTTGAAACGCTTGAAGCGAAAAACGAGCCAACTCATGTAGCTGTTCGTTCGCATTGTTCGTTTTCTCGTATAGTTCAACGGACGTTAACGAAATTTGATTCGTTTGTAAAAATTCACGTTGCAATAAGCTTGTGATGCTTAATAAATCCGTCGAAATGATGTCGTTATATTGTTGTACTTTTTTGCGCATTGACGCATCGTCAACGAAAAGAGGAGCGGTTGCACGGCTAATCGTTTGCATCGCTGTTTCTAACGCATTGATCCAATAGGTCATTTTTGAGCGTTCAATTTCATACAACTCGTCTTTTATTGTCAACTCTGCCGCAAACGACTGTGCCCCTCCGATCATTTCAGTAAGAAGCGGTACATGTTCAACAAAAAGACGTGCTAAATAATGATTGTTCATATCGTTGTCGAGCGATACGTTCGAACGGCTAGCAACAGAAAGCAACAGTTGATGCAAGTCGTAAATAAGGGCGTTATGGCGCTTCACCGCCTCGCTTGCTGTATACATTTTCCAATTATCTTGCACATCTTTCATTTGTTGTAATAACTGCTTCCATTTTTCTTCCTCGATGAAGTCTGCTTTTTGTGCTTTATGGACGCTTTGTAATGTTTCCATTGATTTTTTCAACATCGCTTGCGCCTCTGCTACTTTGTCTTCTTTCCCATGTCCGAGAAGAACGGTCATTGTATATTCCCGATGTTTTTGTATGCCGTACAGTGCATCTACCATCGGAGCGATATAAGCTACTCCTTGCTTTTCTTTTTCAAGTACCATCGCTTTATCCGTCAACAGCCGAACGTACAACACGCTGACTGCAAACAACGTAAACATAAAAATTGTCGCTAACAACACGAATTTTTTACTAAAAGGCAAGCGATTCAGTAACTTTTTCCCTAACGTAAACACCGCTGCATCCACGCTCCTTACGAAAACAATATGTACGTATTGTTTTTTATTTTATCAGACGATTCACAAAAATTATATAACAAAAATAAAAAATAGGTCCAAAGACCTATTTTTTATTCCGAAACAAAGCGAGCGCTTCTGCAGCTGTTTGTTGGGCTGTTTGTTGGAGCGGTGCAACAGCTTGAATCATCGCTTCTTTTCGCTCTTCTCGTTCGTTCATACATTGTTGAATATATGAAAATAGTGCTTCACCGTCCCACCGATCGTCTTCAACGTGAGCAAATATCGGTTGATTCGCTTGATTGGCAAATGCATCAATTTTCGGATCGTATGATAAAGCAACAAACGGTGTATGAACAACCGCCGCAAAAATTAACGCATGTAAACGCATCCCGACGAGTAAGTCAGCACTTGCAATCATCGCCATTTTTTCTTCAATGCTTGCATCATAAGGAGCAACGACGGCGCGCTCTTTCATCATCGCTAACACGCGACGGGACGTTTGATCATCATGATGCCCATGCATTGGGATGAATACAACATCAAAACCTGCTTCAATCGAACGGTCAAGCGCAACGGCAATTTTTCTCTCAAAATCGCGACCGCGCGGCCAATCCCGTACGGAAACAGCAATGACCGGACGTGTAAACGACTGTTGTTGCCACCAAACTGTTGGCGTTGTCGGCGGCTCTAGTCCCATCACCGGATCAGGTACGACAGTAATCGGTTTCGTTACACCTAGCGTTTTTAATAGTTGTGCAGATGGTTCATCGCGCACCGTAAGACGATCGACTTGATTTAACGTCCATTTCATCAACCATTGATTTGGCTTGTTATTGACAGGACCCATGCCTTGTGCGTACACCATGACCGGTTTGCCGAGCCATTTGGCAATTTGCATGATCCCCGTATAGTACGGAATGCTGCGCCATCCTGTTTGATCTTGAAGCAAACTTCCGCCACCGCTAATTAACCCATCGCTTTGACGGAGCGCCTGAACGATGTCACCGATTCGCCAACGATTTACCGCATGAACCCCATATGTTTGTTTTGTAAATTCAGGATCGTTTGAAAGCACGGTCACTTGCACATGTGGATCATGCGCCCGAAGCGCTTGAATGATCGCATATAAAATGGCTTCGTCGCCGACGTTATGAAAACCGTAATATCCAGATAGTACAATGTTCATCGTATCACCTTTTTCCATACCCACTTATATACGTAAATGAGGGCAATACCAATAAATAGCCCAAGTCCAAGACTATACATTGTGCGAACAAATGAAATAAAAAGTGGGATATGCAAATGTGTAAATGTATTGATAATCGACAACCATCCGATTGTCCCAACGACAAGAAGGATCGCCCCTAACTGCTTTTGCTTATTGATGACAAATAACGCAAGCAAATAAGCTGGAAAACCGAGCAAAAACTCTTTCGTGCGTGGGCGTACATATAACCATTCTTCTAATTTTTGTCTCGCTGCTAGTTCAAGGGCACTTGCCGTTCCTGTATTGCCAGAACGTAAAACATAATACGCTAACAGAGCGAGCACAACGAAGCTAATGACGACATGTCCGATCGTAATCGGGTGTTTCCATAGTCGCTTCATAAAAGGAAGAAGCGGCTCTCGAATGATCCAAGGTAAAACGAGTACGACCATGGCAACAAGCGGAACGACGTAAACAAGTTTCACCCCACGAAACCCTTCACCGACATAAGCCATATACTCATTTCCATACAGCATCGTCACAATCCAACTTATTCCGACAAACGAAATCGCAATGGCACGACCATATGCTATAAACGTACCACGCCACCCTTCTTGAACGGAAGAAGGTTTAGCGGCATATATTGGGGTAATGATAGCAACGAGCAAGGCTAGCGCTTTCAATGCCAAATCGATCGCCAACACCGTTCCTGCAACACTTAAAATGAGCGTTCCGCCGGCGGCAAGTGATGCCAGCATTGGCGACACGAGCGAACGAACCGCAAGAAAAACGAAAGCAGTCGCCCCAATCACAAATCCAATTGTGGCAATAGACGAACGTTCAATTGGTGCGAACGGTTCGCTTTTTCCAAGCGTATAATGACTCGGCATACGTTGAACAATTTGTTTCATCACCGTTATTGTTTTTTTCATATTTTGTTCTGTATCTGCCGATGCATACGGACGAATAAACAAGGCGCGTATGTTTCGCTCTTTAATCGCACGAATAGCGACATCGACCGCTTCATTTGGCTTTCGTTGTTCTAAATTTAAACTATGTAAACGAACAACGTGCACATCCATCGCTTTTGCTAATGTCGTCAACCCCCTTGCTTCGTAAAACTCCGTTGACAATAGGACGTATCCTGCTTCTTTCCAGACTTCCCCCCATTTTGTGACATCTGTTGGGTAGCCTGCCACTTCTTCTCCTGTCGGCAACAACTTAAATGTATGTTCATTTTTTAACGCTTCAATTTGTTGAAGTACACGTACACTTGCTTCGTTCATATCACGTGCATCTGGAATACGAAGCACAACCATTAAGCCTTGTTCAATGAGACGAGCGATTTTCATTTCATCATATCCGAGTGGAACACGCTCGATTTTTTTCGCATTCCCTTCGATTATATAATACGTTTTTCCATTTGCTTGCATCGCTTGAACGTCATCGCCAAACGTCGCTTTGAGCGATGAAACAAGCGGGAACGTTTCATCGAGCGGATAAACGACAAGCCCACGCGAAGGAAGATGAGCGACCGTTTCATTCAATAAAACGAGGGTATGTTTCCATTCGTCCATCTTTAACAACAGGACATGTCCTGATTGCTCAAGTGAATCAAGCGTTTCTGCTTCTATACTTACCGTCGTTAAACCAGCTTCTTTCAATTGCTTCCATACGTCTTCTTCTTTTTCTTCTTGCAACCATGCTTCGATTTCATCGTATGGCATCATCATTTCATACGTTCGATTGTCCCATTCTGCTTGATGACGCTTGCTGATCGCTGGGGCGATGAGCAGCAGCGAAAGCGCAATGATAATCAACAACCATTTTTTCACGTGCTTCATCCCTTCTTCGTTTGATTCAACCATTGGCGAAGCTCTTGAAGTTTTGCCCCACCGAGCGCAAGTGCAATTCCAATATAAAATAAACCACCACCGATTGTTGCAATCGCTACATACACGAGCGACGCCATTCTTCCCCACGTTGGAGAAATGAAAAATAAGCCGATGCCCATAACAAGCGAAGCAAATACATAGACGATGACCTTTCGATTCCAAAACGAAAGCGATATGTGACGGCGAATCGCAACATGGTTCATCCATGTAATAAACGCATATGTGACAAGCGTCGAAATACCAGCACCAATTAAGCCGTACCAAGAAATAAGTAATATGTTTGTTCCCCATTTCACGACACAGCCGATGACAATAATGACTGCCGCGCGCTTTGATTCACCGATGCCTTGTAAAATGCCTGTGCCAAGCAAAGCGAGCGAGGTGAATACGGAACTTGCTAGCACGATAGCCATCGTCAAGCTTCCTTCGTGGTTTGTAAATAAAGCGATGTTCAAAGGAACCGTTAAACCAGCTAATCCGGCCGCAATCGGCCATGATAAGAAATGTGATAGTTCAAACGATTTTTGAATCGTTTGTCGCGCTTGTGTCAACTCTCCTTTCGCTAACTGCTTGCTTAAAAGCGGAATGAGCGGGAGCACAAGCGAAGATGAAAATACGGTTGCGATTTGCACAAGGGCTGTTCCGCGGCTATATAGCCCAAATAAATAGCTCGTTTCGTCTGCTCCTACGCCATACGAACGAAGCGCGAGCGGAACGGATAGCGAGTCGACTAAATTTAAAAACGGCATTGCTAGGGCACCGAGCGCAATAGGAATGGATAACGTTAAAATCGTCTTGCTCGTCTCCATCCACTGCGTGCGCGTTAGTTTCACGCGCTTCGGACGATAAGGAGAGCGAGCATACAGCGCCCGTAAGTATACGAGACTCGCAAGCGCCCCAAGTGGTGACCCAATCATAATTGCTCCGGCGATTATATCGTCAGGATATGCAGCTTTCACCATATAAAAAGCAACAAGTAAAATAAAAGCAACGCGCACAAATTGTTCAAGTACTTGTGATGCCGCCGTCGGTTTCATATTTTCAAGCCCTTGAAAAAACCCGCGATATACCGCCATATACGGTGAGATAAGAAGCGTTGTGGATACGACAATAATCGCCCATTTTGCCTCTGGACCACCAAGCGCCTTGGCAATCCATGATGAACCGCCTGCAAGAAGTGAAAAACTGAGCACCCCAAAACTAAACGCCAATACGCTTGCAGTTTTGATAAGTCGTGCAACTTCATCTTCTTTTTGCTGGGCGCGCGCTTCGGAAATTAATTTCGATACAGCAATCGGAATCCCCGCAACTGATAAAATGAGCGCAACCATATAGAGCGGATAAACGAGACTAAAAATGCCAAGCACTTTATCTCCCGCAATGTTTTGTAACGGAATGCGAAAAATGCTGCCAAGCACTTTCGAGATGATCGTGCCGAGTGTTAAAATGATCGTCCCTTTCACAAATGACTGGCTCATTTTCTAACAACCTTTTGCTTTAAAATCGTCCACGCAAAGCGCGGCAACGCCATCATCCGCTTCGCTCGCGTCGGCTGTTTCAGTAAACGATACAGCCATTCGAGATTTAGACGAATCCATAGTTCAGGGGCGCGCTTGACCACTCCAGCAAGCACGTCGAAGCTTCCGCCAACGCCCATCCATACACCACGTCCGACTGTATGCATATGTTCGGCGATCCATTGTTCTTGTTTTCCCATACCGAGCGCAACAAATACAAAGTCTGGCTCGGCTTGTTTTACTTCTTCGACAATTGTCTGATCGTTCCAATCAAAGTAGCCGTTGCGTACCCCGACTAAACGAACGTTCGGGTAGTGTTGACGAATATGTTGTGCCGCTGCTTGTACAACTTCTTCTTTTGCCCCAATCATATATACGCGATATTGATGTTCGTCGGCAATTTGCAAACAACGGCGTAACATATCGTAACCTGCGACACGTTCGGGAAGCGGTGTTCCGAGCCATTCAGCTGCTTTCACCACCCCGATTCCATCAGCAACGACATAATCTGCTTGTTGAATCGTTGCCATATATGTAGGTTCTTCATTTGCTTTCATCACAATTTCAGGATTGGCCGTTACGATAAAGCACGGCTTTTGTTGTTTGACGTGCGCATGAATGACGGACATCATTTCATCCATTGTCGCACGAACAAACGGAACTCCGAGTATGTGAACCGTTTGAAACGACATACAAAACGCTCCTTTAATTCGATTGTTCGACAACACCATTAATGATATCACAATGAATATGACATTGACTATTTCTTCTTCGTCATAACATTGGTAAACTAATGGTATACATACATGCAAAAGAAAGGGTTGCATTCGCGATGGAATGGACAAATGACACAGTCAATCGAACGATGATGGCACTCGTTCAACAATTGACAAAGGATTGGACGAAGACGAAAGTACACTCGGAAATATTAGAGATTTTCATGAACATGCGTTTAGAGACGAAAACGGAGGAAGAGTATGTCGGATTGCTTTTAACGAACGTCGCTTTTGCGACAGAGTCAAGCTTTGCATTAAATAAAATATTTGAGCTCATTTTGCTTCATAAACAATTTCCGCCTGCTGAAGCGGTGCAAGCTTGGGTAACAGATGCACATAAAAAAATTCAAGAACAATTGCCAACGTTGCGTGAAGTATATCGCAAACATTTCGGCGACGAAGAAAATATAAAACGTAAGCTTGAACTGAGCTATTGCCCTGTCTTACTAAGCAATCGAATCAAGACAGATTTCATTTTCGCATTTATTCATGAACAAAACCAGCCAATGATGAAAGACTTTTTTGACGCTGATCCGAAAGTAGTGCTTGAGGCGCTTCATCATATTAGCGGCTTTTTTGCAAGCATGATTTTAGAAGATATTGAACTCATTTAAAAAAGGGAGCCTTTCGCTCCCTTTTTTATTGTACATCGTTCATTAATTTCGCAGATGCTAAAAACTCCGCCAATGCTTTAGCCACTTCTGCCCGTGTCATATATCCAGCTGGCACAAAACGCTTATTCTCTCGTCCTGTAAAAATACCAGCTTGGTACATTTTTTCAACACTGTCTTTCGCCCACGTTTTCACTTGACTAGCATCTGTAAAGTCAGTGACTTTCTTCGTACTATCTAACTGTGTCATATCATAATTCAAGAATGATAATTCAAGCGCTCGTTTGAACATGACCGCTGCTTCCGCACGAGTTACTGGCGCATTCGGTGCAAATACACCATTACCTTTTCCTTGAATAATGCCATGTTTCACCGCCGCAGCAAGCTCGCCATTTTCGTTGAACCATTCTGTTCCTTTCACATCTTTGAACCGTTTATCATATGTCTCACTTGGCAATCCAAGCGCACGAACAAGTAAAACAGCAAATTGCGCACGTGTCATATTTTCTTTTGGTGCAAACGTTTGATCTGTTTTTCCTTTAATAATGTACTTAGATGCAAGCGCCTCAACATACGCTTCTGCCCATGTTTTTCCATTATCAACATCTACAAACGTTTTATTGTTTTCAACAACGACATATGTGGAGTTTGTTAATGATTTTACTGTTGCTTGATCGCCGTTAAACACCGTTGGCACAGAAACGAGGTTGCCGTTTGCATCAACACGCACAGCTACCGAACGTTGTGGAACAAATACTTTCGATCCCTTTAATTCACGTTCCACATATTGCGTAAACCGTGTAATCGTTTCGCTTTTTCCGTTTGCTGTAGCAACAACGTTAAACTCCACCGCATCCGATACCGCAGTTACTCCTTGAGGCGGATTTACTTTTGTGATTTCAACAGCAATTTTTACGTTATCTATGCTTGAACCTAGCTTTTGCGCGATTTCGGTAAGCTTCGCTTGAATTTCCGCCACAGGTAACTTATATGATGCTTTATCTGTTTGAACATTCACTACCGCTTTTGCCTCTTTTGCCGCTACGTCTGCAAATAGCTTCGCTGGCACTTCCGCTTTTGCCACTTCATTCGCTCCAAGCGCACCAACGCCTAACACGATTTCTTTATTTTGAGCTGAAACAAGATTAACGATGTCTGCAATTTTGTCTACTTTCACTTCGGTTACTTTTTCTTTTTGTCCTTTGCTGTTTGTTTGCTCTTTTGTCGTTACTGCATCTTGGCCAACATTTACTTTTCCATTGTCTACGCCTGTGCTTGGAGGAGTTACAACTGAACCACCGCCTGTGCTACCACCACCTGATGAATACGGATTACCTGTAGCTACAATAGCAGCTATAAGCGCTGTTTTTAAAGTGGACTTCTCTTCTGCTGTTAAAGCAAGTTTTTCGTCTAATCTTGTTTTCATACTAAACAAATCATCTAACCCTGCACCGATCCCGTTTCTTAAATCAGCATCTAGCGTAGCAAGACTTGGATTTTTCGATTCCACTCCATTGCGAATCGTACGAATAAAACTCTTGTATTGTTCTTCTGATGGATTAGACGCTAAATCGATAGCTTGATCTAAATGATTCCATACCTCTTTTTCTGCTTCTGTAAAAAATGTAATTAATTTATCAACAGTTACAGATGCACCAAACACTTGATCAAATTCATCGCTATAATTCGTTTGGAACGAGCGAATTTGACTTTCTAATGTCGAACCATTGGCACTATACACAATCGTTGCTAAAGCTTTCGCAACTTCTACTGCCTTTCCTGTGCCTGCTTTGTCGTCAATGTTTTGTTTAACTGTCGAGCCAATAACGTACTCCCAATCGCTATCACTTATTCCACTTAAAGCTGTTGCAGCCTTATTGTAAACTGTCACACCTTCTGAACTTAAATTGTTATAAATTGCAACAAGTCTTGAGATTTTCGTACCTAGTTCATCTTGCGCCGCCTCAACATGTGTAGCTTGTCCACCAATCGCAACCGCTGGTGTGAAAGCAACCGCCGTAGCAACCATCGCCCGCAACGCTTTTTGACTCCATGGATATTTTTTCATTTCATCACCTCATTTAAATATATGTAAATATGAAAGTACTAACAACCGTAATCTATCTTTTATTTCCATAAGTTTATAATAATTCAATTGTATGACGATATCAAGACGTATTTCCAGCTTGGTTGCATTTTTTATGTCCATTGTTCTATAAAATCGTGTATGATAAACATAGCGGAACAAAGAGAAAGGAGATCATTCAAGTGAAAAAGTGGATCGTCATTTCACTTAGCATCATCGTTTTACTTCTTGGTGGTGCAGGAGGATACTATTATTTTCTTACGAATAAAAAAGTAGATTTGAAGAAAGAAGACAAAGAAGTAGCTAAAATTGTAGAAGAAGAATATGAAATTGTGTTGCCTGATGCCAGCGAGTCATCTGCGTCAGGCAACGAGCAAACATCTACAACAAAGAATCCAGACGACACAAATAGTCAAGCAAACAACAATGAAACAGAACATGAGGAGGAAAACAAATCATCGTCTCCATCCGATGAAAAAGGAACAAATAACGAAAGCGAATCAAACAAACAAAATGATACAAATGAAGAAAACAAAACAAACGAACCCGTCCAACAAGTAACGGTCGCAAGCATTAAAGAAAAGTATCGTCCGTCGTTTGAACTCCTCCAACAGCAAGCGAATGCTAAAATTGACGCGCTTGTCGATCACGCAATTGGAGAGTACAAAGAAAGAAAAGCAAATGGACAATCGGTATCATTTAATTACTTCTTCTCCAAATACAACACAGCTGCCCAAGAGCTTGAGGCAAAAACAGATGCAGCATTCAACGTCATTTACAACGCACTAGAAAACGAATTAAAAAAGAATGGCTTTAGCCCAAATCATGCGAAAGAATTTCGTGAAACATACGAACAACAAAAATCAGCGCAACGCAACGCGCTATTAAAAAAAGCGTTGAGCAAACTGTAAAAGGGAGCCCGTCGCTCCCTTTTACTCTTCATCACAATCTTCACATACTTCAAAGATGTCCTCATCGTCCCAGTCATCTTCTTCCCAGTCGTCATCATCCCAGTCAGTAAATAAGTCATCAAGTTGGTCGTGAATTTGTCCGGCAATGTCTTCAAACGCATCGTAAAACGTATCGATCCGTTTCGATAACGTACTCGCAGAAATGCCGTATTGCTCAGCAAGCTGTTTTTGTGAAATCCTTTGTTGCAAAATCGCATCAGCCATAATGTAATGAAGCGCTGCTGCGTACACTTCTGGCTTTCGAATCGTCGGATTGTACAGACGACAATATTCCACCCAAATGAGACGTGCGGTGTCAATAATAGACAGCTCTTTTTGCGGAAAGTTTTTTTCAAATGACGTAAACACTTGCTCTTGTTTTGGCGATAAACTTTCGACATCAAACATCGTTAACCGTAACGATTTTTGAAACGTTTCTGGATACGCCTCAATCCATCGTTCATATTGTTCGCCGCACGCTTTCCAAACATCTTGTATGTATACGTATAACGGATGGGTTAAAACGACCGGGAGAGGAAAAAATGTTCCAAAACAAGCGATATATTGGCCATGAGGTACAAAAACACCCGCCAATGCTTGTCCTTCTTCCAAATGAAACTCATCCGGCATATCAAGCAATTTCATCTGTTTCGTTTCCTCTGTTAATAAGTCCGTAACAACGACATACGAATCGCGCAATTCATCTATGCAAACAAACGTCGGAAACGCCTGCCGCCACGATTGAATGATGCTATATACAGTCGGCCGAATTGCCTGCTTACGAAGCGTGCGCAAATAGTAATCGAAAATCGTCATCCCATGTGCATCCTTTTTGAAAAACATCGCCCACATACTAATGAAAAAGCGAAACACAGGTGTTGTATCTTCGTCCGTTTGTTCTACGATCATATGTTTTTGAACCGTTCGATACAAAAACGATTCGTGTTCAAATGTAGCATAGTGAATGAGATCGTGCATATGGTGAATAACGTCTTGATCGATAAGCTCATGCATCGACACAACATTATTCCCACAACAATGTTTATACTTTTTTCCACTTCCGCACGGACATAACGCATTTCGTGCTACTTTACTCATTTTCCCCACCTCAACACTTTTTCTTTATTGTAACATGTCAAAATGGAAGAAGATACATCCTTTGTGTCTTTCCTTGCAATCGTGTAGAATAAGGATTAAACGCTATAAAAAAGGAAGAGAGCAATGATTGGACAAATGGTTACATGGCAAGTGAAAGAACAAAAGCCGTTCGGCTATATCGTCACAAACGGAAAAGAAAGCGCTTTGCTTCATGAAAGTCAATGTGAAGGCGAATTACAAGTTGGGGATGATGTATGCATATTTTTATATCACGATCATGATGGACGCATGCGAGCAACGATGAAGCGGCCGCTCATTACGACGTCATCATACGGTTGGGTTGAAGTCGTCGACGTCGTACCACAGCTCGGCGTTTTCGTTCATATCGGCATTGAAAAAGACGTGTTATTATCGATCGATGACTTACCGTCCATTCCGACACTTTGGCCGGAAAAAGGAGATCAGTTATACTGTTCGCTCCAAGTAGATAAACGGGGACGGCTGCTCGCGAAACTGGCAGATGAAGAAACGATGAAACAAATAAGTGTTCCCGCTCCCACTTCTGCTTTTAACACGAACGTGCGCGGACGCATTTACCGTTTAATTAAAGCAGGATCGTTTCTTATCACAGAGGTCGGGTATATCGGATTCATTCACGAGTCACAACGAAGACGGGAACCACGTCTCGGTGAACTCGTCGAAGGACGCGTCATCGCTGTGAAAGAAGACGGAACGATTAACGTATCGCTACTTCCGCGAAAACAAGAAAGTTTACAAACAGATGCAGAAACGATCTACAACTATCTTGAAAGCCGTGGCGGTGCGATGCCATATAGCGACAAAAGCGACCCAGAAGACATTCAGGCGCGTTTTCATATGAGCAAAGCCGCATTTAAACGCGCGCTCGGACGATTAATGAAAGAAGAAAAAGTGTACCAACAAGACGGTTGGACATATATCAAAGGGAGAGAAAACGAATGATTCGCTTTGCAACAATCGGAACAAATTGGATTACAGAAGCGTTTATTCGCGCGGCCAAACAAGTGCCTTCGTTTCATTTACAAGCTGTTTATTCTCGTCAACAAGAAACCGCAAACGCCTTTGCTGAAAAAACAGGGGCAACCGAAACGTTTACAAACTTACATGAACTTGCAGTAAGCAAAAACGTCGATGCGGTATATATCGCAAGTCCAAATGCGTTTCATGCCGAACAAGCAATCACGCTTATGAATCACGGCAAACATGTCATTTGTGAAAAACCGCTCGCTTCTAACGCCAAAGAAGTGGAAGCGATGATTGAGGCGGCACAAAAAATGGTGTCGTGCTGATGGAGGCGATGAAGGCGACGTGTTTACCAAACTTTCAAGCGATCCAACACCATTTGCCGAAAATCGGGCGCGTCCGTCGCTACGTCGCAAGCTATTGCCAATATTCTTCGCGCTACGATGCGTTTAAGCAAGGAACGGTCGCAAACGCCTTTCACCCTGCTTTTTCAAGTGGGGCATTGGTGGACCTTGGCGTATATTGTTTATATCCACTCGTTGTTTTGTTTGGCGAACCGAAAGCCATTCAAGCCCATAGCGTTCGCCTATCGTCGGGCGTAGACGGCGAAGGAAGCATCATGCTCGATTACGGCGAGATGGATGCGATCGTTATGTATTCCAAAATCGCAAACTCGTATGCTCCTGCCGAAATTCAAGGAGAAGAAGGTACGATCGTTATCGATGCGATCCATACGCCGGCACGTGTTCATATTCATTACCGTGACGGGCGCATTGAAGACGTCACCGTTCCGCAACCGTACGAGCCGATGTACTATGAGGCGCTTGAATTTATGACACTCATCGAGCGGGGAGAGAAGGAATCTACAATTAATTCACACGCCCATTCGCTTGCGACAATGAAAGTGATGGACGAAGCAAGAAAACAAACAGGCATTTTATTTCCTGCTGATGAACATTTCGCCTAAAGCGGAATGTTCTCTTTTTTTATTTCATGAATATATTTTTATAAAAAATAATTGGGTGTGCTATAATTTAATATAATCATTTGCACACGAGGTGATATGATGCGCATCTATAATTACGAGTTGCTGAAACATCTCTCTTATTCGATGGAAACTCTTCAATTACTTTCAAAAATTGATGAATACAAAGGGAAGCAAGATTTGTATAAGAAACAATCTCCCCAAATACTCGAAACACTTAAAAATGTAGCCATCATTCAATCAACAAAATCATCAAACGCGATTGAAGGAATTATCATTACAAATAAACGGCTGAAAAGCATTATGGCAGAACAGACGTTACCGATGGACCGATCGGAAGGGGAGATTGCTGGGTATCGGAACGTGTTAAAACTGATCCACGCCTCATCCGATGCCATTCCGATATCCCCTTCTATCATCAAACAACTACACCGTGATTTATACGAGTATGTCCCTTCACAAGGAGGAGAATGGAAAAGTCAAGATAACTATATTAGCGAAACGTTGCCGAATGGGGAAAAGTTTATTCGTTTCATTCCCGTACCTGCTTTTCAAACAGATGAGCACATGCGCCTTCTCTGTATGACTTTTCAAGATACCGTTCAAAAAGGTGACGTACATCCATTGATCGCAATTGCCATCTTCATTTTAGATTTCCTTTGCATCCATCCATTCCACGACGGCAATGGACCGATGTCACGTTTATTAACACTTCTTTTATTATACAAATTTGGGTACGAAGTCGGTCGTTACATTAGTATTGAAGCGCTCATTGAAGAAAGCAAAGAAACATATTACGACGTGCTAAAGCGCTCATCAATCCATTGGCATGAAGGGAAAAACGATATTTTTCCTTGGCTACATTACTTTTTATCGATTATCGTTGCTGCATATAAAAAACTTGAAGAGCGTGTGGGCTATGTAGAAACAAGTCGCGGAAATAAACGAAAGCGCATTAAAGATTTCATTGAAGGGAAAATTGGATACTTTACAAAAGAAGAGATTCGCCATGCCTGTCCTGACATTAGTGAAGCAACGATCAATCGCGTCTTAAACGAATTAAAAGAAGCAAAAAAAATCACCCCAATTGGTAAAGGAAGAAGCGCAAAGTGGAAAAAAGCTAGTGAATAAGCGAGCGTCTATGCTCGCTTATTCCAGACTGTTGAAAAACGATTTTGTCAAGGACAAAATCGTTTTTCTTTTGTTAATATGTTAAAGGAAAA
>NZ_JAIWYK010000185.1:0-267 GCF_022030075.1 Anoxybacillus sp. LAT27
GTACGATGTCCGCCTGCTCCGCGGGGACCTTCTTCAAGACCGCCAGGGTAATGCCGCGAACCAGATCGTACTGCTTCCATACAAACGCGTAGTCGTGCATGCGCGAATACCACCTTTCCCCAAAATTGGCCATCGGTGTCATTGTATTCGCTTTTCTGCAGATAAACACCTGCCGATGACGCTCCTTCCACATACACGCGGGCATTGAGGCGGTCCGCGCGAAAGCCGGTCATGCGTCGGGCTTATCCCCCATACACATGAATGAGG
>NZ_JAIWYK010000186.1:0-267 GCF_022030075.1 Anoxybacillus sp. LAT27
CCCGACGCCGCGGTCGATCGCGCGGCGTTCGAGCGCTGGCGAACCGCCGATCCGCGCCATGCGGCGGCCTATGCGCGCGCCGAGCGCGCGTGGGACAGCGCCGCGTTCCTCGCCCAGACCAGTTTCGGGCGCACACGCGCTCTGCCCGAACGGCGGCGTTTTTTCGAGCGGACCGAGCTGCGCTACGCCTTTGCCGCGGCGGCCGTGCTGGTCGTGGCGATCCTCGGTCTGTCCATCGGCGGCGTCGGACTGTTCCGGCACGATCGT
>NZ_JAIWYK010000187.1:0-267 GCF_022030075.1 Anoxybacillus sp. LAT27
CGGCGGTTTGCGCTTTCTTCACATCGGGCTACAGTTTGACGCACCGGACGCCAGTCTGGAGTGGGCAGCGCAGGTGATCCGGGATCATCCTGGCCTCCCAACGATCATCGCGACCCACGATTATATGAATAATCGGGCCGAGCGCAGGCCTAATCCGCTTCTCGATGCCAACTCCCTCGATCCGGGAGACAACAGCCCCCAGGAAGTGTGGGACAAGCTGATCAGCAAGCACGACCAGATCTTTTTGGTGCTATGCGGACATCAGCT
>NZ_JAIWYK010000188.1:0-266 GCF_022030075.1 Anoxybacillus sp. LAT27
TATATACACAAACGCCAATGCATCTGAGTCAACAAGCATATGGCGCTTCGGCATAACACCGGCGGGCAAAACAAGCGCATCATCAACCTTCAGCCAGAGCCGGCCGTCTTTTCGCTCTGCCCGCTCGACGATCCATTTTTCGTTCATGCTTTCTCTCCTTCCACACCAACCATCCGCCCTTTATTTTACCATATTCAGCCTATGCGGGCGAAATAATTGATATTCGCCGAAAAACAGCTGATAATAGAGGGAGACGATGATCTTTC
>NZ_JAIWYK010000189.1:0-266 GCF_022030075.1 Anoxybacillus sp. LAT27
GGGGTGCTCTTGAACACCGCTGTTTCCGGCGCGGCCGATCCAGTGAAAATGGCGAAAGCGATGAAGCTGGCGGTGGAAGCGGGCCGGCTCGGCTATGAAGCCGGACGCATCCCGAAAAAACGGTACGCGTCAGCGAGCAGTCCAACGGAAGGAATGAGTGTTGTTTGAACGAACGGTATTCCCGGCAGCAACTATTTGCACCGATTGGCGAGGAAGGGCAAAAGAAAATACGGGGAAAGCATGTCGTGTTAGTCGGCGCCGGAGCG
>NZ_JAIWYK010000190.1:0-266 GCF_022030075.1 Anoxybacillus sp. LAT27
TCCGTGGCCCATCGCGGTTACGTCATCCAGACGGGAGAGATCATCCTGCAGGACGAGGCGCCCACCCTGCTGGCAAACCCGCAGGTTCGGGAAGCATACCTCGCATAGCGGTCAAACACCGATGGAGTCTACACTACCCCATCGGTGTTTTTTTATGGTTGCCGCTGATCAGCTCCTGCCGGTTGGCCGATCAAGCAAATGGAGACGTGATTTCATCATAATATTTGCAGTTAAGCAATTCTTTTTTTTGTAATGAAATGGAAATT
>NZ_JAIWYK010000191.1:0-266 GCF_022030075.1 Anoxybacillus sp. LAT27
ATGACGTTGATCACGACGTTCAGAAGCTGATAGACAAACCGATTCTCCCATGCGTTGCCCGGCCGGGTGAGGATCAGCAGCACGCCCATGGGCAGGCCGATCAATACGGAGAACAGCAGGGATACGGACACCATTTGAAAGGTTTGCACCACGGATTCCCCGATAAGGGGGAGGCGTTCCTGGACAAATTCTTGCAGATCAGACATGGCCCCTCTCCATCTCCTCCACGTTTACTCCTTGTTCCTCCAGGAAGGCAATCGCCTTCT
>NZ_JAIWYK010000192.1:0-266 GCF_022030075.1 Anoxybacillus sp. LAT27
AAGCGCTGCCCGTCGCCCCGCTGATCCGCGACTTCACCGAGCGGGTGGCGAGCGAACACGAACAGGAATCCCCCGAATCGGCGGCGCCGCCTGTCCGTCCGCAAGCGGCGCGGGAGATTACGTTCTCGCTGGAAGGCGACGAAGAGATTTTCGGCACGCTGGAAAACGCGGAGGTGCAGCCGGCTGTCCCCTATGTGTTTCCCAACTTGCAGATGCTGGCCCGGCCCAAAGGCTATACGCCGGGCAAGGACGTGGACCACACGTCC
>NZ_JAIWYK010000193.1:0-265 GCF_022030075.1 Anoxybacillus sp. LAT27
TGGCCGACGGCGAGGGACAGGCTGGCGTAGGCGGCGCCGTTGGCGACGTCTCCGATGGCGTAGACCCAGTCGGCTCCGACCTGCTGGTTGACGTCAGCCTGCAGATACCCGCCTTCCAAGGCAGGCAGTTGTCCCAGCCCGTCGATGTTTCCACGCACGCCGATTCGCGGCAGGACCCAATCGACGACGAGCGTTTGGGGTGTACCGGGGCGGGGGGAATCCAGGGTGAGCACGGCTTTGCCGTTTTGCTCCCGGCAGCCGCTCA
>NZ_JAIWYK010000070.1:0-49585 GCF_022030075.1 Anoxybacillus sp. LAT27
AGCGCCGATGGTAGTTGGCGGGACACCGCCTGCGAGAGTAGGACGTTGCCGGGCAAGAAAAAGACCAAGACAAATTAGTCTTGGTCTTTTTGTCTTTTTGCACCCCCGCACCAAATGATTATTTCTGAAGTATATTGTTATATGAAACTGGGAAAACTATTGGCGGGAGGTGGAGAACGAATGTGTTATAAAGAAACTTGTATTGTATGTGATGAGCAAAATAAAAAAGGGATTCATGTTTTTCATCATTTCATATGTATGGATTGTCACAACGACTTGATTCAAACCGAAACAAATGATGAAAAATACAAATTTTACGTTGATCGGTTGAAAAGAATAGGAGAGAATAAAATATATTCATAACTGAGGCCCCTACTATGATTAGGGCCTGTTTTATTTTAATATAAAATATATAAAACAACTTGAGCGAGGAAGCGAATAAAGATGGATCAAACGAAAACACCTCTATATACACTTTTGCGTGAACATGCTTCGACACAACCGATTTCATTTCACGTACCAGGGCATAAATATGGAGCTGTTTTTTATGAAGAAGCTCTTTTTTCTTTTGCGCCATTATTGCATTTAGACGTAACTGAGCTTTCACATTTAGACGATTTACATCATCCAGCAGGGGCAATTGAACAAGCACAACAGTTAGCAGCAAATTTGTATGGAGTAAAGCGCACATATTTTTTAGTCAATGGTTCTACGGCTGGTAATTTAGCTATGATTGTAGCCGTGTGTGAAAAAAATAAGAAAGTCATCGTACAACGTAATTGTCATAAATCCATTTTACATGCGCTACATCTTGTTGGGGCAACACCGATTTTTATCTCTCCAGAATTTGATGAAGATGTTCAAGTCATGTCTTTCGTGTCTTTTGAAACAATTTCTCATATGTTGCGCAAGCATCCAGATGCGGCTGCACTTATTTTAACAAATCCAAACTATTACGGCATGGCTATTGATTTAACACCAATCATTCAGTTGGCACATTCTTATCGAATCCCTGTTTTAGTTGATGAGGCACATGGTGCTCATTTTGTGCTCGGAGAACCTTTTCCAAAATCGGCGGTTGAGTGTGGGGCGGACGTTGTTGTACAATCAGCCCATAAAACGCTCCCAGCTATGACTATGGGGTCTTTTCTACATTTTAATAGCGAACTGGTCGATGAACGTGCGTTAAAATACTTTTTGCAAGTTTTCCAAACAAGTAGCCCGTCTTATCCGATCATGGCTTCACTTGATTTGGCACGCGCTTATGTAGCACGACAAACGCGTGAAACGATTGATGAAATAATTGCTCAAATTCAATTATTTAAACAAGAATTGCGAACAATTGAGGCGATTCATGTTGTGGAATCACGACATCCGCTTATCCGAACAGACTTATTAAAAATTACGTTGCAAACACGTAGCGCACATTCAGGATATGAGTTACAACAGTTATTAGAAATGAATGGGATATTCACGGAAATGGCTGATCCGTATAACGTATTACTTGTCTATCCGCTTGCGAAAATGAAACAACTCCCAGACGTTACGGAGCGTATAAAACGCGCGTTGCAATCCATTCGTCGTGAGCCGCAAAATGAACGAGTACAAATTCAGTTACCGAAACATTGTCAAGCAGTAAGTTATGAATGGACGAAAGGTCGCCAAACAAAAAAAATTTTGCTTCACGATGCAATCGGATGTGTTTGTGCTCAAATGGTTGTCCCTTATCCACCTGGGATTCCTATTTTACTTATCGGAGAAATTGTGACAAGGCAACATATTGAGATCATTCAGTATTTGAAGAAAACGGATGCCTATTTTCAAACAGATATAGACGGAGATTACATCGAAGTGTTTCAGGAGGTATGAGATGAGCTATTTATTTTTTTCATTTGAAGGTCCAGAGGGGGCAGGGAAAACAACGATCGTCCGCATGTTAAAGGATTATTTGAGCGAACAACATGTTGATGTTGTAGCGACACGTGAGCCAGGTGGAATCGACATTGCCGAGCAAATTCGTGCAGTTATTTTGCATCCTAATAACGAACGAATGGATGCGCGGACAGAAGCTTTGCTTTATGCTGCGGCAAGGCGACAACATTTAGTTGAAAAAGTGATTCCTGCGTTGAAAGATGGGAAAGTCGTTCTTTGTGATCGCTTTATTGACAGTTCTTTAGCTTATCAAGGTGTAGCGCGCGGTTTAGGGATAGATGAGATATTAGCTATTAATGCGTTCGCTATTGAGAATTGGATGCCTACATTAACAATTTATTTTGATATTGATCCATCGCTTGGATTAGCGCGCATTCGCGAAAATGGATTGCGGGAAGTGAATCGACTTGATTTAGAGGAGTTATCGTTTCATGAACAAGTGCGCAAAGGGTATATGGTGCTATTAGACCGTTTTCCAAATCGGATAAAAAAAGTGGACGCTACTCAACCGATAACAAAAGTGTTTGAGGACGTATGGGCACTAATTGAGCCTTTAATAAGAAAGTGAGAGGATTTTTATGTCTTGGAAAACGCTTGAAATGAATCAACCGCATGTAGCGAAAACGATCGCCAGTAGCATAAGAAAAGGAAGAGTGGCCCATGCCTATTTATTTAAAGGACAAAAAGGGACGGGGAAGAAGGAAGCAGCTCTTTTATTTGCGAAGCGTCTGTTTTGTTTGACACATGTGCACGATGAACCTTGTGAAATATGTGTCAACTGTCGACGAATTGAATCTGGTAATCATCCGGATGTTCATCTCGTTATCCCAGATGGAAACTCCATTAAAAAGCAACAAATTGAGCAATTGCAAGAGGAGTTTACAAAAACAGCTGTCGAATCGAGTCGTAAATTGTATATTATTGAACATGCTGATCAAATGACTGTTCAAGCAGCCAACAGTTTGCTGAAATTTTTAGAGGAACCATCAGCAAAAACAGTGGCAATTTTGTTAACGGAGCAATTTCATCGCATACTTCCGACCATTGTTTCGCGTTGCCAAGTTGTTTCATTCCATCCGTTGTCAACGGAGCGAATATATGCTTATTTACAACAAAAAGGTGTAGCGCGGGAGTTAGCGATATTAGCTGCAAGAGTAACGAACAATGTGGAAGAAGCATATCAATTAAGTCAAGATGATTGGTTTGCACAAGCACGAAAAATAGTGATACAATTATATGAAGCATTAAACAAGCAATATGTCCAAGCATTGCTCGTTATTCAGCAACATTGGCTGACTCATTTTACGAATAAAGAGCAAATGAATATAGGATTGGACTTGTTATTATATTTATATAAAGACTTACTATATGTGATACTCGGTGAAAAACAACAAATTGCATACGATGATTGCATAAGCGAATTCCAGCGGTCGCGTTTTCTCTATTCTGAAAAGCAAATTGCTCAACATATGAAAGCAATTTTACAAGCAAAAGCGCGGTTGCATACGAATATGAATCCGCAGCTTTTAATGGAACAGTTAGTATTGCAGTTGCGGGAGGGATCTGCGTTTGTATGAAGTTGTAGGTGTTCGTTTTAAAAAAGCGGGAAAGATTTATTATTTCGACCCGGGGGATTTACCCATTTCAAATGGTGATTATGTTATTGTTGAAACTGTTCGCGGCATTGAATTTGGGAAGGTTGTTGTAGCTAAAAAGCAAGTCGACGAAAAAGACATTGTTTTGCCGTTGAAAAAAGTGATTCGCCTAGCTGATCAAAAAGATAAGCTTGTTGTAGAAGAAAATAAAAAGGCAGCGGAAGAAGCATACGACATTTGCTTGAAAAAAGTAGAAGAGCATGGATTAGAAATGAAGCTCGTCGATGTGGAGTATACATTTGATCGTAATAAAATCATTTTTTATTTTACTGCTGATGGACGAGTTGATTTCCGTGAACTTGTTAAAGATTTAGCTGCTATTTTCCGCACTAGAATTGAGTTAAGACAAATCGGCGTACGAGATGAAGCGAAAATGTTAGGTGGAATCGGTCCATGTGGACGTATGCTTTGTTGTTCGACGTTTTTAGGTGACTTTGATCCTGTTTCTATAAAAATGGCAAAAGATCAAAATTTATCATTAAATCCGACAAAAATATCAGGATTATGTGGTCGATTAATGTGTTGTTTAAAATATGAAAACGACGAATACGAAACAGCGAAAGAACAGTTGCCGGATTTAGGGGAAATGATCGAAACGCCTCTTGGACTAGGGAAAGTTGTTGGTTTGAACATTTTAGAACGAGTGTTACAAGTGGAGTTAGTGGAAAAAGATCGGGTAGTTGAGTATACGATTGATGAGTTAATAAAAGAAAAAGTTCTTCCTACTCAAGCCACAGAGTGATGGGGTGGATGGCGCGTGAATAAAAAAGAGATTTTCCAATCTGTAACGAGTATCGAGGAGCAAATTGCTCATTTATACAAGCAGCTCGGTGAGTTAAAAAGTTATCTTGGAGAGTTAATCGAAGAAAATCATCGCCTCCAAGTTGAAAATGACCATTTGCGTAGACGGCTCGAGCAGCTGTCTGAGCGAAAAGTTGAACAAGGCAAAAAACAGACGAAAGCGAAATTAGTTGATATTGGGGAAGGATATGACAACTTAGCTCGTTTGTATCAAGAGGGATTTCACATTTGTAATGTACATTACGGTAGTTTGCGAACCGATGGTGATTGTTTGTTTTGTTTGTCATTTTTAAATAAAAAATAGCCTTTCTGACAAATGGTCTGGAAGGCTATTTTGTTGTAGAAAGAGGGATGAAACATGTTGCGTGAAGATGAACGGCTTGACTATTTGTTAGCAGAAGATATGAAAATTATCCAGAGTCCATCTGTATTTGCATTTTCACTAGACGCGGTGTTGTTAGCAAATTTTGTATATGTCCCGATTCAAAAAGGGAATTTAGTTGACTTATGTACGGGAAATGGTGTCATCCCGTTGTTATTAAGTAAACGAACAAAAGGAAAAATTGTTGGCGTGGAAATTCAAGAGAAGATTTATGATATGGCGAAACGAAGCGTGCAATATAACGAATTAGAAAAGCAAATTGAAATCATTCATGGGGATATTAAACATATGCCTGCTTATCTTGGACATAGTAAATTTGACGTTGTGACGTGCAACCCTCCTTATTTTCCAACGCCAAACGAAGAAGAAATCAATAAAAATGAACATTTTGCGATTGCGCGTCACGAAATTTATTGCACGCTAGAGGATGTTATCCGCGTTAGCAGTCAATTGCTCAAACAAGGTGGAAAAGCTGCTTTTGTTCATCGACCGGAGCGGTTATTAGATATCGTGACATTAATGAGACAATACCGTTTAGAGCCGAAGCGTTTACGTTTTGTTTATCCGAAGGAAGGGAAAGAAGCGAATACCATTTTAATTGAAGGAATGAAAGACGGAAATAAAGGATTAAAAATATTACCGCCGCTCTTTGTATATGAACAAAATGGCGAGTATACGAGCGAGTTAAAACATATTTTATACGGGGAATGAGATGAGATGAACGAGCAAAAAAGTTTTATTGGAGAAGATGGAAAAGGGATTTTGTACATTGTTCCAACACCAATTGGAAATTTAGAAGATATGACGTTGCGTGCGATTGAAACGTTACGAACGGTCGATTTCATCGCGGCTGAAGATACACGCCAAACGAAAAAGTTACTGAATCATTTCGACATTCATACGCCGCTTGTGAGTTACCATGAGCATAATAAACAAGCACGAGGGGAGCATATTATTGCTTCTCTACTGGAAGGTAAGCATGTTGCTTTAGTGAGTGATGCAGGGACGCCAACGATTTCCGATCCTGGCCACGAGCTCGTTGTTGAAGCGCTACATGCACAATGTAAAGTTGTCCCTCTTCCTGGTGCAAATGCAGCGGTTACGGCGTTAACAGCTTCTGGACTACCGACGAATCATTTTTATTTTTACGGATTTTTATCGCGACATAAAAAAGAAAAGAAGAAAGAACTCGAACGATTAAAACATATAAAAGATACGCTTATTTTTTATGAGGCACCGCATCGTCTCCAAGAAACGTTAACGATCATGCATCATATATTCGGAAATCGAAAAATGGCTCTAGCACGTGAATTAACAAAAAAATTCGAACAGTTTATTCGTGGAACGATTGAAGAAGTGATGCATTGGGCAGAACATCATGAAGTGCGCGGAGAGTTTTGCCTTCTTGTGGAAGGGAATCATATGCCAGATGAACAATCAGTATGGTGGGATGATTTAACGATTGTGGAACATGTCAACTATTACATAGAGGCGAAGCAATATACTTCGAAAGAAGCGATTAAACAAGTAGCAAAAGATCGACAATTGCCGAAACGGGATGTGTACGACGCTTACCATAAGTAAGAAAAAAGTTTCTCTAGAAAAAACTAGAGAAACTTTTTATTTTGATTGTTGAAGAAGGTTTTGAATTTCTTGTAATAATGCTTCTGCGCCTTCTTTGCTTAAAATGATTTTTCCGTCTGCAAGTTTGAAGTTGTCGTCAGATACTTCCCCAGTTACTACGCAAGTCATATTTGGCTTGTATTTTTTCAAAATGATGCGCTCATCGTCTACATAAATTTCTAACGCATCTTTTTCCGCGATACCTAATGTACGACGCAATTCAATTGGAATAACTACACGACCTAATTCATCTACTTTACGAACAATACCTGTTGATTTCATACTGTTCTCCTCTCCTTCTTTCATCTTTTTTCGTCAATATTCGACAAAATCTCTATGGATTTATCATAACAACTTTTCCATTAAGCGTCAATCCTTTTATATGCAACAATAAAAAAAAATGTATGCTTTACATATCGATGCATATAAAATTCGACAAAATGATAGTTGAAATGACAAAAACCAAATCATTTTACAATCGATGCATAACAGTTTTTAACTACTTTTCAAGACGATACAAACATTATTATAAATATTATTCGACAAAATTCAACATAAATTCGACAAAAATATCGCTATTTTTTCGACAAAATTCGACAAATGTGTATTGGTTGTCGACAAGACGATGTCGAATAGTTGACAGCGCTCTCTATTTTTATGTATATTTTGTTGAGATAAGAGGAATAGATGTATTAATCGAGAATACAAGTATGCAATCGCTCTCGTCCTTTGGGCGAGAGCGTTTCTACTACACGTGCGACAAGGAGGGGTACAAGTGACGAAAAAGACGTTTTATATTACTACACCTATTTATTATCCGAGTGATAAATTACATATCGGTCATGCGTATACGACGGTAGCTGGCGATGCAATGGCGAGATATAAACGGATGCGTGGCTACGACGTCATGTATTTAACAGGAACGGATGAACATGGCCAAAAAATTCAGCGAAAAGCGGAAGAAAAAGGGGTTACTCCACAACAGTATGTCGACGAAATTGTTGCAGGCATTAAAGAATTATGGAAGAAGCTTGATATCTCTTATGACGATTTTATTCGTACGACGGAGCAGCGTCATAAACAAGTGGTTGAAAAAATTTTTGCTCGCCTTTTAGAACAGGGGGATATTTATTTGGATGAATATGAAGGATGGTATTGCACCCCTTGTGAATCGTTTTACACGGAGCGACAGCTAGTTGAAGGAAATTGTCCAGACTGCGGGCGTCCTGTAGAAAAAGTAAAAGAACAATCGTACTTTTTCCGTATGAGCAAATATGTTGATCGTTTATTGGCGTTTTATGAAGAAAATCCGCAATTTATTCAGCCAGAATCGCGTAAAAACGAAATGATCAACAATTTCATCAAGCCAGGATTAGAAGACTTAGCCGTATCACGGACGACGTTTGACTGGGGTATTCCTGTTCCTGAAGATCCGAAACATGTCATTTATGTATGGATTGATGCGTTGTCCAACTACATTACTGCGCTAGGATATGGAACGGAAAATGACGAAAAATACAAAACGTATTGGCCGGCCGATGTCCATCTTGTTGGAAAGGAAATTGTTCGTTTCCATACGATTTATTGGCCAATTATGTTGATGGCGCTAGATCTTCCGCTTCCGAAAAAAGTGTTTGCACATGGCTGGTTGCTTATGAAAGACGGAAAAATGTCGAAATCGAAAGGAAATGTTGTCGATCCCGTTACGTTAATTGACCGATATGGGTTGGATGCGTTACGTTACTATTTGCTTCGTGAAGTGCCGTTTGGCTCAGATGGTGTGTTTACACCAGAAGGTTTTGTTGAACGCATTAACTACGATTTAGCGAATGATTTAGGGAACTTGTTAAATCGGACGGTAGCGATGATCGAAAAATATTTTGCTGGTCGTGTTCCTGTATATAGCGGAACGCACACATCGTTTGATGAACAGCTTGTGCAAATGGCATATGATACGGTGACACAATATGAAGAGGCGATGGAGCAAATGCAATTTTCGCAAGCTCTAACTGCCGTTTGGCAGCTCATTAGTCGCACGAACAAATATATTGATGAAACACAACCATGGGTACTAGCGAAAGACGAAACAGCGCGTGAACAGTTAGCTTCTGTCATGTCACATTTAGCGGAGTCGCTTCGTTATGTAGCTGTTTTATTGCAGCCGTTTTTGACCGCAACGCCAAAACGGATGTTTGCTCAACTAGGCATTCAAGATGAAAAGCTGATGAGCTGGGACAGCTTACAAACGTTTGGTGCTTCACAACATGAGCGAATGGTTGAAAAAGGAGCACCGCTGTTTCCTCGTTTAGACGTTCAAGAGGAAGTGCAATACATTCAATCACAGATGAAGGGGACAGTAGCAAATACAGAAGAAAAACAAGAACAAAACGAGGAAACAAGCGAAGAAATTACAATTGACGATTTTATGAAAGTTGATTTGCGTGTCGCACAAGTGATTCACGCTGAACCAATTCCAAAAGCCGATCGCTTACTTAAACTGCAACTTGATTTAGGATATGAAAAACGTCAAGTTGTATCAGGTATTGCGAAATATTACAAACCAGAGGACTTAATTGGGAAAAAAGTGATTTGTGTGACGAATTTAAAACCTGTCAAACTGCGTGGAGAATTATCACAGGGTATGATTTTAGCAGGAGAAAAAGATGGTGTATTATCGTTGGCGACAGTAGACGAGTCGCTTCCAAATGGTGCAAAAGTGAAGTAAAGAGGTGTTGCGAAAACACCTCTTTGTTTCTATTTTGTAACGTAATTGTTATATAGCTGTGATTTATGTAACAGTTTTGTGTGGTAAACTGAACACCGGAAGAAAAGAGGGGTTATATGTTATTTGATACACATGCACATTTAAATGCAACACAATTTAACGAAGATGTAGAGCAAGTCATTGAGCGAGCACGTGCAGAAGGTGTGTCACATATTGTAGTTGTCGGTTTTGATCGCCCGACAATTGAACGCGCCATGGAGTTAGCTGAGCAATATTCGTTTATTTATGCAGCTGTCGGGTGGCATCCTGTTGATGCGATTCATATGACTGATGAGGACCTCAGCATGATTGAACGTTTAGCAGCACATCCGAAAGTTGTTGCGCTCGGTGAAATGGGGCTTGACTATTATTGGGATCAATCACCGAAAGACGTACAAAAAGAAGTGTTTCGTAAACAAATTCGTTTAGCAAAAAAGGTGAAGTTGCCGATTATTATACACAATCGCGATGCAACAGCGGACATTGTTGATATTTTACGAGAAGAGAATGCAGGAGAAGTCGGGGGCGTAATGCATTGTTTTAGCGGAAGTATAGAAGTAGCTCGGCAATGTATGGATATGAATTTTTATATTTCGTTTGGTGGTCCTGTTACGTTTAAAAATGCAAAAAAACCGAAAGAAGTAGCAAAAGAAATTCCGCTTGATCGGCTACTTATTGAAACGGACTGTCCGTATTTAACGCCGCATCCGTTTCGCGGAAAACGAAACGAACCAAGCTATGTAAAGTATGTTGCCGAAGCGATCGCTGAATTAAAAGGGTTATCTTTTGAAGAAGTTGCTCAAAAAACGTCCGACAACGCCAAGCGATTATTCGGCATCATTTGATAGAGAAACGTGTCGATTGATTGGAAGACTTGTCTAAAGAAAAGATAAAACGTGATCGTTCTACATCTTTTTTCACAAGCATACAATAAGCTTGTCGACAAGTCTTTCTTCCTTTATGAAAGAATATTTTGAATAATAGATAATAAGTTTCATAGAGAAGGAGGGTCGTCACGGTCATCTATCGGAAAAGGAGGCGTTTTTATTTTGATTACGTATGTAAAAAAATTATTGCAATCAACATCAAAGAAAAAAATTGCGCTAGCTACAGGAGGATTTCTGGTATTATCCGGAATGACAGGATATGCTAGCTATGAATGGACAAAAGAAACGGTTACGTTATATACGAACGGAAAAGAGCAAAAAGTACGTACCCATGCCAATACAGTTGCTGAGTTATTGAAAGAACAAAACATTAAGCTAAAAGAAGAAGATTTTATTTCTCCTTCACTGCAAACAAAAATTGTTAATGATTTAACTGTTAAGTGGGAAGCGAGTAAGCCGATTGTACTTATTGTTGATGGGGTAGAAAAGAAGTTAAGAACGACGGCTAAAACTGTCAAGGATGTATTGCATATTCAACAAATCGAGCTTCGTGAGCACGATCAAGTATCGCCAAACGTTGACGAAGTAGTGAAAGAAAATATGAAAATTGTGATAAGTAAAGCATTTCCAATCACATTAAATGACGGCGGCAAACAGCAACAAGTTTGGTCTACTTCGACTACGGTCGCTGACTTTTTAGCTAAACAACACATTACATTGCGGGAGCTGGATCGCGTTCAACCAAAATTGAATGAAATGATTCAACCAAACACAAAAATAAACATTGTTCGAGTTGAAAAAGTCACCGATGTAGTGGAAGAACCAGTAAATTATACAGTTGTGAAAAAGAAAGACGCACAATTGGAAAAAGGCAAGCAAAAGGTAATTAGCGAAGGCGAAAAAGGGCTTGTCGCTAAGCAGTACGAAGTCATCTTGGAAAACGGAAAAGAAGTATCGCGTAAATTAATTAAAACAGAGACAATTAAACCGAGCAAAAATCGTATTGTTGCGATTGGAACAAAGCCAGTTGCCAAAATATTAGCCTCACGTGGAAGTGGTGAAGTGTCCGAAGAACTTTACGTGATCGCTACAGCGTATACAGCATATTGCACAGGATGTTCTGGAACAACAGCAACGGGAATTAATTTGCGTGCTAATCCAAACGCAAAAGTAATTGCTGTTGATCCGCGCGTTATTCCGCTCGGAACGAAAGTATACGTAGAGGGGTACGGATATGCAGTTGCGGCCGACACAGGGAAAAATGTAAAGGGATATAAAATTGACGTCTTTTTTCCCAATAAATCAACGGCATATCGCTGGGGCACGAAACGTGTGAAAATAAAAATTATAAAATAACACAGAGGATTTCACGATCCTCTGTTTTTTTCGTTATAATGGGTGAAGAACACATGAGAGATGGAGGATTTTATGAAAATTAAGGAAATTATCGTGGTTGAAGGGCGCGATGATACCGTAGCGATTCGTCGTGCGGTAGATGCTGATACGATTGAAACGAACGGTGCAGCCATTAATGATGAAACAATCGAACGCATTCGTTTAGCTCAACAACAGCGCGGAGTCATTATTTTTACCGATCCGGATTATCCGGGTGAAAAAATTCGTAAAACAATTGCTGAACGTGTGCCGGGATGCAAACATGCCTTTTTAACGCGTGAAGAAGCGCGAGGAAAGCACGGAAAAGGTCTCGGTGTTGAGCACGCTTCGATTGAAGCGATTCGCACAGCGCTATTAAGTGTGTACGAAGAAATGATTGATCCAAAAGAAGAAATTTCATTTCAACAGCTTGTCGATGCCGGATTAATCGGTGGTCCATTCGCACGAGCTCGCCGTGAGCGGTTAGGTCAATTATTAAAAATTGGTTATACAAACGGAAAACAGCTGCATAAACGGTTACAAATGTTTCAAATTTCAAAAGAACAATTTATAGAAGCGATGAAGCAAGTTATACAGGAGGAAGAACATGTATAAAGATATTGCTACACCGACCCGTACAAAAGAAATTTTAGAGAAGTATGGCTTTTCGTTCAAAAAAAGTTTAGGTCAAAATTTTTTAATTGAGCCGAATGTTTTACACCGCATTGTTGATTTCGCCCAACTTTCTGAACGAACAGGTGTTATTGAAATTGGACCGGGAATCGGGGCGCTTACAGAACAACTAGCGCGGCGAGCAAAAAAAGTGGTCGCATTTGAAATTGATCAACGGCTTCTTCCTATTTTAGCAGATACACTTTCCCCATATACGAATGTATCAATCATTCACGAAGATATATTAAAAGCAGACGTACAACAAGTGATAGCGGAACAGTTCACAGATGTTGATGATATTATGGTTGTTGCCAACTTGCCGTATTACGTCACGACACCAATTATTATGAAGTTGTTGACTGATCGTTTACCTATTCGCGGTATGGTCGTTATGTTACAGAAAGAGGTAGCTGATCGTATGGCTGCGAAACCAGGGACAAAAGATTACGGTTCCTTGACGATTGCTGTGCAATATTATACGCATGCCGAAACGGTGATGCATGTGCCGAGAACGGTATTTGTGCCAAAGCCAAATGTCGATTCTGCCGTTATTCGCTTATTGAAACGAGAGCAACCTGCCGTTTCTGTCTCGAATGAAGATTTTTTCTTTGCTGTCGTTCGTGCGAGTTTTGGACAGCGGCGGAAAACGATTTTAAATAATTTACTGAACCAATTGCCAAACGGCAAGGAGAAAAAAGAACAGATTGAAAATGCGCTCGCGAATGCTGGCATTGATCCGAAACGTAGAGGAGAGACGCTCACCATTGCTGAGTTCGCTACATTAAGCGAACAGCTATATCACATTTTTTATTAAGAGGCTTAATGCCTCTTTTTTTACACGTTCTATCCTTTCGTCGCATATGTTACAAACAAAACAAACGAAAGGGCGGGTGTGTATGATTCAAGTGGGAGATATTGTTGCACGAAAATCGTATGAATGTGATATTTTGTTTCGGGTTATTGATATAAAAGAAAAAGAAGGGGAAAAAGAAGCCATTTTATATGGGGAGGATGTTCGCCTTATAGCCGATGCTCCGTTTTCTGATTTAGTTGTTATTGACGAGCGGGAAAAAAAGAGAAGAAAAGAAGAAGAAAAGCGGCATATTGAGCAGTGCTATAAATTGTTGCGTCAAGATTATCGGGCACTACGGGAAAAAAGTGAATATGATGCGACAGGCGGATATGAAGTGAAAATGGATTTTTTCCAATTACCGGGACGTGTGCTTCATATAGATGGCGACCCGCTTTATTTACGTAAATGCATGCAACTGTATGAACGAATCGGAGTCCCGGTATATGGTGTTCATTGTCATGAAACAGATATGCCCGATCGTATTATTCCACTACTTGAACAAGTGCGTCCAGATATTTTAGTTGTAACGGGGCATGATGCATATTCGAAATCGAAAGGATCGGTAGATGATTTAAGGGCGTATCGTCATTCGAAATATTTTGTCCAAACGGTGAAGCAGGCACGCAAAAAAATTCCGAATCTCGATCAACTTGTCATTTTTGCTGGGGCGTGTCAATCTCATTTTGAATCGCTTATTCGAGCGGGTGCGAACTTCGCAAGCTCTCCTGCACGCGTCAATATTCATGCTCTCGATCCTGTATATATTGTCTCGCGCGTTAGTTTCACTCCTTTTATGGACCGCATTAACGTATGGGACGTATTAAGAAATACATTGACAGGGGAAAAGGGGCTTGGCGGTGTTGAGACGCGCGGTGTTTTGCGGACAGGGATGCCTTTTCGGACGATGGATGAGCAAACATAAACAAAAAATCTCTTGTCTTTTTGCCGTTGTGGTAAAAAGACAAGAATATCATTTTGTTTTTTAACACTTTTTGTACATAATTTTTTCTATTATTGTCCATAATAAAAATAAAAGTATTGACATAAAATATTTTTTGTTGATATAATTCTTATTTTTTGACTTATTCATTTTCGTTTGTTATACTATGTAATAGTGAGGTGGGTACGATGGGAAAAACATTGTCGGAAATTAAAAAAGTGTTGGATTCGAATCTCGGTAAAAGATTGACGTTAAAAGCGAACGGTGGGCGTCGAAAGACAATCGAGCGTTGTGGCGTGTTAGCCCAAACATATCCGTCCGTATTTGTTGTTGAACTCGATCAAGAAGAAAACGCTTTTGAACGTGTATCATATAGTTATGCAGACGTGTTGACGGAAACAGTACAACTTACATTTTTAGATGACGAACAAGTAGCGATGAGCAGCTCACATTCATGACGGCTAAGGAGGCGACCAATATCGGTGGTCTCTTTTTTTGTGGCCATTGAAAAGGTACGTATTTGTTCACTATTTTTTGTGGTAAAATGTCGATAGGAGTTTGAAGTCGGAAAAGTAGGTGAACAGTTTGAGGTTGTTAGTGAAAGCACCAGCGAAAATTAATTTATCCCTCGACGTATTACATAAGCGCCCAGACGGCTACCATGAAGTAAAAATGGTGATGACGACGATTGATTTAGCTGATCGTGTCGAGTTAATGGATTTGTATAGCGATACGATCCAAATTATTTCGCACAATCGCTTCGTGCCGGATGATGAACGCAATTTAGCATATCAAGCTGCTAAATTGTTGAAGGAGAAAGTGGGTGTTCGTCGAGGGGTAGCGATTTCTATTACGAAGTATATTCCCGTTGCGGCGGGTCTTGCAGGTGGAAGCAGCGATGCCGCTGCAACGTTGCGAGGATTAAATAAGCTGTGGGGGTTAGGGTTGAGTTTAGACGAACTTGCTGAAATTGGAGCGGAGATTGGCTCGGACGTTCCGTTTTGCGTATATGGAGGAACAGCGATCGCAACGGGACGGGGAGAGAAAATTGAGCATATTCCTGCTCCTCCACCGAGTTGGGTCATTTTAGCAAAACCAACAATCGGTGTATCGACGGCAGATGTGTACCGAAATTTACAACTACAATCTGTGAGTCATCCGGATGTAGACGGAATGGTTGCTGCGATTAGAGAAAAAGATTATGAAAAAATTTGTGCGCTCGCTGGAAACGTATTAGAAAGTGTCACGCTAAACATGTATCCTGAAGTCGCGCAAATTAAGGAACAAATGAGACGTTTTGGTGCAGATGTATCATTAATGAGTGGAAGTGGACCGACCGTGTTTGGTCTTGTTCAACATGATTCGCGGTTACAACGTGTATATAATGGTTTGCGAGGTTTTTGCGAACACGTATATGCTGTTCGATTAATTGGAGAAAGACATGAACAATAAAGGAGGAGTTATTGTATGAAATTAAGGCGAAGTAGTCGGCTTGTCGATATGACACACTATTTGCTTTATCATCCACACCAGCTTGTCCCGCTTACTTTTTTTGCGGAACGATACGGATCAGCGAAATCGTCGATTAGCGAAGATTTGGCTATTATTAAGCAAACGTTTGAACAGCAAGGAATCGGTTTGTTGCGTACGCTTCCTGGGGCGGCCGGTGGGGTGCAATACGTACCGAAAATGTCAGAAACGGAAGCGAAACAATTTATTCAGCAACTATGTACAAGCTTGGCGGATCCCGATCGGCTATTGCCAGGGGGCTATTTGTATATGACAGATTTGCTTGGCGATACACGTATCGTCAACCAAATTGGTCGCTTATATGCTTCTGCGTTTGCCCATGAACATATTGATTTTGTTGTGACAGTTGCAACAAAAGGAATCCCTTTAGCCTACGCTGTTGCAAGCTTTTTAAATGTACCTGTCGTCATTATTCGTCGCGACAGCAAAGTGACAGAAGGTTCGATGGTCAGCATCAATTACGTATCAGGCTCTTCAAAACGTATTCAAACGATGGTGCTATCGAAGCGAAGTTTAACAGAAGGAGCAAATGTCTTAATTATCGATGATTTTATGAAAGCGGGCGGAACAATCAACGGCATGATTAGTTTGCTTGCAGAATTCCGCGCAAACGTTGTTGGGATTGGTGTGCTTGTCGAGTCGGAAGAAGCAGAAGAACGACTCGTTGATGAATATGTTTCACTCGTGAAACTAACATCTGTCAATGTAAAAGAAAAACAAATTACAGTAGAAGAAGGAAATTACTTTCATTTTGTCAAATAAATAAAATGATTTTTACATACAGGAGGAAGAGACATGAAAGTTGTACACACAAACCAAGCTCCACAAGCCATTGGACCATATTCACAAGGCATTATCGTCAACAACATGTTTTACAGTTCTGGACAAATTGCTTTAACTCCTGAAGGAGAAATGGTGCAAGGGGATATTCAAGCACAAACGCATCAAGTATTCAAAAATTTGCAAGCGGTGCTTGAAGCAGCAGGAGCGTCTTTAGAAACTGTTGTAAAAACAACGGTGTTTTTAAAAGACATGAACGATTTTGCGGCGATGAATGAAGTATATGGCCAATATTTCCGCGATCATAAACCAGCGCGTTCCGCTGTTGAAGTGGCTCGTTTACCAAAAGATGCGTTAATTGAAATTGAAGTCGTTGCCCTTGTTAAACAATCGTAAAAAAAATTTTTTTATGTTAGCAGGAAAATAAAAAACGACGTGGAATAAATTCAATTAAGTTCTTATATAGGGAAAAGGTGGTGAACAGAATGGAAGTAACTGACGTGAGATTACGCCGCGTGAATACCGAAGGACGTATGAGAGCGATTGCCTCGATCACGTTGGATCATGAATTTGTTGTTCATGATATTCGTGTCATTGAAGGCAATAACGGCTTGTTTGTCGCTATGCCAAGCAAGCGTACTCCTGACGGGGAATTCCGTGATATTGCTCATCCAATTAACTCAACAACCCGCGGGAAAATCCAGGAGGCTGTTTTAGCTGAATATCACCGTGCTGGTGAGTTGGAAAAAGAGCTTGAAGAAGCAGGTGCTTCGTAAATCATAACAGAGGACCCTTTCGTTAAAAAAGGGTCCTTTTCATATGAAAATAATGTTCATCCTATTAGTAAAGAACATATAGTGAAAATGATGAATTTTTTTGGTAGATGACAATGTTTCCTTGAAATACATACATAATTGATATATATTCAATATGGATAAAGAGAGGTATGGAGGCCTTACGATGAGACGATATGCGATCATTTTAGCGGCTGGACAGGGGACGCGCATGCGTTCAAAGCTGTATAAAGTGTTGCACCCTGTCTGTGGAAAGCCGATGGTACAACATGTAGTGGATGCAATTTCTATGTTACATGTAGATCGACTAATTACAGTTGTTGGTTTTGGAGCAGAACGAGTAAAAGAACAACTCGGCAGTCAAAGTGAGTACGTCATTCAAGAACAACAGCTTGGGACGGCACATGCTGTTTTGCAAGCAGCACCTCATTTAGCTGATAAAGATGGTGTGACTCTCGTTGTTTGTGGAGATACGCCATTGATCACCTCAGAAACGATGGAAGCGCTTTTACAACATCATTTACAAACAAAAGCGAAAGCAACGATTTTAACCGCCCTTGCAGAAGATCCAACAGGATACGGTCGCATTGTCCGAAATAAAGATGGACATGTCGAAAAAATTGTAGAACATAAAGACGCAACCGAAGAAGAACGGAACATTCGAGAAATTAATACAGGGACGTATTGTTTCGATAATCGTGCATTATTTGAAGCGCTTACGAAAGTGTCAAACGACAATGCACAAGGTGAATATTATTTACCAGATGTCATCGAAATTTTGAAAAAACAAGGCGAAATCATTTCAGCATATGAAACACCGGTGTTTGAAGAAACGTTAGGTGTAAATGACCGCATTGCGCTTGCACAAGCAGAAAAAATTATGCGTGCACGCATTCATCGTAAACATATGGCAAATGGTGTGACAATCATCGATCCTGAGCATACGTATATAGGACCAGATGTGCACATTGGACAGGATACCGTCATCTATCCCGGGACATGGATTGAGGGACATACGGTGATCGGTGAAAACTGTATCATCGGACCGAATAGTGAAGTGAAAAATAGCCGTATTGGCAACGACACATCGATTCGTCATTCGGTTGTACATGATAGTGAAATAGGATCAGACGTAACCATTGGTCCATTTGCACATATTCGTCCGCTATGTAAAATTGGTGATGATGTGAGAATCGGAAACTTCGTTGAAATCAAAAAAGCGACGTTTGGAGACGGCAGTAAAGCATCGCACTTAAGTTATATTGGGGACGCTGAAGTAGGCGCACATGTCAATATTGGTTGCGGAACCATTACAGTAAATTATGACGGTGCCAATAAATACGTGACAAAAATTGAAGATGGTGCGTTTATTGGTTGTAATTCGAACTTAATTGCTCCTGTTACGGTTGGAAGCGGGGCGTATGTAGCGGCTGGCTCAACGATTACCGATGATGTGCCTAGTGAAGCTTTAGCTATCGCACGTGCTCGGCAAACAAATAAAGAAAATTATGTTGAACGTCTACAAGCGAAGAAAAAATCCTAATGGAGGTTCATTGACCCATGTCTCAGTATTTAAATTCTAATTTAAAGTTATTTTCGTTAAACTCTAATCCGATCTTAGCCCAGGAAATCGCAAAAGTGATTGGTGTTGAATTAGGAAAGTGTTCTGTTTCTCGTTTTAGCGATGGAGAAATTCAAATTAACATTGAAGAAAGTATTCGTGGATGCGACGTTTATGTTATTCAATCAACGAGCGCGCCCGTGAATGAACATTTAATGGAGTTACTTATTATGATTGACGCATTAAAGCGAGCGTCTGCAAAAACAATTAACATTGTTATGCCGTACTACGGATATGCTCGTCAAGATCGCAAAGCACGTTCTCGTGAGCCGATTACAGCGAAATTAGTTGCGAATTTATTGGAAACTGCCGGTGCTTCCCGCGTTATTACACTTGATTTGCATGCGCCGCAAATTCAAGGATTTTTTGATATTCCAATCGATCATCTCATGGGGGTTCCGATTTTAGCGGATTACTTTAAAGAAAAGCAACTTGATGATATTGTCATCGTTTCTCCGGACCACGGTGGCGTGACGCGTGCGCGGAAAATGGCAGATCGTTTAAAAGCACCAATTGCGATCATTGACAAGCGTCGTCCGAAACCAAATGTAGCAGAAGTGATGAACATTATTGGTAATGTACAAGGAAAAACGACGATTTTAGTGGACGATATTATTGATACAGCTGGAACGATTACTTTAGCGGCAAATGCGTTAGCTGAGCATGGGGCAAAAGAAGTGTATGCATGTTGTACGCACCCAGTTTTATCAGGTCCAGCGATTGAACGAATTCAAAATTCGAAAATTAAAGAGCTTGTTGTTACGAATACAATTGCGATTCCTGAAGAAAAGAAAACGAATAAAATTGTCGAGCTATCTGTTGCTCCTCTGATTGGTGAAGCAATTATTCGCGTACACGAAGAGCAGTCGATTAGCGCGTTGTTTGACTAATGACGTTTAGACCTTCCTATTTTAGGGGAAGCTATGAGCGATGCTAAAATAGGAAGGTGATTTCATTGTTACAACTTCAATTGCGTACAGATCATCGACGTTCTTACGTCAAACAAATGCGGAAACAAGGTCACATCCCGGCTGTGTTGTACGGGAAAACGATGAATAGCCAATCAGTTTTTGTTGATGCGGCTGAGTTTTTAAAGCAGTTGCGGGCTACAGGTGGTACAGGTCTTTTAGACGCAAAGATGAACGACAATCATATTCGTATCATCGCTCGCGATATGCAAAAACACCCGATTCGCCATGATATTATTCATATTGACTTTTTAGCTGTTGATGCAAAAACAGAAATCGATGTTCACGTTCCGATTCATCTCGTTGGTGAAGCAGCTGGCGTGAAAGATGGGGGCGTATTGCAACAAGCAATGCATCAATTGTCCATTCGGGCGTTGCCGTCAAACATCCCTCCATCCATTGATGTCGACATAACGAATTTGCAAGTAGGCGATGTTATTACAGTTTCACATATTCAAACAAACGGTGCTTATGAAATCAATCACGATCCAACAGAAGTGATCGCTTCGATTTTGCCACCAAAACAAGAAGAAGAAATTCATAGCGGTGAAGAACAAGAACCGGGGAGACCAGAATCGGAAGAAGGACGCGAAACAACACCGTGACGGACGTAGCCATCATTGGTTACGTCTTTTGCGGTATGGAGAGAAGGAGCAGGGAAATGGTAAAGCTGTTTGTTGGTTTAGGGAATCCTGGAAAAGAATATGAACAAACGAGGCATAATGTAGGGTTTATGGTAATTGACGAGCTTGCTCGTCGCTGGGGATTTACGTTCAATCAAACGAAGTTCCAAGGTATATTTGCAAGTGGCATCATTTCAGGTGAAAAAGTCATATTATGCAAACCGCTTACATATATGAACTTATCGGGTGAATGCGTTCGGCCATTGATGGACTATTATAATATTGATGTCGACGATCTCATTGTCATTTACGACGACCTAGATTTGTCAACCGGAACGGTCCGCTTGCGTCCAAAGGGAAGCGCTGGCGGTCATAACGGAATGAAATCGCTTATTCATCATTTGAAAACAGAGCAATTTAAACGCATCCGCATCGGCATTGATCGGCCGAAAAACGGAATGAGAGTGAGTGACTACGTATTAGGTCGGTGGACAGCGGAAGAGAAAATACAAATCGAGCAAGCCATTCAAAAGGCGGCGGATGCATGTGAACGATCGTTGAAAATTTCATTTGCGCAAGTGATGAACGAATTTAATAAGTAATGAATAATTCCCGACTAAATGGTTCAAAATGTATTCGATTAAAACAACCATTTGGGAGGGACACATATGGCATTGCATTACTATTGTCGCCATTGTGGCGTAAAAATCGGGACGATTGATGCACTTGAGTTAGAGAGTGAGCAATTGGGGTTTCATCGATTAACAGAAGAAGAAAGGTTAGATATGATTCAATATCTTCCGACAGGGGAAATCCGTGTCAAGGCGATTTGCGAAGATTGCCAGGAGGCGTTAGATCGAAATCCTGATCTTCACCAATATGAAAAATTTATTCAATGATTGGCTTTGGGTTACCCAAAGCGTTTTTGTATTTATGTTTGGAGAGGAGGGGTTTTTTTGCGCGGATTACGACAATATTTTATTCATCACGCGGACATGCAATCGGTTGCAGAAGGGGTTCGCAATGGCTTAAAGGAACAGCTTGTGACCGGTTTGTCTGGCTCTGCCCGTTCTGTTTTCATTTCTTCTTTATATGAGGATACTGAGCGACCTTTATGCATTGTGACGCACAATTTATTTCAAGCGCAAAAAATATATGATGATCTCATTCAATTAATTGATGAGGAAGAAGTGTTTCTTTATCCCGTTAATGAACTGATTGCCGCTGAACTAGCTGTAGCTAGTCCGGAATTGCGAGCGCAACGCTTAGAAGTGCTAAACTATTGGTGTGAGCGAAAAAAAGGAATTGTTATCGCTCCTATTGCTGCGCTTCGACGACTATTGCCACCGAAAGATGTATGGCAACGTTATCAACTTCATTTTTGTGTCGGTGGGCAAATGGATGTAGAATATTGTTTAAAACAATTTGTTGCGATGGGATATGAACGTGTGTCTGTTGTTTCAACTCCGGGGGAATTTAGCGTCCGAGGAGGTATTATTGATATTTATCCGCTTACAGCTGAACTTCCTTATCGTATTGAGCTATTCGATGTGGAGATCGAGTCAATTCGGACGTTTTCAGTCGATGATCAACGTTCGGTGGCTGAGATAGATGAGGTGTTAATTGGACCGGCAACGGAATTGATCGTTGAACAACAACATATAAACGAAGCGATTCAACGGCTAGAAGCACAACTTCATGATACGTTGCAACATATTCATGATGAAAAAACGAAAAATCGTTTATATGAACATGTATCATTTGAATTGGAGCAGTTGAAAAACGGAAAATCAATCGAAGAAATGTACAAATATTTCTCGCTTTTCTATCCTTCTGCTGCAAGTTTGCTAGATTACATTCCGGAGCACGGTGTCGTCATCATCGATGAAATGAGTCGTATTCAAGAAGTAGCAGAAAAACTGGAGCAGGAAGAAGCAGAATGGTACACAAACTTATTAGAAGAAGGAAAGATTGTGCAAAGTGTCTCGATTTCTCATTCGTTTCCAGAAGTATTGCAAAAACGGATGAGATCAACGATTTACTTGTCTTTATTTTTACGTCATATTCCATACACGCATCCTCAAAACATTGTTAATGTATCTTGTAAGCAAATGCAAGTTTTTTATAGTCAAATGCAGTTGTTAAAGGGAGAAGTTGAGCGGTGGCAAAAGGGAAATTATGCCGTCGTTTTGTTAGCAGGAAATGAAGAGCGAGCGAAAAAACTGAAACAAACGTTAGAAGATTATGAGATTGATGCTGTCCAAATCGGGAAAGATGATGCATTATTGCATGGGAAATGTCAAATTGTCCCGTCTGGGTTAGTTGCAGGTTTTGAATTGCCGATGCAAAAACTCGCCGTCATTACAGAAGAAGAGCTATTTAAAAAGCGAATGAAACGTCCTGTGCGACGCCAAAAATTGTCGAACGCGGAACGGATTAAAAGTTATACAGATTTAAAAGTCGGCGACTATGTCGTCCACGTCAATCATGGAATCGGAAAATATTTAGGGATCGAAACGTTAGAAATTAACGGTGTTCATAAAGATTACATTCATATTCAATATCAAGGGAATGATACGTTATACGTTCCTGTTGATCAAATGGATCTCGTCCAAAAATATGTCGGTTCAGAAGGAAAAGAGCCGAAAATTTATAAATTAGGTGGAACAGAGTGGAAGAAAGTAAAGAAAAAAGTAGAGTCTTCTGTTCAAGATATTGCCGAGGACTTGATGAAATTATATGCAGAGCGCGAAGCGAGCAAAGGGTACGCTTTTTCACCGGATAACGAGATGCAAAGGGAATTTGAAGCGGCGTTCCCATATCAAGAAACGGAAGATCAGCTTCGTTCCATTCGTGAAATTAAACGCGATATGGAAAGCGAACGGCCGATGGATCGATTGCTATGTGGGGATGTTGGTTACGGAAAGACAGAAGTAGCGTTGCGGGCCGCTTTTAAAGCGATCATGGACGGAAAACAAGTTGCCTTTCTCGTACCGACGACGATTTTAGCGCAACAACATTACGAAACAGTTCGTGAACGTTTCCAAGGGTATCCGATTAACGTCGGTTTATTGAGTCGTTTTCGCACGAAAAAGCAACAAACCGAAACAATCCAAGGCTTAAAAGACGGTACGATTGATATGGTTATTGGAACACATCGGCTTTTATCAAAAGACGTATCGTTTAAAGATCTAGGTTTATTAATTATTGACGAGGAGCAACGGTTCGGTGTTGCTCATAAAGAAAAAATTAAACAACTAAAAACAAATATCGATGTATTAACGTTAACCGCTACACCGATCCCGCGCACGTTACATATGTCGCTTATCGGTGTCCGCGATTTGTCCGTCATCGAAACACCTCCGGAAAATCGTTTCCCTGTACAAACGTATGTGATGGAATACAGCCCAATCATTGTGCGAGAGGCGATTGAACGCGAAATGGCGCGCGGAGGACAAGTGTTTTTTCTTTATAATCGCGTTGAAGATATTGATCGAAAGGCAGAAGAAATTTCGGCGCTCGTACCTGATGCTCGCGTGACATATGCACACGGAAGAATGTCCGAACATGAACTTGAAGCGGTCATGCTTGCGTTTTTAGAAGGTCAATATGATGTACTAGTGAGTACGACGATCATCGAAACAGGTGTTGACATTCCAAATGTGAATACGTTAATCGTTTATGATGCGGATAAGATGGGTCTTTCACAACTATATCAATTGCGCGGGCGCGTAGGACGTTCCAATCGCATTGCATATGCGTATTTTACGTACCGAAAAGATAAGGTGCTAAATGAAATAGCAGAAAAACGATTGCAAGCCATTAAAGAGTTTACTGAGCTTGGATCTGGCTTCAAAATTGCGATGCGTGATTTATCTATCCGAGGAGCTGGCAACTTATTAGGGGCACAACAACACGGTTTTATTGATTCCGTCGGCTTTGAGCTTTATTCTCAAATGTTAAAAGAAGCGATTGAAGAAAAACGAGGAACGAAACAAGAAAAACCGTTTGAAGTAGAAATTGATTTAGAAGTCGATGCGTACATCCCTGAACATTATATTGCCAATGAACAACAAAAAATTGAGATGTATAAGCGATTCCGCGGACTTGATTCGTTAGAAGAACTCGAGCAATTACGAGAAGAAATGTTGGATCGCTTCGGTGATTATCCAGACGAAGTGGCTTATTTATTCCAAATTGCCGAAATGAAAATATATGCGAAACAGCATCTCATTGAATCCATTAAGCAAACGAAGCAAGAAGTCACCATTTTATTCTCACAAGAAACGACAAAGCAAATTGATGTTAGCAAATTGTTTAAGCTCGGTGAACCGTATGGCAGGGATGTTGGTTTCGGCATGGATGGAGATCGCTTTAAAATTGTCGTTCATGTAAAAGGAATGAAGCCGCAACAGTGGTTAATGATCATTTATGAGTTGCTAAAAGGGTTAAAATATGCTAAAAAATAATTGATTGTTCATGTTTATTGTTTATAAGTAAATGGCAATGATGAAGATGGGGGATTTTCACTTTTTAAAAAAAATCCCCCTCCTTTGTGTATATAACTTTGTTTGTGACGGATACTAATCACAACAATGGTGAATTATTCAACTGTTTCACCAGTGCCATTTTTAATCACTAGATGAAAGCGAGGCATCGATAGATGAAAGCAACAGGTATTGTTCGACGAATCGATGATTTAGGACGAGTAGTAATTCCAAAAGAAATTCGCAGAACACTTCGTATTCGCGAAGGAGACCCACTTGAAATATTTGTTGACCGCGATGGTGAGGTCATTTTAAAAAAGTATTCACCAATTAGTGAATTAGGTGACTTTGCAAAAGAGTACGCTGAAGCTCTTTTCGACAGTTTAGGACAACCTGTGCTCATTTGTGATCGCGATGTATTTATTGCAGTAGCAGGCGGATCGAAAAAGGAGTATTTAAACAAGAGCGTAAGCGAACTTGTTGAAAAGGTGATGGAAGATCGTCAATCGATTTTGCATACGGAAGAAAAAAATGTATCATTCACGCAAGGTCATGAAGAACATATGCAATCATACGTGATTGCACCGATTATTGCTGGAGGCGATCCAATCGGGGCAGTCATTATTTTCTCGAAAGATAAAACGCTTGGCGAAGTGGAACATAAAGCAGCGGAAACTGCGGCGAGCTTCCTTGCTCGGCAAATGGAACAATAAAGGTAGCATCTCGCTACCTTTTTTTGATGTATGTAATAGTAAAAAAGGTGAAGTGTATGGAAAAAAAAGACTGGTTGCGCGGTGCGTTTGTGTTGACGGTTGCCGCCTTATTTACAAAAATATTAAGCGCTTTTTACCGAATTCCGTATCAAAATATTGTAGGTGATGTCGGATTTTATATTTATCAACAAGTTTATCCTTTTTACGGTATTTTTCTCGCTTTGTCAACGTATGGCTATCCGGTTGCGATTTCAAAACTTATTGCTGAAAATAAACAATCAACATATAAGTTTGCTGTTGTTCGGCTTTCTTTTTATTTTTTATCATGCCTTAGTATCGTCATGTTTTCCGTTCTTTATTTTGGCGCTTCGTCACTCGCGGCGCTCATGGGAGATCATCAACTAGCTCTGTTGATTCGCGCCGTTTCGTTTGCTTTTTTGCTTCTTCCGTTTACTTCCGTTTCTCGCGGATATTTTCAAGGGGGAGGAGAGATGAATCCGACCGCTGTTTCGCAAGTAGTTGAACAACTTGTACGTGTCGGAGCGATTTTATTTCTTTCTTCTTTTTTGTTTCATCGCGGATTTACCGTTTATGAGGCAGGAGCTGGTGCGATGATTGGTTCACTTATGGGAAGTTTTGCAGCCGTTGCAGTACTCGTCGCATATATGTTGCGAAAGCAGACGAATGTTCATACCGAGCCATCGATTCCAACAAAAGAAAAAAGAAAAGTGCTTTTATTTTTAGCTGTTCATGGCGTAACGATTTGTTTAGCTAACATGCTCCTTGTTTTAATACAGCTTGTTGATTCATTTACCCTTCTCCCTTTATTACAACAAGCAGGATTGCATGAACTAGCTAAAACAGCAAAGGGAATTTATGACCGTGGTCAACCGTTTATTCAGCTTGGGACAGTAGTAGCTACTTCTTTTTCATTAGCGCTTGTGCCGATGTTATCGCATGAACAAACAGAACGCAACGAAATATATACAGCTGTTCGCGTAGCGTTTATCATTGGAATGGGGGCAGTTGTTGGTTTAGTTTGCATATTAAAACAAGCGAATATCATGCTGTTTAAAGATCATGTTGGTGCGATGGAGTTGACGATTTTAGCTGTTTCTATTCTTTTTACTTCTTTAACATTAACGTCTATTGCTATTTTGCAGGGGCTTGGAGATGTATTTCGCCCAATTTTCCTCGTTTGTGTCGGCATGATAGCAAAATGGGGGTTGAATGTGTTGCTCGTTCCTTTATGGCATACAGTAGGGGCAGCTGTAGCGACACTCATTGCCTATGTCGTCATGTGCGTCATCGCCTTTTTTTATGTGCAAAAACGAATGTCTCGTCCTTTACTTTCTCTCTCTATAATCATTCAAACGATAAAAGCCGCAGCGATGATGGCGATCATTTTAGTTGGATATATCATATTGATAAACGAGTTACCAATTCATCATGGACGTCTGTTTTCATCGCTTCAAGCGATCATTGGTGTTTTTATTGGGGCGTTTGTTTATATTATAATGATCGTTAAAAAAGAGGTCTTGGCGGAAAAAGACTTGTTAGCTTTTCCGTTTGGACGTTATTTAATAAAAATAAAGCAAAGAAAGGCTGGATAGTTATGGGGACAATTACAATTGTCGGTCTTGGGGCAGGAGACATCGATCAGTTGTCTTTCGGTGTGTACCGTACGTTAAAACAGGCGAATCGCCTCTTTTTACGAACGAAAGATCATCCTGTTGTCGCACAGTTGGAAGCAGAAGGGATACACATTCAATCGTTTGACGACATATACGAAAAATATGATCAGTTTGAACAAGTATACGAACATATTGTTGAACATTTATGTGAAGAAGTGAAAAAAGGGGACGTTGTATACGCTGTTCCAGGCCATCCACTTGTTGCTGAGCGTACAGTAAAGCTATTGCTCGAAAAAAAAGATCACATTTCTGTTCGTGTAGAAGGGGGACAAAGTTTTCTTGATGCGTTATTTACTGCCGTTGAGCTCGATCCAATCGAAGGTTTTCAATTGATTGATGCTACCTCATTTCAACCGGACGAAATTCAGTTGCGGAATCATATTATTTTTTGTCAAGTATATGACTCGTTCATTGCATCCGATGTGAAACTAGCTTTATTGGAAAAATTACCACATGATTATCCTATTTTTATCGTTTATGCAGCAGGAAGTAAACAACAACGCATCGAAAAAGTTCCGCTATATGAGCTAGATCGGGTCATAACGGTGAGCAATTTAACGAGCGTTTACGTACCAAAAGTAGAAAATGACGAGCTATTATATCACGATTTTACTACTTTACGCCGTGTGATTGCGACGTTGCGTGGGCCTAACGGTTGCCCATGGGATCGGAAACAGACGCACGAGTCGCTGAAGAAGTATTTGCTTGAAGAGACGTATGAGCTTCTTGATGCGATTGATCGGCAAGATGATGAAAATATAATTGAAGAGCTTGGCGATGTATTATTGCAAGTTATGCTTCATGCTCAAATTGGTGAAGATGAAGGAATGTTTTCGATTGATGATGTCATTCGGGCCATTACAGAAAAAATGATTCGGCGCCATCCGCATGTATTCGGAGACGTTCATGTTGATCATGTGGAACAGGTTGTACGCAACTGGGAAGCAATCAAGCAGGCGGAAAAAGAAAACGTACTTCATTCATTACTTGACGATGTTGCCAAAGCGTTACCGAGTACGCTGCGCGCATATGAATATCAAAAAAGAGCAGCAAAAGTTGGATTTGACTGGTCAGACGTAGAGCCGATGTGGCGTAAAGTTGACGAAGAAATGAATGAGGTGCAGCAAGAAGCCGGTCGTATGGATGAACAAAAACTAAAAGAAGAGTTTGGAGATTTACTATTTGCGCTTATTAACGTATGTCGATATTATAAAGTCAATCCTGAAGAGGCGTTAGCCATGGCGAACGAAAAATTTTACCATCGTTTTCAATACATTGAACAAAAAGTAAAACAACAAGGGAAAGATTGGCGTGCGTATTCTTTAGAGCAATTAGATGAAATATGGGAAGAAGCGAAAAGGGAGGGGCTATAATATGCGACTCGATAAGTTTTTAAAAGTTTCACGGCTCATTAAAAGAAGAACGTTAGCAAAAGAAGTGGCTGATCAAGGACGTGTATCGATTAATGGCCAACAAGCGAAAGCGAGTTCAACCGTAAAAATAGGCGATGAAATTATGATTCAATTTGGTCAAAAACATGTGACAGTGAAAGTAGTCGAATTACAAGAACATGCGAAAAAAGAAGATGCGAGTGCGTTATATGAAATTGTGAAAGAAGAGCGAGTGGAATAGCTTGTTCTAAACTATTTTCCCCCCTCATACACTTGTACAAACGATCGTTGTGAGGGGGAGACGTTGATGACACAAAACATTGGAAATAAAGGTCCAATTCAAGAACATGACATTGTTATGCGCAGTCGGCGCACGTTAGAAATTACCGGTGTAAAACAAGTAGAAAGTTTTGATAATGAAGAATTTCTACTGGAAACGGTTATGGGTTTTTTGTCTGTGAAAGGACAAAATTTACAAATGAAAAACTTAGATGTAGATAAAGGAATTGTCTCGATTAAAGGTAAAATTTTCGAAATCATTTATTTAGACGAGCATCACACGGAGAAAGCTAAAGGGTTCTTTAGCAAGTTGTTTAAATGAGTTTGCACGTGCAATTTACGACTTTGCTTGCGATGATCGGAATCGGAATGATCATTGGGGCATCGTTTGACACATATGCACACATATTCAATCGTTCCAAGCGTCATCGACTTATCGTATGGGTTGCAGACATTCTTTTTTGGGTCACGCAAGCGCTATATGTCTTTTACACATTATTGGTTATTAACAACGGGCAAGTTCGTTTGTATATTTTTTTGGCCATATTATGCGGATATGCTGCCTATCAAGCTTTATTTCAACGTATGTACGTTCGTTTGTTGCAAAAAATTATTCGCGCTTTTGTAATGTTATATCGTCTAATCATCCGAATGTTTCATTATGCTGTCATACTTCCGCTCCGACTTCTTTACCGTTTTTTTGTTTTTTTATTCATCACTACTTGTCATTTCGTTTTCTCAGTTGGTAAAATTTTATATAAAGTAATGTATGGATGTATACGATTTTTATTGCAACCAGTTGCATGGATCGGACGCTTTGTTTGGCGAAAAACTCCACTTCGTTTTCAAGCAACGGTTGGTCGCATTTTTCATATCGGGAAAGGGTTTCTTGCAAAAATAGCGAATATGTTTAGAAAAAAAGGGTAGTGAAGAAGGAGCGGTGAAAAACATGGGCGCCCCACAGAGAAGTAAAGTGAAAAAAATACAAACATCGTATGTCATTCAACAAGAAAAACAAGAACATAAGAAGGCGCGACGTCGTAAAAAGAAGGTGATTCGTTTTAGCATTGTGGCAACGATGGCGTTAGCTGCTTCTTCGCTATTTTTATATACGATGACGGCACAATCTTCTGCGATTGATGAGCAACTAAAAACGAAAGAACAGTTAGAAGAAAAGTTACGCACGTTGCAACAAGACGAACAAAGATTGAAAGAGGAAATCAAAAAATTAAACGATGATCAATATATTGCCGAATTGGCTCGAAAGCAATATTTTTTGTCGAAAGAGGGAGAAATTATTTTTATCACTCCGGATGAGTAAGTAGGATAGGCAGAAGGCTTATTGACACTTGTTTTTTTCATTATGTATAATGAAAGAAACGATTTTTCAGATTTTAAGGAGGAGCACTTTTTTTATGTCAATTGAAGTAGGCAGCAAGTTACAGGGAAAAGTAACGGGCATTACAAAATTCGGAGCGTTTGTTGAGTTACCAGAAGGCGCGACAGGCTTAGTGCACATTAGTGAAGTAGCTGACAGCTATGTAAAGGACATTAATGAACATCTCAAAGTAGGCGATGTTGTCGAAGTTCGTGTTATTAATGTTGAGAAGGATGGGAAAATTGGCTTATCGATCAAAAAGGCAAAGGAACAAGCTTCACGTCCGCGCAACAAAGGAAACGATCGCGCTTCAAAAGAAAGCTTTGAGCAGAAAATTAGCCGTTTCTTAAAAGAAAGTGAAGATCGTTTAGCATCCCTTAAACGCCATACCGAATCGAAACGAGGAGGTCGTGGTGCTCGACGTGGTTAACTTGCTGCCGAATGGGACATGAGGCAGTTTATATAAGCATCCATTTCGTAAGTGGATGCTTTTTCGTTTGGATTTTATGAAAAAACTATTGACTTTATCGGAGGAACATAGTAGAATTACAAATGTCGTTGCATGGCGGCGTAGCTCAGCTGGCTAGAGCGTACGGTTCATACCCGTGAGGTCGGGGGTTCGATTCCCTCCGCCGCTACCAAATTGCATAATGGCCCGTTGGTCAAGTGGTTAAGACACCGCCCTTTCACGGCGGTAACACGGGTTCGAATCCCGTACGGGTCATCAAAAAGACACCAATTTCGTCACGAAATTGGTGTCTTTTTGTTTATATAAGCCGTTTTTTGTGATATTCCGTCGAAAAATTTATGTGATTCATCTTCTTTTTTTGACAAAATTTTGATAATTCAGTCTGTATAATACGAAGTAATAGACTGATATATGGAGAAGGGGAGAGGATGAACATGGAGCGAGTGGAACGGAAGTTAATCAATCAAATGGCGGAAGTACCTTTAAGTGGGACGAAAACGACGGCGTCACAATGGCTTCAGCGGTTTACAGTTCGATTCAGTCATTTATTATTTCAACAAGGGTTTTTATTTCTAGTTATCGGTTTTTTGCTTGGACGAGCTCTCATTTTAACAAAGATGACACCGTTTGCTTTGCCTTTTTTTGCAGCAATTTATTTACTTCGACGCGATAAGTTAGGTTTTGTATTTATTGCTTTATTCGCAGGATCGTTGACCGTCTCTTTTTACACTTCTTTATTTATCGTTGCTTCGATCGTGATGTTTCTCATCTTTTATCGTCTATTTTTCTGGATTGATGCTCTGCCGAAAAGATTGCCCGTTGTCGTGTTTTTTGCCTCCATTTTTGCGAAAACAGGCATGATTTATACGTGGGAGCATGAATGGACGATATACGAGGGAATGACGATGCTTATTGAAGCGGGACTTGGCTCAATTTTAACGCTCATTTTTTTACAAAGCGTGCCATTGTTTGATCATCAAAAATATAAGCAAACGTTAAAACCAGAAGAAGTCATTTCTTTCGTCATTCTTATTTCTTCTATGCTGACGGGAATGGTTGGTTGGTCAATTTATGATCTTTCGTTAGAACATGTTGCATCGCGCTATTTATTGTTGTTGTTTGCTTTTGTAGCCGGCGCTACCGTTGGTTCAACAGTCGGCGTTGTTACAGGACTTATTTTAAGCTTAGCGAGCGTCTCAAATTTATATCAAATGAGCTTGCTTGCTTTTGCTGGGTTGCTTGGAGGGCTTTTGAAGGAAGGGAAAAAGCTAGGTGTTTCTCTTGGTCTTGTTGTCGCAACATTGTTAATTGCCCTTTATAGTCAAGGGATCGCAGACATTGTCCCGAATATCGTGGAGTCGCTATTAGCGGTTTTGCTTTTTTTGATGACTCCACAATCGTTGACGAGTAAAATGGCGAAATATGTGCCAGGGACGATTGAACATACGAATGAGCAACAACAATATGTGCGAAAAATCCGCGATGTTACCGCTCAGCGAGTGGAACAATTTTCTCATGTGTTTCAAGCGTTATCAAAAAGCTTCTCTTCCTATGGTGTACTTACGCACGAAGAGGAGGAAGAACGTGAAATTGATTACTTTTTAAGTGATGTAGCTGCTAAAACGTGCCAAACGTGTTTTAAGAAAGACCAATGTTGGATTAACCACTTCGATAAAACATATGACTACATGAAAAAAATTATGCAAGAGGCAAGCGAAAATGATCAAATAACGAATGCAAAATTGTTGCGAGAATGGAATAAACATTGTGTGAAAGCAAATAAAGTTGTTCAAATCATCGAGAAAGATGTGTCGTTTTATAAAGCGAATAAAAAATTAAAGCAGCAAATGAAAGAAAGTAGAAGGCTTGTGGCAGAACAGTTATTAGGTGTATCACAAGTGATGGAAGATTTTGCGAAAGAAATTCAAAAAGAGCGTGAAAATTATTATGTGCAAGAAGAACAAATTTTGCACGCCCTTCAACAGTTCGGTGTCGATGTGAACGATGTTGAAATTTATAGTTTAGACAAAGGAAGTGTTGATATTGAGATGGTTGTTCCATATTGCGACGGAAGGGGCGAATGTGAAAAACTGATTGCACCAATGCTGTCTGATATTTTAGGTGAGACGATTATTGTGAAAAAAGAAGATTGCTCTGTCTATCCGAGCGGGGACTGTCGGGTTGCTTTCAGTTCTTCAAAAGCGTTTGTTATTGATACAGGCGTTGCGTACGTTGCAAAGGGGGGCGGATTTATTTCAGGTGACAGCTATGCGATGATGGAAATTGGTGGTGGAAAATATGCGTTAGCTATTAGTGATGGGATGGGAAATGGGGAACGGGCGCATTATGAAAGTAAAGAAACACTCAAACTATTACAAAAAATTTTACAATCGGGAATTGAGGAACGAATTGCGATTAAATCGATCAACTCTATTTTGGCATTGCGAACGACAGAAGAAATTTTTTCAACGCTCGATTTAGCCATTGTTGATTTGCAAAATGCAACAACAAAATTTTTAAAAGTTGGTTCATCTCCAAGCTTTATTAAACGTGGAAACAACGTGATGAAAATCGAATCGAGCAATTTGCCGATAGGAATTATTACTGGGGTAGAGTTTGAAATGATTGAAGAGCAATTAAAGGCAGGAGATTTACTCATTATGATGAGTGACGGCATTTTTGACGGGGTTTCGCACGTTGAAAATCATGATGTATGGATGAAACGAAAAATTAAAGAATTAAAAACGAATGATCCGCAAGAAGTATCTGAATTGCTTTTAGAAGAAGTCATTCGTGTCAACGGTGGGGAAATTGAAGATGATATGACAATTGTCGTGGCACGAATTAAACATAATACACCGAAATGGGCGGTCATCCCGGCATATCAATATATGAAATAAAGGTATAAAATCCCCTCTGAACGTCGATGATGGGAGTATACTACTTTTTTCGGAGGGGATAAAACGTATGCGAAAAGGAACGTTGCGTCAAATTTTATTGATCACAGACGGTTGTTCTAATCATGGTGAAGATCCAATTGCTATGGCGGCATTAGCGAAAGAACAAGGGGTTACGGTTAATGTAATTGGTGTTCTTGATCAAGACATCATTGATGAGCAAGGATTACGGGAAATTGAAGGAATCGCACAATCGGGTGGAGGAATTAGTCAAGTCGTATACGCTAAACAGTTATCACAAACGGTACAAATGGTCACAAGAAAAGCGATGACACAGACGTTGCAAGGCGTCATTAATCGGGAGTTAAAACAAATTTTAGGATCCCAGGCTTCCATTGAACAGCTTCCGCCAGAAAAAAGGGGGGAAGTGATGGAAGTTGTTGAGGAGTTAGGGGAAACTGTTAACTTGCAAGTTTTAATATTAGTAGACACGAGTGGAAGTATGAAGACAAAGTTGCAAACGGTAAAAGAAGCGTTATTAGACTTATCGATCAGTTTGAATGCTCGTTTGGGAAATAATGAGTTTTCTGTTTTTGTATTTCCCGGGAAAAAAGGAGAGGTAGATCGCATTCTAGATTGGACGCCGAAAATGGAGTCCATTTCAAGTGTGTTTCCAAAACTAACATCCGGGGGAATTACACCGACCGGTCCAGCTATTCGCGAGGCGCTACAACAATTCCAAAAAAGACGCTCATTAAAAAGTTTGTTTACGCATGATGGTGATGACGATGTATACATCGAACAATCTATGTAACATTCCAACGGGAACAGTTATACAAGGGAAGTGGCATAAACGTCGTTATGAAATGATAAAGCAACTCGGTAAGGGGGCAAATGGGGTTGTTTATTTGGCTAGAGAAGGACGGACGTTTGTGGCGCTAAAAATAAGCAATCAAGCAACAGCGATGATGTCAGAAGTAAATGTATTGAAACGATTTTCAGAGGTCCAGGGAGTTGCTCTCGGACCTTGTTTATTAGACGTAGATGATTGGTTTCATCCGCAAGAAAAAAGAATTTATTCATTTTATGTGATGGAATATATTGAAGGGGATGATTTGTTAACTTTTATCCAGAAACGGGGGAAAGATTGGATCATCGTCATTATATTGCAGTTGTTAGGTGATTTGCATAAGTTGCACGAAAAAGGGTGGGTGTTTGGTGATTTAAAACCAGACAATTTAATTGTTTCTGGGACGATCCCGAAAGTACGATTAATTGATGTAGGTGGAACAACGATTCGTGGGCGAGCCATTAAAGAGTTTACAGAGTTTTTTGATCGTGGCTATTGGGGTATGGGAACAAGAAAAGCCGAGCCGTCGTATGATTTATTTGCGGTGGCGATGATTATGATTAATATGTGCTATCCAAAACGATTTGAAAGAAAGGAAAATGGCCGAGAGCAGCTACGTCTTATGATCTCCTCTCATCCCTATTTGAAAAAATATGCGAAAATATTATGGTGTGCACTGGATGGAAAGTACACTAGCGCTCATGAAATGAGGAAAGATTTGCTACAATGTATGCAACAACCGTCTGTAAAGAAAGAAAAGCGCGAAGAGAGAACGGTGCGTGTAAAAAGGAAGAAAAAATTTCATGTATTAGAGACGATGCTTTTGTTTGTGTGCCTTTTATTTATGTATGTTGTTTATTTGTATGTTCAAATTCTTTAATTTTTCCGCATTCGTTTTGAGTACGGGCAATAAAATGTGATACGATTGTAAAAAACGACACTACTAACCGAGAGGGAGAATATGCTAGAAGTTGTGCATGAGTTTATCGAAAAGCATCAATTGCTTGAGCGTGGTACAACTGTTGTTGTTGGCGTGTCAGGCGGTCCGGACTCGTTAGCGTTGCTTCATTTCTTATGGAGTGAAAGAGAGCGTTACGATATTCAACTTGTTGCTGCACATGTCGATCATATGTTGCGGGGAAAACAATCAGAAGAAGATATGCATTTTGTGAAACATTTTTGCGAACAACATAGTATTATATGTGAGGCGACACAATTAGACGTTCCTGCATATATGGAACGAACAGGAAAAGGTGTGCAAGAAGCAGCCCGTGATTGTCGATACACCTTTTTTGAGCAAGTTATGTACAAACATCACGCACATTGTGTCGCTTTAGCTCACCACGGCGATGACCAAATTGAAACGGTGCTTATGCGATTAGTACGCGGAAGTACGACAAGAGGATACGCAGGGATACCCGTAAAGCGCCCGTTTGGCAGTGGCTATATCGTTCGACCGTTTTTATGCATCGATCGAAGGCAAATTGAACAGTATTGTCGACAAAATGGATTGCATGCTCGGCACGATCCGAGCAACGAAAAGGATGATTACACGCGCAACCGTTTCCGTCATTTCGTTTTGCCTTTTTTCAAGCGGGAAAATATTCGCGTTCATGAGCATATTCAACAGTTTAGTGAGATGATGAGCGAAGATGAAGCATTTTTAGAGCAACTGACAAAAGAGGAGTTGAAACGCGTTGTTCATCAACAAGAAGAAGGGATTCGTGTCGATATTCCTCCGTTCATACGCATGCCAAAACCTTTACAAAGACGAGGGATTCAACTAATATTAAACTATCTTTATGGGAACGTCCCATCGTCATTGTCTTCTATACATATCAACCAAGCGTTACAATTTTTAAAACGGCAACATCCTTCAGGTATGCTTCATTTTCCGAACGGATTAAAAGTTATTCGTCAATACGAGGTATGTATATTTACGTTTCAGCAGAGACAGACGAGCGAATATGAGTTTCTTTTCCATGTTCCCGATACACTCGTATTACCAAACGGATGTCAACTTATCAGTCAGTTTGTTGATCGCTATCCTTTCATTGAAGACGATGATCATATAGTCATTGAGGCTGATCAATTAATGTTGCCTCTTCGTGTGCGAACAAGAAAGTGTGGAGATCGCATGAAAGTCAAAGGAATGGAACATGCGAAAAAAATATCTCGTATTTTTATTGATGAAAAAATTCCAGCGAACGAACGGGCGCAATGGCCAGTCGTCGAAGATGCGAGCGGGAACATCATATGGATTCCTGGTGTAAAAAAATCTGTTTACACAGCAACAAATATTACAAAAAATCGCTATATTGTATTACACTATAAAAAGCAATGAATGATAGTAGGAGGAAAGAATATGGGCATGCATCAAGATATGGAAAAAATTTTAATTACGGAAGAACAAATTCAACAAAAAGTAAAAGAGTTAGGTGCATTATTGACGAAAGAATATGAAGGACGCTTTCCGCTTTTGGTTGGTGTACTAAAAGGCGCGATGCCGTTTATGGCAGATTTAATTAAGCATATTGATACATATTTGGAAATCGATTTTATGGATGTATCGAGCTATGGAAATGCGACCGTATCATCTGGAGAAGTGAAAATTTTGAAAGACTTGAACACATCAGTTGAAGGCCGCGATGTGCTTATCATCGAAGATATTATTGATAGCGGTTTAACGTTAAGCTATTTAGCAGATTTATTCCGTTATCGCAAAGCAAAATCGATTAAAATCGTGACTTTGCTTGATAAACCGTCTGGTCGAAAAGCAAATATTGAAGCTGATTATGTCGGTTTCATCGTTCCAGATGAATTCGTTGTCGGCTATGGGTTAGACTATTGTGAGAAATACCGAAATCTTCCGTACATCGGTGTGTTAAAACCAGAAGTATACAGTAAATAATTTTTTCATGCACATCGTTTGTTTTGGAACGTTTTTCTATGATACTATTGACTATAGCGTGTTTTAAGTGTGGGAGGAGGTAGGAGATGAACCGCATTTTCCGTAATACAATCTTTTACTTACTTATTTTTCTCGTCGTCATTGGTGTTGTAAGCTTTTTAAATGGCGGCAATCAACGGGCGGAGCGAATGACGTACGATGCGTTCGTTACCCATTTAGAAAATGGTGATGTAAAGTATGTCTCGTTGAAGCCAGAGCGGGGCGTTTATGAAATTCGTGGACAATTAAAAACGTATGCTGAAGGACAATTTTTTACGACGTACGTAGCGAACAGTCCGCAAATCCTTCAACGTATTGACGAAGCCGCACAACAGGCGAAAGTAGAAGTGTTGCCTGCGGATGAAACGAGCGGATGGGTGACGTTTTTTACGTCCATTATTCCGTTTATCATCATTTTTATTTTGTTCTTCTTTTTACTAAATCAAGCGCAAGGCGGCGGCAGCCGAGTTATGAATTTTGGCAAAAGCCGTGCGAAACTGTATAACGAAGATAAGAAGCGTGTTCGTTTTAAAGACGTTGCCGGTGCGGATGAAGAAAAGCAAGAACTTGTTGAAATTGTCGAGTTTTTAAAAGATCCTCGTAAGTTTGTGGAACTCGGAGCTCGCATTCCAAAAGGTGTTCTTCTCGTCGGACCACCTGGAACAGGAAAAACGTTATTAGCGAGAGCGGTTGCTGGAGAAGCTGGTGTACCGTTTTTCTCTATTAGTGGTTCAGATTTCGTTGAAATGTTTGTCGGTGTTGGTGCTTCGCGTGTACGCGATTTGTTTGAAACAGCGAAGAAAAACGCCCCTTGTATTATTTTTATTGATGAAATTGATGCAGTGGGACGTCAACGTGGTGCTGGTTTAGGTGGAGGTCACGATGAACGGGAGCAAACATTAAACCAATTGCTCGTTGAAATGGATGGATTCAGCGGAAATGAAGGAATTATTATTATCGCTGCGACAAACCGTCCGGACATTTTAGACCCTGCCCTTTTACGTCCTGGTCGTTTCGATCGTCAAATTACGGTTGACCGTCCAGATGTGAAAGGACGTGAAGCTGTTCTTCGTGTGCATGCACGCAACAAACCGCTCGATGAGTCAGTTGATTTAAAGGCGATTGCGATGCGTACGCCTGGTTTTTCTGGTGCTGATTTAGAAAACTTATTAAATGAGGCTGCCCTTGTTGCTGCTCGACAGAACAAGAAAAAAATTGATATGAGCGATATTGATGAAGCAACGGATCGTGTCATTGCTGGTCCTGCTAAGAAAAGTCGCGTCATTTCTGAAAAAGAGCGAAAAATTGTTGCTTATCACGAAGCAGGTCATACAGTCATTGGCATGGTGCTTGCGGATGCGGAAATGGTGCACAAAGTAACGATTGTGCCACGTGGCCAAGCTGGTGGATATGCAGTCATGTTACCGAAAGAAGACCGTTATTTTATGACGAAACCAGAGTTGCTTGATAAAATTACAGGGCTTCTTGGCGGACGTGTGGCTGAGGAAATCGTATTTGGCGAAGTAAGTACAGGAGCGCATAATGACTTCCAGCGCGCAACAAGCATTGCTCGTCGCATGGTTACGGAGTTTGGAATGAGCGATAAGCTCGGACCAATGCAGTTTGGTCAGTCTCATGGTCAAGTGTTCTTAGGTCGTGATTTGCATAATGAGCAAAATTATAGCGACCAAATCGCATATGAAATTGACCTTGAGATGCAACGCATTATTAAAGAATGTTACGAAAAAGCGAAACGCTTACTAACGGAAAACCGCGACAAGTTGGATCTGATTGCCAATACGTTGCTTGAAGTGGAAACACTTGATGCAGAGCAAATTAAACATTTGTTCGAACATGGTACGTTACCAAACCGCAATGACAATAAACAAGAAGAAGTAAAAGTAAATATTCAAACGAAAAAAGAAGAATAAAGGTGTCTCTTTTTATAAGAGGCATCTTTTTTTACCGTCGGGTTAAACGATTATGATATGATGAAGAAGGAACAAATTGTGAAAAAAGCGGGGATGAGTGATGATTTTTGTATTAGACGTCGGAAACACGAATACGGTATTAGGTGTGTATGATGGGGATGAGCTCAAGTTCCATTGGCGCATTGAAACGAGCCGAAGCAAAACAGAAGATGAATACGGAATGATCGTAAAAATGTTATTACAAGATGTCGGATTGCGTTTTTCTGACATTGACGGCATTATTATTTCTTCCGTTGTTCCACCAATTATGTTTGCATTAGAGCGCATGTGTACAAAATATTTTCATATTAAACCGCTCATTGTAGGTCCGGGCATTAAAACGGGGCTGAATATTAAGTATGACAACCCAAAAGAAGTCGGAGCGGACCGGATTGTCAACGCTGTGGCAGGCATCCACTTGTACGGCGCACCGCTTATTATTGTCGATTTCGGTACAGCGACAACATACTGCTATATTAATGAGCATAAGCAATATATGGGAGGGGCTATTGCCCCAGGGATTACAATTTCCACGGAAGCGCTTTACTCTCGAGCAGCTAAACTTCCGCGTATTGAAATTGCTCGTCCGGATGACATTATTGGAAAAAATACGGTAAGTGCGATGCAAGCAGGAATTTTATACGGATATGTCGGACAAGTGGAGGGCATTGTGTCACGAATGAAAGAAAAAAGTGCCGTTCCTCCAAAAGTCATTGCAACAGGTGGGTTAGCATCTTTAATTGCCCATGAATCGAATATCATTGATATTGTTGATCCGTTTTTAACATTAAAAGGATTACAATTGTTATATGAACGAAACAAGAAAGGCGAGTGACAACGATGGCAGATTATTTAGTAAAAGCGCTAGCATACGATGGTCAAGTGCGAGCGTATGCGGTGCGCACAACAGAAACAGTACGGGAGGCGCAGCGAAGACATCAAACGTGGCCAACAGCATCCGCAGCACTAGGTCGTGCGATGACAGCGGGCGTGATGATGGGAGCGATGTTAAAAGGAGATAGTCAAATTACAATTAAAATTGAAGGCGGTGGCCCTATTGGTCATATTCTCGTTGATAGTAACGCCAAAGGACATGTACGTGGTTATGTATCCAATCCGCATGTTCACTTTGAACTGAATGCAAACGGAAAGCTCGATGTTGCTAGAGCTGTTGGAACGAATGGAACATTAACTGTTGTGAAAGACTTAGGATTACGCGATTATTTTACAGGACAAGTTCCGCTCGTATCTGGGGAGCTTGGTGAGGATTTTACATACTATTTCGTTTCCTCTGAACAGACGCCATCATCCGTTGGAGTTGGTGTGCTAGTCAATCCGGATTATACGATATTGGCGGCTGGTGGTTTTATTTTGCAACTGATGCCGGGTACAGAAGAACAAACCATTGCAGACATTGAAAAAAATTTAACTACCATTCCACCGATTTCAAAAATGATTGAAAGTGGTTTAACACCAGAACAAATTTTACATGCGCTGCTCGGCGGAGAACAAAATGTAAAAATTCTTGAAACGATGCCTGTATCATTCGTTTGTCGTTGTTCACGTGAGCGGGTAGCAGATGCGATTATTAGCTTAGGGGTGGAAGAAATTCAGCAAATGATTGATGAAGAAGGAAAAGCGGAAGCATCTTGTCATTTTTGTAATGAAACGTATATATTTTCAGCCGAAGATCTTGAGGAATTAAAAAAATTAGCAAAACAAAATGATTGACAATTTCGAAAATAACTGATAAATTGGTTACAAATTCGATAAAAATACTCGGGATTAGAGGTGGATGAAATGGCACGTGTAGTACAATCTATTACAGAGTTAATTGGTCAAACACCGGTAGTTAAATTAAACCGCATTGTTGATCACGATAGCGCAGATGTATATTTAAAGCTAGAGTTTATGAACCCAGGAAGCAGCGTGAAAGATCGTATTGCGCTAGCGATGATTGAAGCTGCCGAGAAAGCAGGGAAAATTCAGCCTGGTGACACGATCATTGAACCGACAAGCGGAAATACGGGAATTGGTTTAGCGATGGTTGCTGCTGCAAAAGGATATAAAGCCATTTTCGTTATGCCTGAAACGATGAGTTTAGAGCGCCGCAACTTACTTCGTGCTTACGGCGCAGAGCTTGTTTTAACGCCAGGAAGTGAAGGAATGCGAGGCGCGATTCAAAAAGCAGAGCAGCTCGCACAAGAGCACGGCTATTTTATGCCACAGCAATTTAAAAACGAAGCGAACCCAGAAGTACATCGTTTAACAACAGGAAAAGAAATTGTTGAGCAAATGGGCGATCAACTCGATGCATTTGTGGCCGGAATTGGAACAGGTGGAACGATTACAGGAGCAGGAGAAGTGTTGCGTCAAGCGTATCCAAACATTAAAATTTATGCTGTTGAACCAGCAGACTCTCCAGTGCTTTCCGGCGGAAAACCAGGTCCACATAAAATTCAAGGAATTGGAGCCGGCTTCGTTCCTGATATTTTAAATACATCCATTTATGATGAAGTCGTTACTGTAAAGACAGAAGAAGCGTTTGCAGCTGCTCGTCTAGCTGCTCGTCAAGAAGGGATTTTAGGAGGAATTTCGTCAGGTGCAGCCATTCATGTCGCGTTGCAAGTAGCGAAAAAATTAGGAAAAGGAAAAAAAGTATTAGCTATTATCCCGAGTAACGGTGAACGTTATTTAAGCACGCCATTATATCAGTTTGAGGAATAATTCGGCAAGAACATTCTTGCCGAATTTTTTTTCGTGATTGTTTCTACATGTTCGTTGTACAATAAGCGTATGGATTGATGAAGAGGGGGGACATCTTTGAACAAACAAAGGCGACGAACAATGATCAAAAAGATCACATACGCACAACGTGATTGGTTTTCGCAATATAAAGCATTATCGCGAAAACAGTTGCACCATGTTTTGCTTGAAAGTGGGCGAGACGGCCGATATAGCATAATCGGTTTACAACCATTTGCAGTCGTTATTGGTAAAGATGATAAATTGACAGTTTGGCAGAAGCATCGTACAGAAACGTTTGAAGGGAATATATTGCAATCACTAAAGAAATGGTTCCGTCAGTGGGAAATAGAAAAATTAGAAGAAGGGCCAGATTTTCAAGGTGGAGCAATCGGCTATATCAGTTACGATTGTGTTCGCTATATTGAAAAGCTTCCTTCGGTTGCATGTGATGACTTAAATATGCCTGATTTATATTTTTTAGTATTTGATGATGTGTTCGTATATGATCATCATGCATCTTTTCTTTATCTCATTACTCATTATGTAGAAGGAGAAGAGCAACAAGCGAACGAACGTCTCGAGCGATACGAACAACTATGGACAACTGATTTTTCCGACGTTTCCCGCCCGTTTATTCCGAACTACGAAAAAGAAGAAGCGGTGTCAATGAGTGAAGAACAGTTTATGGAAGCTGTCGAAAAGGTTCGCACGTATATTGCGCAAGGCGATGTCTTTCAAGTGAACTTGTCTGTACGACAATCGAAACGGCTACTTACACACCCGTTTACGATTTATGAAAAATTGCGCACATTAAATCCATCACCGTATATGGCGTATATGCATTTCCCTGAATTTCAAATCGTAAGCGGTTCTCCGGAGCTACTTGTGAAAAAGAAAGGAAAGTATGTAAGTACGCGTCCGATTGCAGGAACACGCTCACGTGGCAAAACGATTCAAGAAGATGATCAAATTGCCCAATCATTATTAGCAAATGAAAAAGAACGAGCCGAACATTTAATGCTCGTCGATCTAGAGCGGAATGACCTTGGACGTGTATGTGCATATGGAACGGTAAAAGTGGATGAGTTTATGGTCATTGAAAAATATTCTCATGTCATGCATCTTGTCTCCCATGTTTCTGGTCAGCTCGCGGCGGGAAAAGATGCGTTCGATGTTATATCAGCCGTTTTTCCAGGTGGAACAATCACAGGGGCACCAAAAGTACGAACGATGGAAATAATTGAAGAGCTAGAGCCTGTTCGACGTGGCATTTACACAGGTTCAATCGGGTGGATCGGATTTGATGGCGATATGGAGTTGAACATTGCAATTCGGACAATGATTGCAAAAGATGGTCTTGCGTATGTGCAAGCAGGGGCAGGGATTGTCATTGATTCACAACCGGAACATGAGTATAAAGAATGTTTAAAGAAAGCATTTGCGTTATGGAAAGCAAAAGAGCTGAGTGAAGAAGAGTATGTACAATTAAGCATGAGGTGAGCCAAATGATTTTAATGATTGATAACTATGATTCATTTACGTATAACCTCGTTCAATATTTAGGGCAATTAGGGGAAGAATTAATTGTTAAACGAAACGATGAGGTAACGATTGCTCAAATTGAACAACTTCACCCCCACTTTTTAATGATTTCACCTGGTCCTTGCAGTCCGAATGAAGCGGGTATTAGCATGGCAGCCATTGAATATTTCGCAGGGAAAATCCCGATTTTTGGTGTATGTCTTGGTCATCAGTCGATTGCCCAAGTGTTTGGTGGGGAAGTTGTTCAGGCAGAACGTTTAATGCATGGCAAAACATCGTCGATTTTTCATGATGGCAAGACGATTTTTACTCAAATTCCCAATCCCTTTACAGCCACGCGTTATCACTCATTAATTGTAAAAAGGGAAACATTGCCCGATTGTTTTGATATCTCTGCGTGGACAGATGAAGGAGAAATTATGGCCATTCGCCATAAAACGCTGCCGATTGAGGGGGTTCAATTTCATCCTGAGTCGATCATGACGGAATATGGTTTAGACATGCTTAAAAATTTTATTACATTATACAAACGAAAGTGATGTTGCATGTTTATTTATATCAATGGGCAAATCGTAAAAAAGGAAGAGGCACGCATTTCCGCGTTTGACCACGGGTTTATGTATGGACTCGGTTTATTTGAAACGTTTCGCGTATATGATGGACATCCGTTTTTGCTTGATGATCATTTAGCTCGTCTTCATAACGGACTCGATATGCTCAACATTTCATGTTCTATCACTCGAGATGATGTTTTGCATATTCTTTCTCAATTGTTAAAGGCAAACGGTTATCGAGATGCGTATGTACGCTTAAATATATCTGCTGGAATCGGAGATGTTGGACTGCAAGTAGAACCGTATACAAATCCGACCATTATTATGTATATGAAGCCGATTCCGACGTTTTCAGAAGAAAAAGTATGTCAAACATTACAAGTGAGGCGAAATACACCGGAAGGATCGGTTCGTTTAAAATCTCATCACTATTTAAACAATATTTTAGGTAAACAAGAAGTTGGTCACCATCCAAATGTAGAAGGCATTTTTCTTACGAAAGAAGGATTTGTCGCAGAAGGAATTGTTTCTAACGTCTTTTGGGTAAAAGACGGCATCGTGTATACTCCTTCAGTAGAAACCGGTATTTTAAACGGTATAACGCGATTGTTTGTGATCGATTTGTTGCGCTCGTGGGGTGTTCGTGTGAAAGAAGGATTTTACTCTCTACAACAACTCAAAGAAGCAGATGAAATATTTCTAACAAATTCCATTCAAGAAATCGTGCCGGTTTGTCGACTAGATAACGATGTATATCCCGGGAAATGTGGGGAAATGACGAGCCGTCTCCAACGTGCGTACGCCTTTTTTACGACACATTTATGGACAAGGTATGAAAGAAAGGACGGGTACGTTCATTGATGGATGTTATATATTGTGGAACATATAAGTTAGACTTGCGAAAGAATACGGTTATTATGGGCATTTTAAATGCCACTCCTGACTCCTTTTCTGATGGAGGAAAATATAATCATGTAGAGCAGGCTGTTGAGCGTGCGAAGCAACTTGTCGCCGAAGGAGCACATATCATTGATATTGGGGGAGAATCCACCCGCCCTGGAGCTGAAAAAGTATCACTTGAAGAAGAGTTGCGTCGCGTCATCCCGATTGTAGAAGCGGTTGCTAAAGCGGTGAATGTACCCATTTCGATTGATACGTATAAAGCAGAAGTAGCTAAGCAAGCCATTGAAGCGGGCGCGACAATAATTAACGACGTTTGGGGGGCAAAGGCAGATTCCAATATGGCTCAAGTAGCCGCTTACTATGGTGTACCTATTGTATTAATGCATAATCGTTACGATCGCCATTATAAAGATCTCATTTCGGATATGATGAACGATTTAAAAGAAAGTATTGATATAGTCAAACAAGCTGGTGTGAAAGACGAACAAATTATTATCGATCCGGGGATCGGGTTTGCTAAAACAGTAGAGCATAATTTGGAAGTGATGCGTCGGTTGGATGAATTTTCAGTTCTCGGGTATCCGATCTTGTTAGGAACATCGCGAAAATCATTTATCGGGCATGTGCTTGATTTACCCGTTCATGAACGAGTAGAAGGAACGGGAGCAACGGTTTGCCTCGGCATTGTAAAAGGAGCACATATCGTTCGGGTACACGATGTTTTACCGATGGCTAGAATGGCTAAAATGATGGATGCGATGCTTGGGAAGGGAGGAGAGTATGCGCGATAAAATTTATGTGCAACAAATGGAGTTTTATGGGTATCACGGGGTATTTCCCGAAGAAAATAAGCTCGGTCAACGTTTTTATGTCGATGTCATCATTGAAACAAATTTAAGAAAAGCTGGTGTAACCGACGATTTAAGTGAAACGGTTAACTATGCACATATATATGACATATGTCAAAGCATCGTCGAAGGAAAGCCGTTTAAGTTGATTGAGGCAGTAGCGGAACGCATCGCTGAACAAATTTTATGTGCGTATACAACGGTGTCATCGTGTACTGTCAAAGTGACGAAACCAAATCCGCCGATTAAAGGTCACTATGCGTATGTGGCGGTTGAAATTACGAGAGGGCGTTAATAAATGGAAAATACTTCTTATATTGCATTAGGTTCGAATATTGGTGACCGTTTCGAATATTTGTGTAAAGCGGTGATTGCATTACGTGATCATACACATATTTCTGTTTTAGCGACATCTTCGATTTACGAAACAGATCCAGTTGGATATGTCGAACAAGCTTGTTTTTTAAATATGGTTGTAAAGATCGCTACATCGCTATCTCCATTTGCTTTGTTAGCAGCTACGATGGACATTGAAAAAAAGTTCGGTCGCAAGCGGGAAGTTCATTGGGGACCGCGGACGTTAGACCTTGACATTTTGCTATATAATCATGAAAATATTGAGACAGAACAACTTATTATTCCGCATCCGCGTATGTTTGAACGGGCGTTTGTATTAATCCCGTTGTTTGAAATAGATGAATCTTTAATTATTCCATCTGTTCAACGTCCTTTACGTTCGTATGTGGAGCAGTTATCGGACAAGGGTGTTCGTATATGGAAAAGCCGCGAAGTAGTGGAAGAACAATTATTAGGAAAGGAGGGGATTTGATGTTTAAAATCGGAAATGTACAAATTAATAACCCTGTTGTACTTGCACCGATGGCAGGGGTATGTAATTCAGCATTTCGTCTAACTGTAAAGGAGTTTGGTGCAGGACTTGTTTGTGCAGAGATGGTTAGCGATAAAGCGATTTTATTTAATAACCCAAAAACAATGGGCATGCTTTATATTGACGAGCGTGAAAAACCATTGAGCTTGCAAATTTTTGGCGGGGAAAAAGAGACGCTTGTACAAGCCGCTAAATATGTAGATCAACATACGAACGCCGATATTATCGATATTAACATGGGATGCCCTGTTCCAAAAATTACGAAGTGTGACGCGGGAGCAAAGTGGTTGTTAGATCCAAATAAAATTTACGACATGGTAGCCGCAGTCGTCGATGCGGTGGAGAAGCCTGTCACAGTAAAAATGCGAATCGGTTGGGATGAAAATCATATTTATGCTGTCGAAAACGCTCAGGCGGTAGAACGGGCAGGTGGACAAGCGGTTGCTGTTCATGGCCGAACGCGCGTACAAATGTATGAAGGAAAAGCGGATTGGAACGTCATTAAGCAAGTGAAAGAAGCGGTTCGTATCCCCGTTATCGGTAACGGTGATGTCCAGACCCCTCAAGATGCTAAACGAATGTTAGAACAAACAGGCGTCGATGGCGTCATGATTGGGCGCGCTGCCCTCGGTAATCCATGGATGATTTATCGTACCGTTCGTTATTTGGAAACGGGTGAACTTATTCCGGAACCGTCTGTACGTGAAAAAATCGAAGTGTGTATTTTGCATTTGGATCGTTTAATCGCTTTGAAAAATGAATATATCGCTGTAAAAGAGATGCGTAAACATGCCGCCTGGTATTTAAAAGGTATTCGTGGAAATGCCAAAGTTCGCAATGCGATAAATGAATGTCAGACGCGTGATGAACTCGTGACGTTGCTTATGAGTTTTGTAGAAGAAGTTGAAGCAAAAGAACAACATGTTGTCATAGAATCATAAAACATACTGTCAGCTCATGCTGGCAGTATTTCTTAAAAAATAAACAGTTATTGGAGTGAATTCGTTATGTCGCATGAAGAATTAAATGATCAGCTATTAGTTCGTCGTGAAAAGTTACATAAGTTGCGTGAAAAAGGGATCGATCCATTTGGAAAACGATTCGAGCGTACACATCAAGCAGAAGAATTGTTTACATTATACGGTCATTTATCAAAAGAAGAATTGGAAGAAAAGCAAATTCATGTTTCTATCGCTGGTCGCATTATGACGAAGCGCGGGAAAGGGAAAGCGGGATTTGCGCATATTCAAGATTTGACGGGACAAATTCAAATTTATGTGCGCAAAGACGATGTTGGTGAAGAGCAGTATGAAATTTTCGATACGTCAGATTTAGGAGATATTGTCGGTGTAAAAGGAACAGTATTCAAAACAAAAGTGGGAGAATTGTCTATCAAGGTACACTCGTATGAAATGTTGACGAAATCGTTGCGCCCGCTCCCTGAGAAATATCACGGGCTCAAAGATATTGAGCAACGCTACCGCCAACGTTATCTCGATTTAATTATGAATCCAGAAAGTAAAAAAACGTTTATTACACGCAGTTTAATTATTCAATCAATGCGTCGCTATTTAGATCAAAAAGGGTATTTAGAAGTAGAGACGCCGATGATGCACTCAATTGCCGGAGGAGCTGCTGCTCGTCCATTTATTACGCACCATAACGCTTTAGATATGACATTGTATATGCGTATTGCGATCGAATTACATTTAAAACGTTTAATTGTAGGTGGATTAGAGAAAGTATATGAAATCGGTCGTGTATTCCGAAACGAAGGCATTTCAACACGTCATAATCCAGAGTTTACGATGCTTGAACTTTACGAGGCTTATGCTGATTACACTGATATTATGAAATTAACAGAAGATATGATTGCGCATATTGCTCAAGAAGTGCTTGGAACAACAAAAATCCAATATGGAGAACATGAAGTAGATTTGACGCCATCATGGAAACGACTTCATATGGTTGATGCGATTAAAGAGTATGTGGGCGTTGACTTCTGGAAGCACATGAGCGACGAAGAAGCGCGTCAATTGGCGAAAGAACACGGAGTAGAAGTAGCCCCACATATGACATTTGGTCATATCGTAAATGAATTTTTCGAACAAAAAGTAGAACAACATCTTATTCAGCCAACATTTATTTATGGGCACCCAGTTGAGATTTCGCCTTTAGCGAAAAAAAATCCAGAAGATCCTCGTTTCACAGATCGATTTGAACTATTTATCGTTGCACGTGAGCATGCAAATGCATTCACAGAATTAAATGACCCAATCGATCAACGTGAACGATTTGAAGCGCAGTTAAGAGAAAAAGAACAAGGAAACGACGAAGCGCATGAAATGGACGAAGATTTTATCGAAGCATTAGAATACGGGATGCCACCAACGGGTGGGTTAGGAATTGGCATTGATCGTCTTGTTATGTTGTTAACGAACTCTCCATCGATCCGCGATGTATTGTTATTCCCTCAAATGCGTCATAAATAATTGCAGGGAAGCTTAACTGGGTGAGGTACTTTTCCTCACTCAGTTTTTCTTAAAAAAACAAAAAAACATCTTGCTTAAGGATGAGCGAATATGATATATTACTAAACGTCCGTGTTGAAAGTAACACGTAAAAAAGAAAGATAAAAAGTTGTTGACAAAGAAAACAGTAAATGATATATTAAAAAAGTCGCTCAAACAGCGACAAAGAGATGTTCCTTGAAAACTGAACGAAGCGAAAAGCGTAAAGAAGCTAGAGATATAAACTTTCTATGGAGAGTTTGATCCTGGCTCAGGACGAACGCTGGCGGCGTGCCTAATACATGCAAGTCGAG
>NZ_JAIWYK010000440.1:0-251138 GCF_022030075.1 Anoxybacillus sp. LAT27
ATTTTAATTTTTGCTGTTAAAGTCAATTTCATGTCCTCACCACCTTTCACTAATTTTATTTTATATTTTTTAGTGAAAAATAAACAAAAAAAACGCATTCCTCCCCATGCTTGAAAGCAGGGGTTTCCTGCGTGATTAATCATGAAGAAAAAACGAAAAAAATATGTATTGCCATTTTAAAAGTAGACGTGGTATGATGATTAGAAAAACATTCGAAAGGGATGGTGAGCTATGAGACGTGTCACATTAACTGACATCTTCCTTCACCCCATCACCCAAAAATATTTAAAACGTTCAGGCGTCGCGCATGCCATCGCTACCGCATATCATGCGTATCGCCTTGCCTTGCAATATGGAGTGAATGTTGATTTAGCGACAAAAGCCGCATTGCTTCATGATATCGGGCATTATGAATGGTACTCTAATGGAACATGGGACTATGAAACATATAAACAAAACGACATTCATGCGATTAAAGGGGCGGAGCGAGCGCATAAACTGCTTATTCGACTCGGTGAACATCCTCAACACGCCAAAGAAATCGCCCTCGCCATTTTGCTTCATACCGATTCGTATCTTCCAGAAGGAGAACTAAAACGAAAACCGCTTCAAACGATCGTGAAACTCGCCGATGAAGCAGATGAAGAACCGGGTGGCAAACATCATTATCGCCAAATCGATGACGAACTCGCTTTAAAAAAAATTCAACAGCTCGATCGCATGGTCGAACAACAACTACAACGTAACGCTCTCGACCAAATTAGCTAAGGCTAGGTGTTATACCTAGCCTATACATACGATAACGCCTGTTCAAAGTCGGCCACTAAATCATCAATTGCCTCAAGTCCGACGCTTATGCGCAACAAACCGTCCGTAATGCCGCGACGAAGGCGTTCCGTTTTCGGCATCGCCGCATGCGACATTTTCGCTGGATACGATAAAATCGATTCAACCGCCCCTAAACTAACCGCAAAAATGGGAATGTGCGCATGTTGGACGAACGTCCGCACCGCTTGTTCATCTTCCAATTCAAACGACAACACCGCCCCAAATCCGCGCGCTTGTTCGCGATGAATGACGTGTCCATCATGATGAGAAAGCCCTGGATAATATACATGTGCCACTTTCGGATGACGATGTAAAAATTGCGCCAATTGCATAGCTGAACGAGACGAATGCTCTAACCGAACGTGCAACGTTTTTAATCCGCGCAACACAAGCCATGCATCTTGCACACCGAGCACTGCTCCAAACGAATACTGCAATTTCCGCAGCTGTTTTGCGAGACGCTCGTCTTTCACAACCGCAAGTCCAGCAATGACATCGCTATGACCTGCTAAAAATTTCGTTGCGCTATGCAAAACGACATCAACACCGAGATCAAGCGGACGCTGCAACAAAGGAGTCGCAAACGTATTATCTAAAAACGTCAAACAACCGTGCGCTTTCGCAAGCTTCACAACCCCACGAATATCTGTAATTTTCAAAAGCGGATTGGACGGCGTTTCCATATAAATGACTTTCGTGTTTGGGCGAATATGACGTGCCACCGCATCTAAATCAGTCATATCAACAAACGTATATTCAATGCCAAATCGGCTCAATACATCCGTGATGATGCGGTACGTTCCACCATATACGTCATCGGTAACCAACACGTGATCGCCTTTTGACAATAATAAAAATGCCGTAGAAATGGCCGCCATGCCCGATGCGAACGCAAAACCGCTGACGCCCCCCTCCAGTTCCGCAATTGTTTCCTCAAGCGCCTCACGCGTCGGGTTACCAGAACGGCTATAATCGTACTTGCCAAACGTATCAAAATCAAACTGATGAAACGTCGATGCATGATGAATCGGGACACTCACTGCGCCCGTTTGCGTATCAATCTGCCATTGATTGTGAACGAGCTTTGTTTGTACATCCATTTTTTACACCTCTTTCATACGCTGAAACGCTTGTGCTAAATCAGCAATTAAATCATCATCGTATTCAATGCCGACCGAAAAACGTAACAAACGATTACATACCCCGTTGGCGATACGAATATCCTCTGGAATATCCATATGCGTTTGCGTCGCGGGATACGTAATAAAACTTTCGACACCGCCTAAACTTTCCGCAAACGTAATCAGTTTTAAACTTCGTAAGAAGGCATTCACCCATTTTTCATCGCGCACGCGAAACGACAACATGCCGCCTCTCCCCGGATATAACACATCCGTCACATCTTCGTGTTGTGTTAAAAATTCATAAATGGCTTTCGCGTTTTGTTCGTGCTGACGCATGCGCAGCGCAAGCGTCTTCATGCCGCGAATTAACAGCCATGAATCAAACGGTGATAACACCGCCCCAATCGCGTTATGATACATCGCGAGTTGCTCGCATAGCTCTTTTCCTTTGGCAACAATGAGCCCGGCAAGCACGTCGTTATGCCCGCCTAAATATTTCGTTGCGCTATGAATGACGATGTCCGCCCCTTTCGTTAATGGCCTTTGTAACACAGGGGTGTAAAACGTATTATCAACAATAAGAAGCAACCCATATTGCTTCGCAAACGTTGCCACCGCTTCAATATCCGCCTCTTGCATAAGCGGATTTGTCGGCGTTTCTAAAAAAATCGCTTTCGTTTTGTCCGTCACATGCGCCTTTACCGCATCGAGATCGCGAAAATCGACGTATGTAAACGACAAACCGTATTTCTTCCACCCTTTTTCAAATAGCCGATACGTTCCGCCATATAAATCGGCTGAAACGAGGAAATGATCGCCGCTTTCAAACAACGCAAACAACGTTTGAATCGCCGCCATGCCTGAGCTACATGCAAACCCTTGATCCCCTTCTTCTAACTGCGCAATCGCCTCCTCGACAATATGTCTCGTCGGGTTTCCTGTCCGAATGTAATCGTACCCTGTCGACTGTCCGATCCCTTCATGCCGATACGCTGTTGAAAAATAGACAGGCGGATTGACCGTCCCTGTCACCGTCTCGCTTCGATTGCCAATTTGCGCTAATATCGTTTCCACATGACTCATTCGCTCTCTTCCTTTCTAAAAAAATAAAAGCCTTCAAAGAAGAAGGCTTTTACAGTCGCTTCTTCTTATCTTCCGAATTGAACGCCAATTCGCTGGATTTAGCACCTGACCGCTTTCGGCTGGTTGCTGAAGGTTCATCGGGCCAGTCCCTCCCCTTCTCTTGATAAGAACGCAAAACGATATTGAATTTTCTGATTTTTAATTAATGTATCTTATTTTCCGAAAAATTGCAACTATTTTTTATCCTTTTCCAACACGTGAGGGCTTCCCCCAAGTCTTTTCTCTCATTCCGCCGCAAGAGCATCAGCTTTTGTCGGATGGACGGTGCCGGCTGGATGTTGTGGCGGCGCATAAATGGAATACAATTTTAGCGGAACGTTTCCAATGTTTATTACATTATGCCACGTTCCTGCAGGGACAAAAATAGCAGAACCGTCGCCCACTCGTCGTTCAAACGTCCATTCATTTTTCCTTTTTCCCATCCGCACGATGCCTTCGCCTTGTTCAATACGTAAAAGTTGATCCACGCCCGGATGAATTTCTAAACCAATATCCTCCCCGACACGCAAGCTCATTAACGTCACTTGTAAATGCGGACCTGTCCATAACGTCGTACGGAACATATTGTTTCGTTTCGTCGCTTCTTCAATTTGAATGACAAACGGGTTCGGTCCGTAATCTTTCGTATATTCCCGCGGAAGCGGATAAGGCATGATCGGATATGGATACATTGGATACATTGGATACACGTAATACATGTTCCCACCTCTTTTTTCATATTCATCGTCATGTTATGCACAACTGCCCGACCATGCGCCTCGCATGCAAAAATCGACAAATAGAATGGGGGTATGGTAAAGTATGAACAAAAGGAGGCATGCCGATGTGGAACGAATTTAAAAAATTCGCAGTACGAGGCAACGTCATCGACTTAGCTGTCGGGGTCATTATCGGCGGGGCGTTCGGGAAAATCGTTTCTTCTCTCGTCAACGACATCATTATGCCGCTCGTTGGTCTTATTTTAGGTGGCATTGATTTTAGCGGGTTATCTTGGAAAGTCGGCAAAGCGGAAGTGAAATACGGGGTGTTTCTTCAAAACGTCGTTGACTTTTTAGTTATCGCCTTTTCGATTTTTCTATTTGTCAAACTTTTAAACAACTTGCACGAGCGAATCAAAAAACAAGAAGAAACGAAACAAACCGCACCAACGATGACAAAAGAACAACAACTACTCACAGAAATTCGCGATTTGTTAAAACAGCAAAAAGAAACACCGTAGCCCCTAAAGCTTTTTGAGGGCTTCATTCGCATAATAAGCAAGCCGTTTATATTTCACATTTTTCCGTAAAAAAACCGTAAACCCATGCGGATTTACGGCTTTTTTTACGCATTCAACGCAGCTTCTTCCTCGTCGCGCAAGTTGTGCGCAAGGCGACCAGAGGCGCTTGCGGCAATGCTTGCGACTAAATCGTCTAAAAACGTATGCACGCCTTTGCCACGTTTCGTATCAAGCTGCTTAATGATTCCGACTTTATTTTTATCGAGATGACCAAATGTCGTCACCGCAATGCTTCCGTATCCGAGTACCGCCCCTAACGCTAACGTTTCATCGACGCCAAACAGCCCTTCATCCGTTTCGACAATCGTTTGAAGCGGCTCTGACAACATGCCGTTTTCTGCTAGTTTATCAAGCTCAATACCAACTAAAATCGCATGTTGTACTTCGCGTTTTTGTAACACTTTTTCTACACTTTCGATACATTCTGCCATCGTTAAATTTTTATTATACGGACTTTGCATTTCATATACAATCTCAGCAATGGCTGGAATCGTTACCCCACGTTCTGTTAATAACTGCAACGTTCTTTCATACACTTCTTTACTTGATATACGCTTCATTCCTCTTCCTCCTCTCGTTCTCTCATTAGGTTATCAATTTTATTAAAATCATAGAATAATGATAAAGATTTTAATAAAATTGTTTATCCGTCCACGTCGTTTAAGCGACATGTACTCGGATTGGGTGTAACCCCACACCCGCTATCCCATTGGCGAACGCCTTTGGGAATACTTTTCTCATGATGTTGTATGCCCCGTTGACATCTGCGTTAATCAGTATTCCATTTTCAGATTGAAACAGTCCTCGCTTGATGCGCGTTCCTTTGTATTGCTTTTGCTTTTTGATTTCTTCCATGTCTAAAAAACTGCATTTCGATGTATAGCTTTCTTCTGTCACGATGACACGAATCCCATGCTGTGCTGCTTTGTACTGCAACTGATGAAGAAACGTTTGATACGGGATGTGAACGAACGCTTGATTTGTGCGCTTTCCGAGATGGACTTCACGCTTCCAATCTTTATTCATCCCCACCACAATCGTATCGCAGTCTAAAGACAACGCATGTTTCATGACAAAGGCACTCGCTTGGTGCATAAAGTTTTCCACGATGCGATTTCGTTTTTCTGTCATTTTGCTCATTCGTTTTGTCCAATCGAGTCCATTCATCTGTTTCGCTACTTTGCGGTAGTGGCTCATTTGTTTGTTATAGTATTGATTGGCGGATTTTAGACCTTTACCATTGATGACGATCGGTTGTTTGCCCACATTGTTCACAATGGTTGCGAAGTTATCTAATCCCAAATCAATACTGATATCTCTGTTGTTATCTTGTTTTTGTGTTGGAATAGGGATTTTGTAAACGACTTCGACGATGATATGGCGGTGTTTCGGAACGAATCGGACTTGTTGTAGCTTCCCTTTCATGTTTGTCTTTAACCGAAACCCTTGAAAACAGGCAGGAAACGTGATTTGTTCATCGACGACTTTGCATGATTGATTCGTTAGCACAAGTACATATCGTCCGTCTTTTTTGAGATATTTGGGCGGTTTCGGTCTGCCTGTATATTTGTCTTTGTTTTTTGCCCAATCTTTCATCGACTTAAAAAATGATTGCCAATTTTGATGCAACATTCTTAACGTTTGTTGAGCACATTGAGCCATTGGCATCGCTCGATAGTCTGTATCCATCCCTTCTGTTTTCAGCAGCTTGTCTAGCTTGTTGTAAGAAAGATACGTGCCGTGTTGGAAAAACGTTTGCCTCACTTGATAGTTGGCGAAGTTGTACAAATTTTTTGACCGAAAACAATACTCATCGATCATCGGATAATACGGATGAGTGGCGAAAATCATATGCCTTTCCACTCGATTCGCCATCATGATCGTTGTTCACCTCGCTTTCTCTTTTACTATACATGTTCATAAGAGAACCATGCAATAAGATGTAAAGATAATCACGAAAGAAGTGGGATCTCAAATATATTTTATCAAAATTTTTAATATATTTTTACGATTGGATGAAAAAACAGAACCATATCACGCAACGACAAAAAATGCAGAAATGTGGTACGATAAAAAAGAACAACGTCGAAAAAGGATGGGAGAACATGCAAGAGTTAAAACTTCACAGCCAACATTTAGACGAGGAACTATCGTTACCTGTATATTGCTCCAAACCTGTCACACCGCTTTATAAACATCTCGTCATCATCGCACAAGATGGACAAGATTATTTTATGTTCGGAAAAATTGGCCGCGTCATCGATGAGCTCGGCATACGTGCTGTCGTCATCGGCGTGCCGTATCGCAACGTGTCAGATCGCTATGAGAAATATCATCCGAACGGAAAAAAACGCGAAGCGTACATGCGCTTTCTAGCAAACGAACTGGCGCCGCTTGTCGACGAGCAATTTTCAACATATCAAATGGGTGCAACGCGCATTCTCGTCGGTGATTCGCTCGCTGGAACCGTTTCGCTACTTACTGCGATGACATATCCGCATACGTTCGGAAAAGTTGTCATGCAGTCGCCATACGTTAACGACGATGTCATGACGCACGTGCAATCATTTACGGACTGGCATTTGCTTGCGCTTTATCATTCCGTCGGCATAAAAGAGACCGAAGTCAAAACGACAGACGGTGCTGTCCGTAACTTTATTGAACCAAATCGTGCGCTTGCTCACGTTCTTCAAGCAAAACAAAGTCGCTATCATTATGAAGAGTTTGACGGCGATCATTCATGGACATACTGGCAACCGAATTTACCGATCGGATTAAAAAAAGTGATTGAAATGTAACAGTATTTTCCGAAAATTTGTTATAATATATAAACATAATGATGAAAGGAGGAAATCGCATGAAATGTGGTATCGCGATTTTTCCATCAAAAAAAATTCAAGATTTTGCGAATTCGTATCGCAAACGGTACGACTCTCATTACGCCTTAATCCCACCGCATATTACGCTAAAATATGCGTTTGATGTGGAGGAAGACAAGCTCAATGAGCTCGTTCAACAACTTCGTGACGTCGCGCGCGAAACAGAACCATTCACGCTGCGCGTCACAAAATTTAGTTCGTTTTATCCGGTCAACAACGTCATTTATTTAAAAGTAGAAAAAACAGAGCCACTCGTTGCGCTACATGAAAAATTACATCGTCCACCGTTTATCGAACAAACGGACTATGCGTTCGTACCGCACATTACGATCGCACGCGATTTATCAAACGACGAATATTCCGACGTATTCGGACGCTTTAACATGCAGTCCGTCCATTTTGAAGAACAAGTCGACCGCTTCCATCTGTTATATCAGCTTGACAACGGATCTTGGTCGGCATACGAAACATTTCATCTCGGAAAGGAATAATCATATGTACGTCAAATACGGACAAGAGGAAACGCTTTGGCACGACGCCCTGATCGTTCGCCGCGCCGTCTTTATTGACGAACAAGGGGTGTCGGAAGAAGAAGAAATTGACGCATTCGAGCGCGAATCTATTCATTTCGTACTATACGACGATGACAAACCGATTGCGGCAGGACGCTTCCGAACGATTGACGACGTCGGGAAAATCGAACGCATTTGCGTCCTTCCAGCATATCGCGGACGCGGCCTTGGCAAACGCATCATGGAAGCGATCGAGCAATACGCAACAAAACACGTTACAAAAGTAAAACTAAACGCGCAAACCCACGCCGAACCGTTTTATAAACAGCTCGGCTACGAAACGGTATCCGACGTCTTTTTGGACGCGGGCATTCCTCATGTGACGATGGTAAAAACAATCGACATGCGATCATAACGGTCGCATGTTTTCTTTTTCCCTTGGCATACTAACAAAAGAAGCGACAGAAGAAAGGATTAGCGTGATGAACGAATTTGGACAAATTGCGGTCGAACTCATTGTCGGTTATATCGCCTTGTTTATTATGGCGAAAATACTCGGACGGACACAAATTACGCAAATTACACCATTCGACTTCATTTCCGCCCTCGTTCTCGGAGAGCTTGTCGGAAATGGACTATACGATGCAAATGTCGGACTTGCGCAAGTATTGTTCGCAATCGCTCTTTGGGGACTTTTAATTTACGCAACTGAAATGATTACGCAAAAGAAAAAAGAACTGCGTGAATTGCTCGAAGGAAAACCGGTAATCGTCATTTCGAAAGGAAAAATTTTATATGACGCATTGAAAAAAACGAAGCTTGATTTAAACCAACTGCAACATTTACTTCGCGCTCGCAACGTCTTTTCCATTCGCGAAGTCGAATACGCCATTTTAGAAACAGACGGAACCGTAAGCGTCATGAAAAAAGCCCCATACGAACAACCGACGCGCCAAGACCACAACATATCTGCATCTGAAGCGGTATTGCCTGTGACGGTCATTATCGACGGGGAAGTCATTTGGGACAATTTACGTGAAAACGGCTGGGACGAACAATGGCTGAAAAAACATATGCGCCATGCTGGCTTTGAAAACTATAGCGACATTTTATACGCCGAATGGCAAGACGGAAAAGGCATGCATGTACAATCATACTAACGCTTTTTTAAAGAACGATCTTGAGGTCGTTTTTTCTTTTGGGACGTTTCTTGTTTTTTCTCGTTTGTTGCTCGTTGTATGTTTGTGACGCGCGGAACATGAAGCGGGTTTGAACGAATCGGTGGGATGTGCATACAAATCGCCTCCTTTGTTTATATATTCGCCAACCAACAAAAAACTCCTTTTCTCTTATTGTATGTTTTGTTAACATAGACGTTGACGTTACACAAAGGAGTTCAAGCGATGAATAAGGCGCAATATAACGGCAAGTTGTTTGACATTCATACGTTACCAAGGGAAAAATATGAGCTCGTGTATGAACAAAGTTTACGCAACAAATGGACGTGCCCGATGTGCGGTGGAGTCGTTCGCTTTCATTTAGCGATTGAACATGCCCCGCACTTTTATCATGTGTCCCATGCTTGTATAAAAGAAGAACGAAAACAAGCGAACATCATCTCGATTCGCCCAACCGAACCGTTTCAAACGAAAGAAAAAAAACAAATGACCGTATGCGGTATCCCACTCGATACAGAGCAATACGAAGCCGTTCAACACGTGGAAGGTCCACTTCTTGTGCTTGCGGGTGCTGGAAGCGGAAAAACGCGCACGTTAACGACGCGCGCTGCCGCCATGATCGCACATCATCGCATTCAATCGAAAAACATCATGATCGTCACCTTTACGACAAAAGCAGCAAAAGAGCTAGTCAACAGACTGCAGTCGTACAACCTTGACAACATACCGACCGTCGGCACATTTCATAGCTTATTTTATCGCATGTTGCAACATGCCGATCCGTTCCGTTGGCGACACGAACGGCTCATTCGCGACTGGCAAAAAGAAAAGATGATGAAAGAAATCGGCCGCGACATCGGCATCGATGAACGTGATTTTCCGTACGATGAAGCGATGCAACGTATTTCATATTGGAAAAATACGCTGACGCCCCTTCACACCATCACCGTTGAAAACGAATGGGACGAGCGCGTTGTGCAATTGTACAAACAATATGAAGCGAAAAAACAACAGCTCGAATTGTTTGATTTTGATGATATGTTATACGCGTGCTATAACATGTTGCGGACGGACGAAAGACGATTGCGACAATATCACGAACGGTTTCATTACTTTTTAATCGACGAATTTCAAGACATTAACAGCGTGCAATACGAAACGATGAAACTACTTGCGTCTCACACGCATCATATTTGCGCCGTTGGCGATGATGACCAAGCGATTTATGCGTTTCGCGGCTCCGATTCATCGTTTATTCAGCAATTCCAACAAGACTTTCCGAACACGAAAATCGTCAAGCTTACCGAAAACTATCGTTCACCGCATCCGATCGTATCGCTCGCCAACCGTATCATTGCGAAAAGTCGCACGCGCATTCCGAAACAAATGAACGCTCAAACCGACAGCGTACATATGCCGACGCTGTTCTTTCCGTACGATGAAGAAGAAGAGGCAACGATGATCGCCTGCGACATCGAAGAACGAATGAAACAAGGTGTGCACCCAAGCGATATCGCCATTTTATGTCGCACGAACGCATCGGCGCGCGCCGTCTTCGAACGGCTTTCACAACTTCACATCCCCGTCACGACAGACGGTGATTCGTTTTACAATCGTCGCATCGTGCGCTATTTGTTAAGCTTTTTTCAACTTGCGCTCGATCAAAACGACGAACAAGCAATGACCGACGTCGCCACCGTTTTGTTTTTAAAACAAACGATTATGAACGACTTAAAGGCGAACGCCATTTTACAAGACTGTTCACTCGTTGAAGCGCTTGCTAAACTTGACGGTATTCCGCCGTTTCAAAAACAAAAATTACGCACAATCGCCCCGCTTTTCGTGAAAGTGAAAGAGATGAAGCCGTTTGATGCGATCGATTTCATCGAAAAAGAGATGGGCCTAGGCGAATTTTTAAAAAAGCGCGGCAACGAAGGTAACGCGATTGAAAAAGGATCCGACGACGTGCGCGATATGAAAGTCGTCGCGCGGAAATTTAAAACGATTCAAGCGTTTCTATCTCACGTCAAACGCGTTCAAGCATACGCCAACAAAACGTGCGACGATGGCGTTCAACTCATGACGATTCACCGCTCAAAAGGGCTAGAATTTCCAATCGTCTATATCATCGGGGCAGTCGACGGGCTATTGCCGCATGACTATGCGCTTGAAGCATACCGAAATGGCGATGTCGCTCCGCTTGAAGAAGAACGTCGCCTTCTATACGTTGCGATCACGCGCGCGAAACAACGTCTTTTTATTTCCGTTCCGTCCATGCGCCGATTAAAAAAAGCGAACGCCTCGCGCTTACTTTCCTTTCTTCAAACAAAAGCGAAAAGCCTCGTCTAAGACTTTTCGCTTTTTTCTCATTTTTTATTTAACATATTCGCAATTGTATTAAAATCGATCTGTTTTCCGTTGTTGACGATCGATTGCACAATTTTATCTTCCAATTCTTTCGGTACGTTACGATTCGCAATTTGAGCGACGCGCTTGACGATGCCGCGCACCGTTTTTTCATCTTTAAAGTTCGCATGTTGCAACGAATTGGCGAGCGCAAAAATATCTTGCATATTCACACCCGTTTTCTTTTCAATGTTTTTAAAAAAATGTTGATCCATCTTCGCTACCTCCTTCACTTTTCTTTTTCAGCATATGAAAAACATAAAAAAACGTTCCAAAGGTATGCCCTTTGGAACGTCTCTTCTTAGTGAACGAACGCTGCACCAACGATAATCAACAAGATGAACAACACAACGATCAACACGAATGTTGAACCGTATCCGCCGCCGTAGCCGTAGCCACCGTAACCATATCCGCAATATCCGTAACCCATAAGACTGCACCTCCTTCAACGTTGTCGCTTACATCATATGCATCGAAACGGATTTGGTATGGGCGCTCATCAAATTTCTCCTCATTCACGAAACTGACGACGCATGCGCGCAAACTGCTTTTCTTTTTTCGCAAAAAACGCTTCCGCATCGCCCATATTTGCTTCAAATTGTTGAAAGAACTTACCGTTTATTTTTTCAAGGTGGTTTAACGTCGCTTCCACTTCTTTTCCCCATGTGTCAAACGCTTTCATTAATGCATCGTGCTTTTGGTGTTTGGCGCGCGTATACGATTGCAGTTCTTTTTCCAAACGATCCATCCTCTTCCCCCCTTGCTTTTTCATACGTAACGAACGTAAAAATGTGCTAAAATAAAACATGAAACAAAAAGAAAGGACGTGTCATATGGAACGACTACAAGATGCACAACAATTTGAACAAGCGATCGCATCAAGCACGCCCGTTGTCGTAAAGTTTTTTACAACATGGTGCCCAGATTGCGTGCGCATGGATCAATTTATCGGCGAAGTGATTGCTAGTTATCCACAATTTACATGGTATGACATCAATCGCGATGACGTGCCACACATCGCCGAAACGTACAACGTTATGGGCATTCCAAGCTTGCTTGTGTTCCAAAACGGCGAAAAAATTGCCCACTTACATAGCGCCAACGCCAAAACACGCGAACAAGTCGAGGAGTTTCTGCAAACAATCAGCTAATTTAGCTGATTGTTTGTACATATAAATCAAAAAATTACGTTGAAGGGGATAACGAACACCAAAAAAGCCACGTACGTATCGTGGCTTCACATAAGAAACGGCTGCAATTTTTGAATAAGCTGTTGCATTTGTTTCGCTTGTTGTTCGTACATTTGTTTCGCTTCTGCATCGTTTGTTTGTAAGGAGAACAGCTCGAAATCGGCTTCTGCTTTTTTCATTGATGCAAGCAATAGTTGCTTTTGTTGCGGCTCTGGTAGTTGAATGCGGTCGTCGTATAGATCGACGGTCAATTGGCCGTACGAATCAACTTGCGCTAAAAAGACGTTTTCGACAGCAACGCCCATTTGATCGAGCTGTTTTTTTAACCAGCCGCGGTTTAAGCGCGCAGTTGCGAGCGGTTCGTCTAAAATTTTGCCGTCCATAATGACCGTTTGTGGTTCTTTTTCCTCTGGAACGTACTTTTGGACATCCCCAATCGTCAACGGCTGTTTGTCGCGTTTTAATAAAATACTTAAATCACCGTTCGCCTCAAGCGTCGCAAATTCGACATCGGCAACGCGAAACACATCTTTTTTCCGCAACTGCTCAAGCAATTCATCAGCTGTATATTTTTCTTTTTTCAAATTATCTTCTAAAATTTTGCCGTTTTTAATAAAGACGGTGGAATTGCCTTCAACGAAATCACGAAATTTTTTACTGCGCAGCGAAATGATCGAAATGGCAACAGGGAAAAGCGACCAAATTAAAATGCTTGTTATCCCTTCCGTTAAGCGAATGTCTAAATCCATCGACATCGACCCGGCAATATCTCCGATCGTAATGCCGACGATATATTCAAAAAACGACAGCTTCGATAATTGTTTTTTTCCTAACAATTTTGTAATGACAAACAGTCCAATTAAAATGCAAATCGAGCGAATCGCAACTTCTAACCATGCTGGCATACTTACATCCCCTTATATTGCGGCTCTTCGCGCTCAAGCGTCGCGATGCGTCCTTTTAATGCCGCAATCATTTGTTCCGTCTGTAACATCGCGTCATGAAACGCACGCTGCGCCTCCTCATTCGTTGACGTCAGCGCAAGCTCTTGTAGCGTCGCATGAATCGCTTTCATGTTCGCTAAACTTTGTTTCACTTGTGAACCAATCGTCATGTCCCTCTATCCTTTCGGTTTAAATAATAATGCTCCGATAAAACCGAATACGATGGCTGCTGAAATGCCGGCGCTCGTCACTTCAAACATGCCCGTCAACACCCCGACAATGCCATGTTTTTCTGCCTCTTGCATCGCCCCGTGCACGAGCGCATTACCGAAACTTGTAATGGGAATCGTTGCCCCTGCACCTGCAAAATCAATAAGCGGCTCGTACAATCCAAATCCGTCTAAAATCGCTCCTGTCACAACGAGTGCGCTTAACGTATGGGCAGGCGTCAACTTAAACACATCAAACATCACTTGTCCAATGACGCAAATAAGCCCTCCGACGACAAACGCCCAGAAAAACATCGCCATCATGAATGATCGCCTCCATATTCAATCGCAACTGCATGGGCAATGCAAGGAATCGTCTCGCCTTGTTGAAACGTGAGCGGCGATAAAAGCGCTCCTGTCGCTACGACAAGCATGCGCTTTATCTCTCCTCGCTTCATACGATTCAACAAATGACCGTACACGACCGTCGCAGAACACCCTGCCCCGCTCCCTCCCGACAACACCGGCTGTCCTTCGCGATAAATGATTAACCCGCAATCTTGATATCGCTCTTCTTCAAGCTCCATCCCGTTTTTTCGCAACAAATCGAGCGAGACGGTGCGGCCGATTTTTCCTAAATCGCCCGTGACAATTAAATCGTAATACGACGCATCGACTTGCATATCGCGTAAATGCGCTTCAATCGTATCGACTGCGGCTGGCGCCATCGCCCCGCCCATATTAAACGGGTCGGTCAATCCCATATCGACGACGCGCCCAATCGTCGCCGATGTAATGCGTGGACCATCTCCTTCACTTCCGACGAGCGCTACCCCTGCCCCAGTCACCGTCCATTGCGCCGTCGGCGGCTTTTGCCCACCGTATTCGGTCGGATAACGAAACTGCTTTTCGACGGCAGCGTTATGGCTTGCGGCACCTGTTAATATGTACTTCGCTCCGCCGTAATTGACGATAAACGCGCTTAACGCGAGCGCTTCCATCGATGTCGAACAAGCGCCAAATACACCTAAATACGGGGTGCTAAGCGTGCGTGCCGCAAAGCTTGACGGCGTCATTTGATTAATTAAATCGCCAGAAATAATGAATTGCACTTGTTCTTTTTCGATGTTTGCTTTCGCCATCGCTTGAAAAAACGCTTCTTCAAACAGCACTTTATGCGCTTTTTCATACGAATCTTCCCCGAGCCAAAGGTCTTCATGAAGCAAATCAAAATCATCGGCAATGTTTCCGTTCGCTTCAAACGGTCCGCCGACTGTGGCAGCGGCGACGATGACCGGACGGTTTTCAAACACCCATGTGCGATGTCCTTTCATCATCCGAGCCCACCCCATTTCACCGCGATCGTTTTAATAAGCGCCACGACGAAAGCGGAAAACGTACCGAACAAAATGACAGAACCAGCTAGTTTAAACATATTGCCGCCAACGCCGAGCACGAATCCTTCCGTCCGATGTTCAATGGCGGCGGAAATGACGGCGTTGCCGAATCCGGTGACAGGCACCGCACTTCCTGCCCCGGCAAATTGCGCCAATCGGTCGTATACGCCAAAACCGGTTAACAACATCGCGATAAATACCATCGTCGCCACCGTCGGATTGCCGACCGTTTTTTCCGTAAAGTCGAAAAAGTACATATAAAAATAAGAAATTGCTTGGCCAATCGCACAAATCAAACCGCCAACAAAAAAGGCACGCACGCAATTTTTTAACACCGGTCGCTTCGTTTCACGCGCTTGTTCAAATTGATGATACTGTTGTTGAACGGGCGTTAAATGTTTTCGCTTTTCGTTTGCCATCATCTCACCTCACGTTTGTTCTTCACTTAATTTTTGAATGACCGTTACTTCTTTTTCGATTTCTTTTTCGTTCATCTGTTTCGTTTCAATTTTTTCTTTTAACGCTTTCGTTTTCCAAAAAATTTTCAAATCGTGCGAGGCGATCACTTTTTCATCGAACGCATCGTTTAACATATTCCGTACATCTTTTTCAATTTGTTTCATTCGAAAGCGATGCAAATGTTTCACTTGATACGCGACAAGCAACCGTCCGTTCGCCTCAACCGCCACCGCATCTTTCACATCTTGTCGTTCCTTTAACATCTGTACGGCTTTTTCGGCATGTTGTTGGTCGCTTCGTTTCGCGCTTCCGTTATGACTAACATTGGTGATATTTTCTTGTTGAAGCGACTGGTTTTGTTCTTTCTGTTCATGTGCACAACTCATAAGAAAAAAAACGGAAATGAGTACAAGCCATTTTTTCATAGCATTCACCTTTCTATGCATGTAACGAAAGGGCGCCCTTATTGGACACCCGCATTACTTACTGTTTATATTGTGGCTCTTCTTGTTCAATTTCTTGCAAGCGCGGTGCTACTAAATCGACGATCGCTTGCGTTTGTTGTGCCGCTTGTTGATACAATTGTTTTGCTTTTTCATTTTCTGTTTGCAACGCAAACGTTTCAAAACTTGCTTGCGCCGACTTTAACCCCGCTAACGTTTGTTTGACAGAACTGGCGACAGTCATCATAAACCCTCCTTTTCCTTTTTCACACAATAGCATGCGCTCATATGACAAAGTTATACAAAAAAAATAGCCCCTAAAAGGAGCTACGGTTTATCACGAAATCCTTTTCCGATCGACGGATTGTTTAAAATGCCTGCCATCACTAAAATGCTTAAAAACGCATTCCATAATTGCTCATATTTTCCTAAATCTAAATCAACCCCAAACGTTTGAAGCAAAAGCGCAATAAACGAACCGATCGCTAACCATAGTCCGTAATTTTTAAAACGCTCCATCATTTTCTCCCCCATGCTATTGTTTTAATTTCTTTCCACATCCACAACCGCCTGTTTTTTTTACAGGTGCTGGTGAAGATGTATATACTTTTGCAGCTTGTGATCCACCGAGAACAATTGGCTTTTTCTTTTCCATTGTCAAACCCTCCACACGTGTAAGATACAATAGCATATGAAAAAGATGGAGCGAACGACTATGCGTTTTCTCTATTTCTTTTTTTCCGTAAATGAAAATGGGGTCGAAAGTGGCAGCTGTCCGCCTTGTTTTAACGCTTGTTGGCGCTTGACCGTATGCATAAACCACGAATCTGTTCCTTGCCCGAATAACTGTTTTGTCAGTTGTTCAATTTGCTTTTTTAACTCCTCGTTTTCTTTTTTTAACCGTTTCACTTCTTGATAACGTTGTTCACTTAACTCCGCTAACTCTTTTAACAACACATTTTCCGCCCGCAACATATCTATTTCTTGCATATGCCCACCCCTTTCTACTACATAACAATTCAAACGGACGCTCATTTATGACAAAAAAATTCCGCACTTATCCCTGCACACTTACCTACCTTTCTCATACTATACAGTAGTCCCGATACATGCGACGGGAAAAACTGAAATAGGAGGAACGAGGCATGACGCATCATAAAGAGCGTAAAGAAAAAGTGTGTATTAAAACACGCAAAGTGTATGACTGGGTTACTCGTCAAGTCGATGTGCCGTTGCGCAGTTTTTCAAATGGGGATTTGGAAGCGATTTTCCCTGAAAGCAAATGTCCACGTCACGGGCAAACGGTGTGTGACTTTTTCGCATCAAACGGTTTAAGTGCTGGCGATTTCTCGATTCGCTGCTTTTTAACAGACGATGAAGGCAATCGCATTGATCGCACAGTCGACAACAACGCGTTAATTTGCCAAGAAATTTTACAACCAAACGGACGTCAACCTGTTCACGTCACACTTCCATCAGGCGACACAGTTACATTACAAAAAGTAAAAGTGCTCGTAAAAGGTCACGTTGTCGTGCAAGTCGTTAATGCGAACGGCCACGTCGTTTGCGAATCTAGCCCAATCCCATTTGCGACGGCACAAACATTTATCTTATGCGCACCAGAAGGAACGACGCTCGATTGCCACATTTCGTTTTTCGAATGTGACGCAAGCTTAATTTGCACTGACAACTTCTCTCAGCTTGATGTATCGATTACATTATGCGTAGAAGTGCAAATGGAAGCAGACGTAAAAATCGAAGTCGAAGCACGCTTCTGCCAACCGCGCGAAGAAATTTTAGAAGCAACACTTTGCCCAACAGACAAATTCCCACCGCAATGCCCAGAAGTATTCCCGGCACATTAATGAATGAAAAGGCTGTTGTCGTTCAGCAGCCTTTTTTTATTGATGTTTTTTTCGTTTTTACATATACATGAAAAAGAAAGGAGGGATATGATGAACCATATTCAACTGCAACAAAAAATTATTCATTATCGCTCGGAAGTGGCGAAATATAAACAACTTTTGCAGCTTGCCGAAACCGAGTTAAAGCGCGAGCAATTGCGCAATCAATATATACAAAAGCAACTCGAACAACTAGACGAATACGAACAAACCATCGAACAATTAAAACAACAACTTCTTTTTTACGAAGTGGCGCTTGAAGAAGAAAAAAAGCGAAAAAAAGAAATGAAACAAGATATCGTACGTGCGCATGCGTATTTCACGTATGCGGTCATGATTTCAGAGGAGAAAGAAGAGCCGACGACGGTCATCGGCGATTTCGTTGTCGAAAATATTGGTAATACACCACTTAACGATCCGATCATTTGCCTTCGCCTTCGTCCTCCCGATCATGCGCAATTAAGTGGAAAATTTTCCTTTCGACAACTGCAAGAAGAAGGCGGTTGGACGTTTGCGGTCGACAATTGGCGCCAAAAAATAAAAGAAGGAGAATATTGGTTAAAGCCAATCGATGAAACGACGCTTTTGCCAAACGAACAACTGCGCTTTCCGTCATTTGAATTGCGCATCGTACAAACGATTGTCGTCGAAGCGTTCGTTTATTTCCGCCAGCTGAAACAAGGGGTATCGTCTTTCAATCATATCGTGATCAACAAATAAGCAGGCATCCGCCCGCTTTTTTATTTGCTTCATTTTTGGACAATCATTTCGATGACAGACGCGACACCTGCAATCGCTAATATCGACACAAGTGGCATAAACATGGTTGGCGCATAAACTGTTCCGACGTACAACAGCGCCGCACACCACACCCCTGTACACCAATGACAACTTAACAGCTCCCCGATCCACTTTCTTATCCCTGTCCCTTTGATGACAATATACGTCTCTCCGTCTTGTTCGAACTCATCATGAAACGGCGCGCGCAAAAACGACGTAATGCGGTCGTACACAAGTAAGCGCGTCAAACGAAATGAAGCAACACATAACAAAAAAAAGTGAAAAGCATCCATTCTCTCGCCTCCTCGCTTCACTTTATGTTCTCCATTCACAAAACATGTAGTGCTTTCGCCCATTCCCTTTTTTTCATTTCACATATAATGCAATGAGTCAATTCATAAAAAAGGATGTGAAACTGTGTATAACATTTTTTTCAGCAACCGTCTTTTAGCGAAGCATCGCCATATCCAACAAATGTGCGCGACACTTTCGACATTAAGCGAAGGAACAGAACTACATGTGCACACAAACAACGAGACGTACTATAACGTGAAGCTCGTGCAAGTCGACACATTGGCGAAAACATTAACCATCATCGTTGACCCATTTTATAAAAAAGGAGGAACAGCGCTTACGCTCAACTGTCGTGACATCGTCGCAGTCGAGTTTCCGACCGAGGCGCTCGTCGCCGCAGGCAAAGAACAAACAACAACAATTGGAACGAAAAAAACAGAAGACGAAGACGAGTAAAGGAAGTGAACGTATGAACGTTTGTATCATTGGTGCCGGTTATGTCGGATTAACGACAGCTGCTGTTCTCGCAAAACTCGGGCATACCGTTCATTGTATTGATGAAAACGAACAAAAAATTGCCGCCTTACAACGCGGAGAAATCCCAATTTACGAGCCACGTTTAGCTGAGTTATTTACCGACCATCAAAGTCGGCTTTTTTCTCATCATGATGGACAAAAACATATACAAGAAGCAGACGTCATTTTTATTTGCGTCGGCACACCTCCAGATGTAAAAGGAAAACCAGACGTCTCGTACGTCAATCGCGCCATTGACATGCTTATCCCACATGTAAGCGATCATCAAACGCTCGTCATGAAAAGCACCGTCCCGATCGGAACGAACGAACGGATATACGAACGACTAAAAAACGAAGGAAAACATGTACGCGTCGTCTCAAACCCCGAATTTTTACGGGAAGGCTCTGCCGTTTACGATTCTTTCCATCCTGACCGTATCGTCATCGGCTTACGTGACGATGATGATCGTTCCCTTTCCGTCATGCAAACGTTATATGCCGGCATTCATGCACCATATGTCGTGACAAGTTTAAGTGGCGCAGAAATGATAAAATATGCTGCCAACGCTTTTTTAGCGACGAAAATTTCCTTTATAAACGAAATGGCACGCCTTTGCGACACGTACGGTGTCGACGTTGTCGACGTCGCCAAAGGAATCGGCCTTGACGGAAGAATCGGTCCGCACTTTTTACAAGCTGGGATCGGCTATGGGGGCTCTTGTTTTCCGAAAGATGTGACAGCTCTTATTCAAATGGCGTATGAACAAATGGTGCGACCGTACATGTTAGAAGCGACAAAAGCGGTAAACGACACGCAGATCAATTGGTACGTTCAAAAAATGAAACGAACGTTAGGAGAACTTGCTGGGAGACGTATTGCCGTCCTCGGCATCGCTTTTAAACCAAATACAGACGATATTCGTGAATCTCCCGCCGTTTTACTCATCAACAAACTGCACGCCCATGGCGCTGACGTCATTGCTCATGATCCAAAAGCTACACTTCCACACGACGTCGCGGTTAAACAAGCAAAAACGATAGATGAAGCGGTTAAAAAGGCTGATGCGCTTATCGTTGCGACCGATTGGGATGCGTATAAACAGTTAAATTGGGAAGAAGTAAAACGAATGATGAACGGAAACGCCGTCATCGACGGACGAAATAGCTTGCCTCGTGAGGCGATCATAAACGCAGGACTACACTATATCGGGGTGGGGCGCAGATGAACATACTTGTTACAGGAGCAGCTGGCTTTATCGGTTCGCACGTATGCGAAGCATTGTTACAGCACCATCACGTCATCGGCATCGACTGTTTCACCGGTCCGACGCCAAAACAATGGAAAGAAAAAACGATCGCCATGTTAAAAAAACATGACCGTTTTACATGGCTCGAGGGTGATTTATTGTCGTTGCCGCTTGACGACATCGTCAAACAAGTCGACGTCATTTATCATTTGGCTGGCATGCCGGGCGTACGCACAAGCTGGGGAACGTCATTTGATTTATACACAACAAACAACATATTAGCAACGCAACGGTTGCTTGAAGCGTGTAAACAACATCGACCAAAACAGTTCATTTATACGTCCACCTCATCCGTTTACGGAGAAAAACATGAGCGCGTGCATGAAAACATGACTCCGACTCCTCTTTCACCGTACGGCATCACGAAGCTTGCTGGCGAACATTTATGCCACGTATATGAATCGGAGTTTGGCGTGCCGATGACGATTTTACGTTATTTTACTGTATACGGTCCACGCCAGCGACCTGATATGGCATTTCATCGCTTTATTCGCCAAATGTTGTTTGATGAGCTAATCACGATTTTCGGAGACGGCACACAAACGCGCGACTTTACGTACATTTCCGACTGCGTCAATGGTACGCTTGCTGTACTTGGCAACGACAAAGCGATTGGCGAAACGTTTAACATTGGTGGAAAAGAGCGTGCATCTATTAACGACGTCATTGCCATGCTTGAAAACATGATCGGGAAACAAGCAAAAAAACAATATGTCAATCAAGCGATCGGCGAGCCTAAACATACGTGGGCGGACATTTCAAAAGCAAAAAACATGCTTGCCTACGCCCCGAACGTGCCGTTACGAGAAGGGTTGCGTCGTGAAGTCGAATATATTCGCTCGCTTTACGGGAGGTAGCTATGCGCATCGCATTCATTTGTACAGAAAAATTGCCGTCGCCAGCCGTCAAAGGGGGCGCTATTCAACTGATGATTGATGGCATCGCTCCCATGTTTGCCGCCAAACATACGCTCACTATTTTTTCGATTACCGATCCGTCGCTTCCCTCATACGAACAGCGTGATGGCATCGAATATGTGCGCGTGCCAAAAGAACAGTACGAACAACATATCGTCAACGAACTAAAAAAGCGTACGTTTGACGTCATTCACGTTTTTAACCGCCCCGCAAACGTGTTATTTTACAAACAAGCTGCGCCAAACAGCCGTTTCGTCACAAGTTTGCATAACGATATGTTTTCGCCGATGAAAATGAAACGTGACGTTGCCGAACGAGTGATTGCGGAAGTAGATGCGATCACAACGGTAAGTGAATATATGAAACGAACCGTCACAAAACGATACGATGTCCGAGACGATCTCATTCACGTCGTCTACTCAGGTGTCGATGCGACACGCTACACGCCGCCATGGACGGAGGAAGGAAAACAAATGCGCACCACCATGCGCCAACGTTTTGGAACAGAAGATGATGACGTCATTTTATTTATCGGGCGGTTAAGCAAAACAAAAGGGGTACACGTGTTAATCGAAAGCATGAATCATGTATTAGCCGAACGTCCAAAGGCAAAGCTCGTCATCGTCGGAGGCAAATGGTTTAGCGACAATCGTCCAAACGAATATGTGCGCTTCCTTCATCAACTAGCGAAGCCTTACAACGATCGTATTCAATTTACAAGCTACATTCCGTCCGAATACATTCCACACATATTCACAATCGGTGATGTGTTCGTTTGCAGTTCGCAATGGCACGAGCCGCTTGCCCGCGTACATTACGAAGCGATGGCGGCGGGCGTGCCGATCGTGACGACAAACCGCGGCGGAAATAGCGAAGTGATCGAACATAACGTAAACGGGCTTGTCGTTGACGACTATGCGTCACCAAAAGCGTTCGCACGCGCCATTAGCGAATTATTGCACGATAAAGAAAAAGCGCTCGCACTTGCTTACGAAGGACGAAAACGAGCGGAAACGACGTTTTCCTTCGCAAACACAGCCGAGCAGCTTGAGCGTGTATATATTACGATTTGCCAATAAGCGATACCGATACGACATGTTCAATCGGGATCGTGATCGTTTTTTCTTCTTCACTTAATGTAAAAACGACTTTTTTCTTATCGCACGTTTGAATGACTCCTTCATACGTGCGATTTTTCGTTTTCAACTCACACGTCACCGGGCGAAGTTCATTCGGGAGCGTCGCTAAAAATTCAATACGCTCAGCCGTATTCATCTCACGAAAATTCGCAAATGACGGTGGTGGATACGACAGCTTTTCTTTTTTCGTCCGAAACGTCTGTTGCATATAACACGTTTTCGGCCCTAAATTCGGCTGAACGATATACAACAACGGCGCATTTTCCACACGCTTTTTCATTCTCACACCCCTCCTTTTTACGACTACTATATGCGCAAAAAGAAAGGGGCATGCCATAATACATAAAAAGCTGTTTGGTCGATGCCAAACAGCTTTCAAATTAGCGTGCTAAAACATGCTTCATTTAGTCCCTGGAGAATTTTTTCTTCATGTACGGATGAGGCTTTTTGTGTTTACACCTTATCGGTCAGTAGCTCCCAAATGTTTTTTTAATGCTTCTTGAAGAATTTGTGAATAGTTCACATTATATTGTTTGGCAAGGTCATCTAACCATTTCGGAATGGTTAATGTCTTTTTCACGGCTTTATTCTCCATTTCGTGGCGGAAGGGTGGCATCCACACTTCGACGAACACAACGACTTGGTGTTTTTCTGTTTGAATTTCTGACACTTTTGAAGGTTGAGGGATTTCTTCATTTTCCTGTTCCAAGCCATATAGATGCAATGCCATCGCTTCTTTTGCCATTTGAAACGCTTCCTCTTCCGTATCTCCACAAGTAAAGCAACCAGGAAGATCGGGAAACTCAACAGATATTCCATCACTATCGTAATCGAAAATAGCTGGATAAATGTAACGATCTTTTTTATTCATTAGGTATTAACCTCCTTTTCGTACAGGTTTAGAGTAGTCCGGCCTGCTTGAGTATACTTTTTACCGTTTTTGCTGGTAGGTCTTTCTTAGGATGGGGGATGGTCACTAAACCAGGTTTACTAGGATGTTTAAACTGATGATGGCTGCCACTCGTTCTTACTATGTACCATCCGTCCTGTTGTATCATTTTAATTAATTGTTTTGAAGAATAACTCTTCATTTCCCTCTCCCCTTGATTTTATTATAACACGTATTAAAGTACGTACAATATTTTTTCGTTTCCTTTCACCGCCCAAAATTTGTCGAAGTTTCATAGAAACAGTGGTTCATTGCTTTGATCTCTAGTTTTTTCTAATTCCCCCTTACTGAAAAAAGCTGTTCGGCAAATGCCAAACAGCTTTCAAATTAGCGCGCTAAAATGTGGTAGCCAGAGTCGACGTGGATAATTTCGCCTGTCACGCCGCGCGATAAGTCGCTAAATAAAAATAAGGCTGTGTCGCCAACTTCTTCTTGTGTCGTTGTGCGACGTAGTGGTGCACGCTCTTCAATTTCTTTTAAAATCGAGTTAAAATCGCCGACACCTTTCGCAGATAACGTGCGAATTGGACCTGCGGAAATGGCGTTGACGCGAATGCCGTATTTCCCTAAGTCGTTCGCTAAATATTTCACGCTCGCTTCTAACGATGCTTTTGCGACGCCCATGACGTTATAGTTTTGCACGACACGCTCGCCACCTAAATACGTTAATGTGACGATGCTGCCGCCTTCGGTCATTAGCTCTTTCGCCGCTTTCGCCACCGCTGTTAACGAATAGGCGCTAATGTTGTGTGCAAGTAAAAATCCTTCGCGATCGACGTTCATATACTCGCCTTCTAAATGTTCTTTATTCGCAAACGCGATACAATGCGCAAGACCGTGAATAACGCCCACTTGCTCTTTAATTTGCGCAAAGCATGATGCAATTTCCTCATCTTTCGTTACATCACAAGGCAATACAAGCGCTGTGTCATCTTCTAACGTCGCCACTAATTTTTTCACTTCATTTTCAAAACGCTCACCTGCATATGTAAAAATTAATCGTGCTCCTGCCGCATGAAGCGCACGCGCAATGCCCCAAGCGATGCTTCGTTTATTTGCCACACCCATAATGACGTATGTCTTCCCTTGTAATGATAATTGCATATTCGTTCATCCCCTTAAATTTATGATTTGTTATTAGAACCTAGTATTAATATGATTATAACAAAAAATTCCCTACTTTCAAATAGGGAATTTTATAATAAATAGTCCATAAACATCGTCGCTAAACCGAAATAAATGAGAATGCTAATTAAATCGTTAATCGTCGTAATAAACGGACCAGATGCAACAGCCGGGTCGATGCGCAATTTATGCATAAAGAGCGGAATGAGCGCCCCTGCAACTGTCGCGACCGTCAACGTCGCAAATAACGCTAATCCGACGAGCACACCTAAGAAAAACTGTTGCTTCCATACGTACACAACAATCGTAATGACGACGCCACAAGATAAACCGATAAGTAGCCCCGTTAGCGCTTCGCGTGCAAGCATGCGCCACTTTCCTTCTTTTTCGAAATCCCCCATCGCTAAACGGCGCACCGCGACCGCCAACGACTGCGTCCCTGTATTTCCAGACATGCCCGCAATAAGCGGAATAAACACCGCTAAAATCGCGACTTTTTGCAACGTGTCTTCAAAACGGCTAATTAAATTCGCCGTCATCATGCCTAAAAACAGTAAAATAATGAGCCACGGCAACCGCTTTTTCGCCGCTTCGAACGGAGTGTATTGAATATCGACATCCGGAACCCCCGCGAGTTTCGAATAGTCGTCTGTCGCTTCTTCCGAAATGACGTCGACAATGTCATCGACGGTAATAATCCCAAGCAAATGATTGTTCATATCGACGACAGGAAGCGCTAAAAAATCGTAGTTTTGCATTTTGCGCGCCACTTCTTCTTGATCTTCATCAACAAATACAGAAACGACCCGATCGTTCATGACATCACAAATCATCGCATCATCATCCGATGTCAACAGCTCGCGTAGCGACAATACCCCAACGAGCTGCCGTTGTTCATTGACGACATACAAATAATAAATCGTTTCCGCATTCGCTGCTTCTCTTTTTAAAATTTGCATCGCCGAACGCACCGTTTGATTGGCGTGAATGGCGATATATTCCGTTGTCATAATGCTTCCGGCCGTATATTCTTTATAATGAAGCAACCCTTGAATATCTTTCGCCGCTTCATCGTCCATAATCGTTAAATAATTCGCTACTTCGTTTTTATCTAGTTCATTTAATACGTCCGCCGCATTGTCGGCATACATGTGCGCGAGCATTTGCGCCACAAATAACGGATCCATTTCCGACAAATAAATTTTATATTCATCTTCTTCAATGTCGAGGTGGTCAAAAATTTCCGCCATTTCCGCTGGCGACAAATATTCATACATGCGTTTTCTCACTTCTGGGCTTTGTTCAACGTAAAACTTCGCCCGATCATACGGATGCAATTTTAAAAACTGTTTTCGAAACGCTTCGATTTTTCCATCATATAACGCCTGCAACATAATACCCCTCCTCTCGACAAAAATCGCTTTTCTTATTATGCGCGAATCTTTGCCAACTTGCAAGCAACGATGTAAAATGAGAATGCACGATGAAACACAGGGGGAACGACGATGGAAAACGAAAAAACCGTTCAATCGAAAATAGATTATCATTTATTGTTCATTTTATTTTTAATTGCGATCGTCAGCGCCGTCGCTATCGAAAGTGCACGCGAAACACTCCCCGCTAAACTGCAACATATTAACTTTGCGCAAAAGCAGCTCATGTGGTATGGCGTCGGAGTCGTCGTCATTGCGGTGACGATGCTTGTCGATTACGATCGACTGTTTAAAATCGCTTGGTATTTGTACGGCTTCGGGATGATTCTTTTACTTGGATTAGAATTAAACGTCCCGGGTACATTAACGATTAAAGGAGCAACGAGCTGGTACAGCCTGCCGGGCGGAAACTTTCAGCCGTCTGAGCTGATGAAAATTTTTATGATTATCGTCATTAGCCGGATTATCGTCAACCATCGTGAAAAATACCATGACCCGACGTTGCAAGACGATTTGAAACTGCTCGGAAAAATCGGACTGTCGCTACTGCCGCCGCTTTTTTTACTTGCGCGTCAGCCTGATATGGGGATGTCAATGGTATTTATGGCGATCACCGGCTCGCTCATTCTCGTTTCCGGCATTCGTTTGCGCATTATCGCCGCTATCGTCGGTGTTGCTGTACTTGGCGCAACAGCATTTATCGTGGCGTTTTTATATTTCCCAGACGTATTAAAAATTCAACAATATCAATTAAACCGTTTTTACGGCTGGTTGAATCCGTACGAATATTCGAGCGATCAAGGGTTTCAGCTTATTAAATCGCTACTTGCGATCGGATCTGGGGAATTATATGGAAAAGGATATAAAAACTTAGACGTCTATTTACCAGAGTCGCATACCGACTTTATTTTTAGCATTATCGGAGAACAATTCGGCTTTATTGGGTCAAGCATCGTCGTGTCGCTCTTTTTCCTATTAATTTACCGCATGATTCAAATTGCGCTAGAATGCCACGACCCATTCGGCAGTTATTTATGCGCCGGCGTCATCGGCATGATTACGTTCCAAGTATTCCAAAATGTCGGCATGACGATCGGGTTACTACCGATTACTGGTCTTCCGCTTCCATTCGTCAGCTACGGAGGAAGCTCGCTTGCCACATACATGCTCGCAATCGGGCTCGTCTTAAACGTCCGTTCGCGCACACAAAAATTTATGTTTTCTGCTGAACAATGATAGCCGCTTGTATGCGGCTATTTTTGTAGAAAGGAGGAAAAATGTACGACATTATTGGCGATATTCATGGTTGTTTTCACGAGTTCATGTTATTAACAAAAAAGCTTGGCTACGTTTGGGAACACGATATCCCGATTCATCCGAACGGACGAAAGCTTGCTTTCGTTGGCGATTTAGCCGATCGTGGTCCGCAGTCATTGCGCGTCATTGATACGGTCATCTCGCTCGTTCAACAAAACAAAGCGGTGTACGTCCCAGGCAATCATTGCGACAAATTGTATCGTTTTTTTCTCGGTCGAAATGTGCAAGTGACACACGGACTTGAAACGACGGTTGCCGAATGGGAACAAGCGGATGAAAAAACAAAAACACGCATTCGTACGCAATTTATGAAGCTGTACGAAAACGCCCCGCTTTATGCCGTCTTAGACGATGGAAAACTTGTGATCGCCCACGCCGGCATTCGAGGGGACTATATTGGCAAATCGAATCAAAAAGTAAAAACGTTTGTGTTATACGGCGATATTACAGGTGAAAAACATCCGGACGGCTCCCCTGTGCGCCGAGATTGGGCAAAACATTACCGAGGCGATGCGCTTATCGTATACGGACATACGCCCGTCAAAGAGCCGCGCTGGCTAAACAACACCGTCAACATCGACACCGGCTGCGTATTCGGTGGACAACTCACAGCCCTTCGCTATCCGGAAATGGAGACGGTTTCTGTTCCATCAACGATGCCGTACGTCGCTGAAAAGTTTCGCCCGTTTGATTAAAGCAAACGGGCGATGTCGTCAGGGAGCGGCGCATGAAACGTCATCGTTTTTTCAAAAAACGGATGAAAAAACGTCAGCTCACAACTATGTAACGCTTGGCGGTCGATATGTTCCCGCAATCCCCCATATAAATCATCGCCAACGAGCGGATGACCGATATGAGAAAAATGAACGCGAATTTGATGCGTACGCCCCGTTTCTAATCGAATCGACACGTGCGTCATCTCATTTTTCTGTTGCAATACTTCATAATGCGTCACCGCCCGCTGACCGTCTAATCGCACTTCCCGCTCGATGATGCTGTCGCCTTTTCGTCCGATCGGCGCATCAATCGTTCCAACGAGCGGGGTGACATAACCGTGGCAAACCGCTTCGTACCGCCGTTTCACCCGCCCTTGCTTTTGTTGTTCGCTAAGTAAATGATGCACATGGCGATGTTTCGCCACAAGCACAAGCCCGGACGTATCGCGGTCAAGCCGTGTAACGACATGCACCGTCGTTTGTAACTGTTGTTGTTCGTAATGATGCAATAACGCATTCGCAAGCGTCCCATGCGGATGTTCGCGCGACGGAATGGTTGACATGTGCGGAGGCTTATTGATGACGATCACATAATCATCTTCATACACGACCGCAAGCGGAATCGGCTCAGCGACCATATGTACACCTTTTTGTTCTGGTGGAAACGAAACGCACACTTCATCGCCTGCTTTTAGCACGTAACGAACGGTCACAGGCACATCGTTCACTTCGATCCGCCCCCCTTGAAATTTAATATCGGTGAGCGCTGTTTTTGAAATATGTTGTTGTTTTAAAAATTCACGAACGAGCATCCCATCTTGTTGTTGTGTGACGATCCAACGAAGTTGAAACATACAAATCCCTTTCTACTGAATGAATGATTCGCGCACGCGCTTCCAAAACGGAAACGGACGGAAGCGAGCAAAGCGAATTTTTTCGTCGGCGACGCGGCATTGTATCGACTTCACATCTTTATGAAGTAGCGACAAATGGTCGATCGTAATTTGAAAATCGACGTCATTGACCGGCTTTAACATGCACGTATGATGCGCAGGCAAAATAAGCGGTGAGCCAATCGTACGAAACACGCGGTTGTTAATCGATGCCATTTCTGCGACTTGAATCGCTTCGAGCGATGGATGTAAAATCGCCCCACCAAGCGCTTTATTGTATGCCGTACTTCCCGATGGCGTCGAAATGCATAACCCATCCCCGCGAAACGTTTCAAACAAATCGCCACGAATTTCAACGTCCATCACAAGCGTCCCTCCAACGCTTTTCACCGTACATTCATTGAGCGCTAAATATTTTGCTTCGCGTCCGCCGCGCACATATCGAATCGTCACTTCTAAAAGCGGGTATTCCACGATTTGATATGGCGTTTTCGCAATCGCAATGACGAGTTTTTCAATTTCATCTGGCACCCAATCGGCATAAAAGCCTAAATGGCCCGTATGTACCCCGACAAACGCCGTCTGTTCTAACCGGCTCCGATAGCGATGAAACGCATACAACAACGTCCCATCCCCGCCGACTGAAATGACGATATCCGGCTCATCTTCATCATACGTTAAACGAAAATCCGTTAAATATGTACGAATTTTATACATACATTCGTTTGATATCGCATCCCCTTTTGATATGACCGCAAATTTCACGCGCCTCACCCCTCGTTATCTTTTACGTCTTGCTTACGCGAAAACGCCGCTTGTGCCTCTTGAATTTCAAAACGAATTTTCGACATTTCCTCGTCTAACAAATATGCGGCTTCTGCGGCGCGCTGTAATCGTTGGCGAATATCTTCTGGAAACTTGCCGCTATATTTGTAGTTTAACGAATGTTCAATCGTCGCCCAAAAGTTCATCGCAAGCGTGCGAATTTGAATTTCAACTAAAATGTTTTTCTCGCCATAAATCATTTGCACCGGATAACGAATAACGACATGATACGAACGATAACCGCTCTCCTTTTTTTGCGTAATGTAGTCGCGTTCCTCGACAATCGTAAAATCGTTGCGCTTGCGCAACAGTTCAACGACCGTTTGAATGTCATCGACAAACTGACACATCATACGTAATCCTGCAATATCTTGCATTTGTTCTTCTAGTTGATCGAGCGGAATATTTTTCTTTTGCGCCTTATCTAAAATGCTCGCAATTGGCTTCACTCTTCCGGTCACAAATTCGATTGGAGAATGCACCCCTTGCATTTCAAATTGAGCGCGCATCCCTTTTAACTTGACTTTCAACTCCTCGACCGCCTGTTTATACGGCGCTAAAAAAAATTCCCAATGTCTTTCCATTCAACCACCTACTTATGCGAAAAATGCCGTTACCGCCTGTTCCATTTCTTCACCGTAGTTTGCATTTCCTGCAATATTTTCGATTAAGTATGCCACTTCTTCATGAATGCCTTCTAACTCGATTGTTGCATCGTTTCCGACAAGAAACACCGGCTCGTTTGTCGCGAGCGCTCCCTTTAACGCTCCCCACACCGCTTTCGGCATCACGACATAAACAAATGCATCGCTTGCTTCTAATATGTATACGAACGCACACGCATCGGAATCAACAAGCATATGTCGTTTTGGTTTTAATCCTTGAAGCGACGCCTCACATAAAAAGTACCATCCGTTTTCTTTTTTTTCTGCTGTATGTACATATATTTTCATGTTTGTTCCTCCGTCATCCATGATGTCCGCCTTTATTTTACCACATTTCACCTAGCGATGTTCACTAGTTGCACTTTTTCGCGTACATGTTGATAATAAAAGTAGAATGATGTAAGGAGAAAAAACGATGAAGCACGAATTAGAAATTGAATTTAAAAACTTGTTAACAGCCGACGAATTTTCCCGTTTCACGACAGCGTTTGCGGTGCGCGATGAGGAATGGGACGTGCAACAAAATTATTATTTTGACACGCCAGACTTTCAACTGAAACAACAAAAAAGCGCATTACGCATTCGTTTCAAAAACGGCTCATATACATTAACATTAAAACAACCATACGAAGACGGGCTGTTAGAAACGCATGAGCCGCTAACGTCTGAAACCGCGACAGCACTTATTTCGGGTGCGACATCACTTCAAGGCGACATCGCCAACATATTGCAGGCGCTTCATATCGATCCGACAGCGATCGTTTGTTTCGGATCGCTCACAACTCGGCGTGCGGAACGCCCGTATAAAAATGGCACGCTCGTTTTCGATTATAGCGAATACATGAACGTAGCTGACTATGAAGTCGAATACGAAGCGAGCGAGCGAGCAGAAGGGGAAAAAACGTTTACGCAACTGCTCGAATCGTTTCATATTCCAAAACGAAAAACGAAAAATAAAATTGAACGATTTTACGAAGCTAAATACGAAACGGAGCGATCATCATGAACGTGCAACAATTGAAATTGCTTCTTGAACTGCAAGCGTTGCAACATTTACAAGGAAAAAAAGAAGCGCCAACAACATCGTTTCACGACTTATTTCGCGAGCTGTTAACGCCAGAGACGAACGAAGAAACGGAAACGATGCGCCTATCGCTTCCGCTTATGACAAACGAAGAAACGAAAGCGCCGACATATAAAGCGAGTGCACCGCTTCATAAAGATACGATACATCAATGGATTGACGAAGCTGCAGCGAAATACGATGTCGATCCGAAACTCATTTATGCGGTCATTCGCCATGAATCGAATTTCAATCCGCAAGCAAAAAGCCGCGTCGGGGCGATGGGACTGATGCAGTTAATGCCGAGCACGGCGCGCATGTTAGGGGTACAAGACGCCTTCGATCCACAACAAAACATTGAAGGTGGGACAAAATATTTACGCCAACTTCTCGATCGGTACGACGGCAATATCGCCCTTGCGCTTGCAGCTTATAACGCCGGGCCGGGCAATGTCGATAAACATGGAGGCATTCCACCATTTCGTGAAACGATGAACTACGTGAAAAAAGTAATGCAAACGTACTATGCCGCAAGTCACATCGTTTGAGATGAAACAAAGTCGTTGTTACAATATGTATATATTTTCGGCAAAGGAGTTTTTCATATGTTTCAATCCCCTTATGAAGCGATTGGAGGCGAACAAGTTGTCTCAAAACTCGTTGATGCTTTTTATGAACGAGTCGCAAAACATCCTGACTTGGCGCCTATTTTCCCGAACGATTTAACGGAAACCGCGCGAAAACAAAAACAATTTTTAACGCAATATTTAGGCGGCCCACCGCTTTATACAGCAGAACACGGACACCCGATGTTGCGCGCCCGTCATTTGCCGTTTCCAATTACACCAATGCGCGCAAAAGCATGGCTTGCGTGTATGCATGAAGCGATGGATGAGATCGGACTAAAAGGACCTGTTCGAGATGAATTGTATCAACGGCTCATGTTGACTGCCCAACATATGATTAATACACCAGATGACGAGCGAAAGGAGCATGAAGGTGAATGGTAAGCAAGAAGGAACGGCAAAGCAATTAGAAATTTACTTATTTGTCGATCCTCTTTGCCCGGACTGTTGGGCGCTTGAACCTGTTTTAAAAAAGTTATGGATCGAATACGGACAATATTTTGCTTTGCGTCACGTCTTAACCGGTCAACTCGATCGGCTGAATGGCGTCAGCTATAAACGAATCGATCGGCATGCGTCGCGCGTCGGCATCGCCTGTGAAGACCGCGTGCTTCTTCAAACGCCGTTGCCGATCCCATACGTTGCTTCGCTCGCTGTGAAAGCAGCCGAATTGCAAGGGCGTCAAGCGAGCATTCGCTTTTTGCGTCAACTACAAGAAATTGTATTTATTCAAGGCAAAACGATTACAGAAACAAACACACTCATTCAATGCGCCATCGATGCTGGTTTAGATGTGCAAGAGTTTATAAACGATTTATCTTCTCCAAGTGCCGTTAAAGCGCTACAATGCGATTTAAAAATTAGTGCAGAAATGGACGTTCGCGAAGTTCCAACGCTCGTCTTTTTTAACGAAAACATTGAAGATGAAGGCATTAAAATTTCAGGCTGTTATCCGTACGACGTATATGTCGATTTAATCCATGAAATGCTCGGATTTCATCCTCAACCATCTTCACTTCCACCAATTGAACAGTTTTTACATCATGCGCTATTCGTTACGACCGATGATATTGCGATGGTATACAACATCCCACACAGCAAAGCGGAATGCGAATTAAAAAAGTTGCGTTTAAAGCAAAAAGTGGAGAAAATCGGCTCATTTTGGCGCTGGATCGGATAAAGAAAAAGGACTCGGGGGATGCCGAGTCCTTTTTCTTTGTCATAAAGACAACAAAGGGGATGGGAGAAATTTTTCACGGTCAAACAAAGGGGTATAAGTTTGTTTGATTGTGATTCACTTCACGTTTATATATTAACAAACTCCTCTATGTCTTGACAAGTGTTTTGTTTGCTTGTTCACACATTTGTCATAATTATTTTCTCCCTCGCTTACTATGAATAAAAAGGGGGGATTCGATGCTCATTGTTCATATCGTTTGGATCGTCGTTGCGCTCATTATTCACTTTTTCGCACTGATGCGGCTCTTTCCGCTCATCATATCCATTCCGTTTTTATTTCTTTCTTTTTTCTCGTTTTTTACTTACCTCAACAACCGCCACCGTTTTCGCGGATTTCATTAAAAAAAGGCGACACGCAGTCGCCTTTTATAATAGTTGCTCAAGCTGTTGTAATTTTTGTTCGAACACTTGACACGCTTGTTCAATTGGCTCTGGAGACGTCATATCGACACCTGCTTTTTTCAACACTTCAATTGGATAATCGGAGCTTCCTGCTTTTAAAAATTCAATATAACGTTCAACCGCAGGTGCACCCTCTTCTAAAATTTGTTTGCTTAATGCAGTCGCAGCGCTAAAGCCTGTCGCATATTGATACACATAATAGTTGTAGTAAAAATGCGGAATGCGCGCCCATTCTAAGCCGATTTCTTCATCGATGACGACGCCATCCCCGAAATACGTTTTGTTTAGCTCATAATATTTTTCCGTCAATACTTTGGCGGTCAACGCTTCCCCGTTTTGTGCCATTTGATGAATCATATGTTCAAACTCCGCAAACATCGTTTGACGGAATACCGTCCCTCGGAACGTTTCTAAATAATGATTTAATAAATATAACTTTTTCTTCTCGTCATCGATCGTTTTTAATAAATAATCGTTCAACAACGCTTCGTTGCACGTCGATGCGACTTCCGCAACGAAAATCGAATAGTTTCCGTACGGATACGGCTGATATTTGCGCGTATAGTAACTATGCACCGAATGGCCAAACTCATGGGCAAGCGTAAATAAGTTGTTCACATTATCTTGCCAGTTCATTAAAATGTACGGATTCGTTCCATATGAACCAGACGAGTATGCTCCACTTCGTTTGCCGCGCGTTTCTTGCACGTCAACCCAACGGTTATCAAACCCTTCTTTTACGATCGAAATATATTCGTCACCTAGTGGCGTCAATCCTTTTAACAATATGTCTTTTGCTTCTTCATACGTCACTTTCATATCGACTTGTTTGACAAGCGGCGTATATAAATCGTACATATGCAACTCATCTAATCCGAGCACGCGCTTGCGCAATTGAACGTAACGATGCAAAAGTGGCAAATAGCGATGAATCGTTTCAATTAAGTTATCGTACACCGTTTCAGGAATTTGGTTTTTACTTAATGCCGCCTCGCGCGCTGAGCGATAGTTGCGAACGCGCGCAAAAAAGTTATTGCGCTTCACCGCTCCGCTTAACGTGCTCGCAAACGTATTTTCATATTTGCGATATGTATCGTATACCGCTTTAAACGCATCGTGGCGCACGCGGCGATCTTCGCTTTCGAGAAAACGAATGTAACGACCGTGCGTCACTTCCACTTCTTCTCCGTTTTCATCTGTAATCGTCGGAAAACGCAAATCAGCATTATTTAACGCCCCGAACGTATTGCTTGATGCGTTCATCACTTCCGCCGCCTGTGCAAGCAACGCTTCTTCTTTTTCCGATAACACGTGCGGACGTTGGCGGTTCATTTCATCTAATTCATGCGCATACAAACGAAGCGGCTCGTATTGTTGTAAAAACGTGCGCAACACATCTTCATCCATCGCTAAAATTTCTGGCACGATAAACGCCGTCGCTTGACCTGCTTCCGCATACAACCCTTCCGCTCTCGTTTCCAATCCTTGATAAAGCGAATTAGCCGTATCTTCGTCATGGCGCATATGTGCGTACGCATACAATTTTCCTAGTCGCATGAACACATGGTCGCGATATTGTAACGCTTCGTATAACGTTTGAGCACTTTCTCCAAGCCTACCTTTATATTCCGAAAATTTCGGAAGAAGCGACATAATTTCTTCAAATTCTTTCTCCCATTGTTCATCCGTCGCAAAAATATCTTCAAGACGCCACGTATACTCTACCGGAACGTCTTTGCGTGTCGGCAACGTTTTTGCCATATCAATCACCTCTTACATCAAAATGTTTACTTATATATTATTCTCGTTTTGTGAAAAAATCCTCTTTTTTGCTTACAATTCGTCGCAATAGTTGCTCATCTCCACGAATCGCTTCTTCAACGTTGCGCGGAAGCGACCATGACCGAATGCGCTGAAACGTACGTTTTCCTACTTTTTTCAAAAATTGAAGCGACACGAGCGCATGTAAATAATCCATAAGGGCATATGAATAATGACTTTTTGTCACAAGCGGCAAGCGGCGAATATGAATAAGATTTTGACGAATGAAATATCGCATTCGCTCATATAATTGATGAAACGAAAACGTCACATGAAGCGGAATACGCATCATCTCAAGCAACATATACGTTTGCCAAATAAATGGGGGCGTCTCAAACCAATACGCATGGCGAAGCGGAATGCCTGCCTCATGAGGAAATAGCGATGGGGTCATATGCGCATGATATACGATGCGGCAAAACGTTCGATTTGTGCGATAGTATAGGGGAGATAGCCGCCATTGCTTCTTTTTCATTTGCCATGCATGGAACAAAACATCATGTTGTCGTTGTGGCGTCTGAAAAAAAGAAGAAAACGATATCGCATGAAGCGGAAACGTCGCCCATTCTCCGTATGCGAGCGTGGAAGAGAGCGGAATAAGATGATGAAGAAACGATACTTCTCGGCGCTCAGCACAATAAAACGGGATGACTTCTTGATCGTTGAAAAATAGCCATGAAAATGAGGAAAGTTGAAAAAACAAACTGCGGCGTTTGACATGAGATGTATGAAGTAACCAAATCGGAACAATATGTGCGTTCTTGTATGCATTCGTTCGTTTCGCGAATAAAGAGAATGGAATGACGGAACATTGATATTCGATCGCGTACATGTGTTGCATATGTCGAACAAATACATCTGGACGTTGCTGAATGTGCCGCAAATACTTCTCGACTTCTACTTCGATTTTTTCATTTGTCAACCATTCATACAATTGTTGTTTCCCTTGTAAATGAGCAAATGTCTCCCGCTCTGTTTCAATCGTACATTTCGTTTCGTGCGCAAAATGCGGCATACGTTTTGTCCCTATTTTCAACTGAACTCGTTTTAAACAAACAGGACAAAAAAACGCCTGCGTCGCTCGCAATACATGTAGCTGCTCGATCGTCCAATCGTCTAACAACGAACATGTTTCTCCATTTTTCAATAATGCGACAAACATATAACCTCTCCTTTCTCCACACATTTTTTTTCATCAACATCGTCTTTTTTCCTGCAACAAATACAAAAAATAGGGGAACAACTAAATTTATTGAATTAGGCGTTTTTTATTTCCCTTCTTTCACATTTTGTCATACAATAGAAGTACAAGATGTAGGAGGATGGGCGAACGCTCGGGGATACATTCCCTTCCTGACTGGATAATCGTAGAAGGGAGCTGAGGAACATGGAAATCGAACGCATCAATGAATATACGTTGAAACTATATATATCTTACGGAGATATTGAAGAACGCGGCTTCGATCGTGAAGAAATTTGGTACAATCGCGAACGGAGCGAAGAATTATTTTGGGAAATGATGGATGAAATCCATCAAGAAGCAGAAATTTATTTAGAAGGACCGCTTTGGATTCAAGTGCACGCTCTTGAAAAAGGGTTAGAAGTGTTCGTCACAAAAGCGCAAATTTCAAAAGACGGCAGCAGACTCGAATTGCCAATTGTCGATGAACGATTCAAAGACTTACCGGTTGATGAAAAAATCGAACATATATTAGACCAGCATTTTAACATTATAAAAGCATCATCATCAGAACCTGATAATCCGCTCCAATTCGTCATCCGCTTCAAAACGATTGAAGACGTCATTGCTCTTGCGCACCGTCGCGATTTTTCAACATTACACAACAAACTATTCGCATTTGAAAATCACTACTACTTGTACGTCGAATTTACAGAAGAAGATGCCGATCGCGACATTGACAATATGTTAAGCATATTGCTTGAATACGGGCAAGATTCGCAAATGACGATTCATCGTCTCGAAGAATACGGAAAAATCGTCATCGCAGAACAAGCATTAACGATGATCGCCAAACACTTTCCAAACTCATAACGCCGATTTCAATTGATTGAAATCGGCTTTTTTCTCGCGAGGTCAGGTGAACAACAAATGAGAAACGCTTTAAAAGTTGTGCTATTTATACTTGCTTTCGTCGGCTTTTTAGTAGTGACAAAAGATTATTGGGAAGGCTGGCTGCTCGGAACGTTCAGCTTATTTGTCACCTTGTCAGTGATTTTTATTTCGTTTGTCATCTTTTTAGAAAATCGCCATCCAACGAAAACGCTCACATGGCTCGTTTTATTTAGCAGCTTTCCGCTCGTTGGTTTTATTCTTTATTTTTTACTCGGCCAAAACTATCGCAAAAAACGACTATTTCGAAAAAAGGCGTTGCTTGATGAACAAACGTTTCGCAAACTAGAGCGCAACGAGACGCATGACGCGCAAACATTATATATGAAACCGCATCAACAGCCGTTGCTACAACTAGCGAGACACATGACGAAAGAATCGATTTCAACTGCGACAAAAACACGTGTGTTGACGAACGGAGAAGAAACGTTTACAACCATTTTTAAAGAGTTAGAAAAAGCCGAGCATCACATTCATCTTGAATATTATATCGTACGTGACGACGACATCGGCCAACGGCTGAAGCAAATATTAATGGACAAAGCAAAAAAAGGAGTGCACGTTCGCTTTTTATACGATGCGGTCGGCAGTTGGCAGCTATCGAAAACGTACATACAGGAGATGCGTGAAGCTGGCGTCGATATCATCCCTTTCTCCCCTGTGCGCTTGCCGTTTTTAAACAATAAAATTAACTTCCGCAACCATCGTAAAATTATCGTCATTGATGGAAAAGTCGGTTTTGTTGGCGGGTTAAATATCGGGGACGAATATTTAGGGAAAAACGAATATTTCGGCTTTTGGCGCGATACGCATTTATTCGTGTACGGCGAAGCAGTACGTACGCTACAACTTATTTTTTTACAAGATTGGTATTACATGACCGGTCAACAGCTATTAACGATGAACTACTTAAGTGCACCGACAGTTGAGGATGAAGCACTTGGAGGCGTTCAGCTTGTCGCTGGCGGACCGGATACGAAATGGGAAGTCATTAAACATTTATTTTTCGCGATGATTACATCGGCACAGCGCTCGATTTGGATCGCCTCGCCGTATTTTATTCCAGATGAAGACATTTTAACGGCATTAAAAGTGGCGGCATTAAGCGGAATTGACGTGCGGCTTCTTGTCCCAAAGCGACCGGATAAAAAAATTGTATTTTACGCGTCACGCTCTTATTTTCCCGAACTACTCGAAGCAGGAGCGACCATTTACGAATACGAAAAAGGATTTATGCACAGCAAAATTATCGTTGTAGATGGGGAACTCGCTTCCATCGGTACAGCGAACATGGATATGCGCAGCTTTCATTTAAATTTTGAGGTAAATGCGTTTTTATATCAAACGCCAAGCGTACAAACGTTAGTCGATGATTTTATAAACGACTTCGAGCATTCATCAAAAATTGATATCAATCAATTCAAACGCCGACCGCTTTGGATGCGCATGACTGAATCGACAGCTCGCCTCCTTTCGCCATTACTATAAAAGGCTTAGCGTTTATGCTAAGCCTTTGTTGTTGACGAGTTGCTGTGCTTGACGCAATTGATACGTACGCACTTTTCTCGGTAAAAAGCGACGAATTTCGTCTTCATTGTAGCCAACTTGTAGGCGCTTTTCGTCCATAATGATCGGACGGCGCAACAAGCCTGGATGTTGACGAATAATTTCATATAAATCTTGCAACGGCAACGAATCGAGTTGAATATTTAACTTTTGAAAAATCTTCGATCTCGTTGAAATAATTTCGTCCGTTCCGTTTTCTGTCATGCGCAAAATGCTTTTAATTTCTTCAATCGTTAACGGCTCTGCAAAAATGTTGCGCTCTTTATACGGAATGTTATGCTCTTCTAACCACGCTTTTGCTTTTCGGCAAGACGTACAACTTGGCGATGAATATACGATCACCATATATGAATCACTCCCTTATGGGTTGCTTTATTCGCTTTCTGTATTAAAACACATCTTATTTTAAAATGACTTTAAAAAACTTTACAACGTACATTATACAACAAAAAAGTTTAGAAAGATACACCTTTTTTCAATTTTACCCAACATATTATACGGTTGTCCGATCAAAATGGTTTCATTTTTTATTGCTTACATTTTAAATTTTCTCTACAATAAAAATAGACATGGCAAACAAAGGGGGAAAACGTATGGCGCAATTTTTTATCGACTTTACGATCGTCGCCATTTTAGTAATCGGCATTACGGCGCTTATGGGCGTCATTTTAAACGGCATTGGTGAAAACATATTTGGCGGGCGAAAAAAACGATTACATACATCGATGAGCGAACAGATGCAAACGGGCTGGAAAACAGTTGGCGGAAAAAAAGCTTCGAGATAAATCTCGGAGTTTTTTTTACAAACAAAATAGTCAAATGAATCAAAATATTGTATAATACTTTAGTGCAGAAAACGAAAAAAGCAGTGAAGTGAAAAAAAGCTAATCTCTCGAACGAGAGATTAGCTGTACATCGCTTTATATTTTTCGTACTCTGCTTCGGAGCAGTAAACGAAATGACCTGGCGTAATTTCGCGCATGCGCACGTCTTCGCCTTCTTTATAGTTATGTTGTGACGGATCGTAAATGATGCGCTTACGCGTCCGCTCTGTTTCTGGATCTGGATGCGGAATCGCAGAAAGAAGCGATTTCGTGTATGGATGAATTGGGTTGCGATACAATTCTTCCGCATCGGCAAGCTCAACCATTTTTCCGAAATACATGACACCAATGCGATCGCTAATGTATTTGACCATCGATAAGTCGTGCGCGATAAATAAGTACGTCAATCCTTTTTCACGCTGCAACTTTTTCATTAAGTTGACGACTTGCGCTTGAATCGATACGTCAAGTGCCGAAATTGGCTCGTCCGCAATAATAAACTCCGGCTCAACCGCCAATGCGCGCGCAATACCGATCCGCTGACGCTGCCCACCCGAAAACTCATGCGGATAGCGATTCGCATGTTCACGATTTAACCCGACTGTTTCAAGAAGCTCATATACGCGATTCATGCGCTCTTCTCGCGACGACGCTAAGCCGTGAATATCGATGCCTTCCGCAATAATATCCGCAACCGTCATACGTGGATTTAATGACGCATACGGATCTTGGAAAATCATTTGCATTTTCCGTTTTAATTCTTTCGCTTCTTTCGCCGATTTTTTTCGATGGACGCTCAATCCGTTAAACAACACTTCACCATCTGTTGCTTCATATAAACCGATAATCGTACGGCCTGTCGTTGACTTTCCGCATCCTGACTCCCCAACAAGACCGAGCGTTTCGCCTTTATAAATGTCGAACGTCACATCGTCAACCGCCTTAACAACTCGACCTTTCCCGACTTTAAAATATTGTTTTAAGTTTTTCACTTCAACGAGTTTTTGTTTTTCGCTCATTGCTTATTCCCTCCTTTGTTGTTCGTTAGTGTAACGAATTTTTTCATCCGTTCACGAACGACTTTCGGAGGTTCGACTTTCGGTGCATTCGGATGAAGCAACCACGTTGCCGCATAGTGCGTATCAGATACTTGAAACATTGGCGGTTCCATTTCATAGTCGATTTTTAACGCGTACGCATTACGTGGTGCAAACGCATCACCTTTTGGCGGATTTAATAAATCTGGAGGCGTTCCAGGAATCGAATATAACTCTTCGTCTCCGTGCTCTAAACTTGGCATCGATGCAAGCAGCCCCCATGTATACGGATGTTTTGGATTGTAAAAAATTTCATCAACCGTTCCTTTTTCAACAATTTTTCCGGCATACATGACCGCGACGCGATCAGCTACGTTTGCCACAACACCTAAATCGTGCGTAATGAAAATAATCGACGTTCCTGTCTTTTTCTGAATGTCTTTAATAAGTTCTAAAATTTGCGCCTGAATCGTTACGTCTAACGCTGTTGTCGGCTCATCGGCAATTAACACTTTCGGATTGCATGCAAGCGCGATCGCAATAACGACGCGTTGACGCATCCCGCCTGACAATTGATGTGGATATTGTTTAAAACGAAGCGCTGGTTCTTTAATCCCAACGAGGTCAAGCAACTCGATGGCGCGCGCTTTCGCCTCTTCTTTTGTCATTTGTTGATGCTTTAATAATACTTCTGTAATTTGTTTTCCGATTGTCATCGTCGGATTTAATGCTGTCATCGGGTCTTGGAAAATCATCGAAATTTCCGCCCCGCGTACACGCTGCATTTCTTTTTCTGACAGCTTCGTTAAATCGCGACCTTCTAACAAAATTTGTCCTTGTTTAATTCGCGCAGGAGGAACCGGTAGTAAACGCATAAGCGCTTTTGAAGTCACCGATTTTCCTGAACCAGACTCCCCAACAATCGCAAGCGTCTCGCCTTTATATAAATCAAATGATACACCACGTACAGCTTGTACTTCACCGCCGTATACGTCAAAAGAAATGTGCAAATCTTTTACTTCTAGTACTTTTTCCATCATTCCACCCCTTTCATCCGTTACTTACGCATTTTCGGATCGAGCGCATCGCGTAATCCGTCTGCTAATAAGTTAAAGCTTAAAATGAGCAAGCTGATCACAAACGCTGGAATCATCATTAAATGCGGGAACGTTTGGATCGATTTGTAACCGTCATTAACGAGCGAACCGAGAGACGCTTCCGGTGGACGAATACCAAGTCCGATAAAGCTTAAAAACGCCTCAGTAAAGATCGCACTCGGAATCGTAAACATCGTCGTAATAATAATCGGTCCAACAACGTTCGGTAATAAATGTTTAGCGATAATGCGCGAATCAGATGCACCGAGCGTGCGAGCGGCTAACACGTATTCCATATTTTTTAATTTTAAAATTTGTCCGCGCACGATCCGTGCCATCGTCACCCATCCAGTAATAACCATCGCCATTGTAATCGAAATAATTCCCGGTTCGAACACGAGAATAAATAAGATAACAACGATTAAGTTCGGAATACCAACTAACACTTCAATAATGCGCTGCATGACATTATCGACGCGACCGCCGTAAAATCCTGAAACGCCACCGTAAATAATTCCAATTAACAAATCAATCGCTGCTGCTAATACACCGATGTACAGCGAAATGCGTGCTCCGTACCATGTGCGCGTCCATAAATCACGGCCGAGATCGTCCGTTCCAAACCAATAATATTCTTTTACCCCACGTTTCTCGTACACATCAATGCCGTTCATATCTTTTCCGTTAAACGGAAGCCAATCTATATTTTCTAACACCGGAATGCGCGGTGGTAATTTCGCATGTTTTAAATTTTGTTCTTTATACGTATGATCACTAAATATCGGTGCAAAAATCGCCATAAGTGTAATAGCGATAATCATCACTAATCCGAAAACAGCACCTTTATTTTTTCTTAATCGAATCCAAGCATCTTGTAAAAAAGTTAAGCTTGGGCGATTAATTTTTTCCATATCACCTTGACGTTCTGGTGCTAATTCAAATAACTCAGGAGATAATTGTTTTTCTGTCATTATTTTTTCCCTCCCGCTAAACGAATTCGCGGATCAATTAAACCGTAAAGCAAGTCCACAATAAAAATAACGAGAATAAATAACGCACTATAGAAAATGGTCGTCCCCATAATCACAGGGTAATCGTTTAAATTAATGGAACGAACGAACTGCTCCCCTAATCCAGGAACAGCAAAAATTTGTTCGATAACAAGCGTTCCTGTCATTAAGTTAACAGCCATCGGACCAAGAATTGTAATAATTGGAATCATTGCGTTTCGTAATCCGTGTTTAAAAATAACCCCAAAGCCGCTAATCCCTTTCGCACGCGCGGTTAAAATGTAGTCGGAACCGAGCACTTCTAACATTTCCGTACGCATAAAACGAGCGATGCTTGCAATAACAAACACCGATAATGCTAACGTTGGCATAATCGTGTACTCAAAACCATCCCAAAACGCAACAGGTAGCCACTGTAGTTTTACACCAACATAGTATTGCAGTAAACCACCAAATACGAATGATGGAATAGAAATACCTAATACAGCTAGTACTGTTGCACCATAGTCAAGAGCCGTATTATGACGAACTGCTGCAATGACACCGAGTAAAATACCGACAATTGTTCCAAACACAAGCGCTTGAAAACCAAGTTGTGCAGATGGACCAATACGATCACCAATTAATTGTGTCACTGGGCGATTGTCATATTGGAAAGAAACGCCTAAATCTCCTTTAACTAAGTTACCTAAATAACGAACGTATTGCACTGGCACCGGATCGTTTAATCCATATTTCTCTAAAATAATTTGTTGTTGTTCTGGCGATAACTTCTCTTGATTTTGGAGAGGGGAACCTGGGAGAAGCTTCATTAAAAAGAACGTTGCCGTTGCGATAATGAACAACGTAATTAACATGTAAATAAAACGTTGTAACGTGTATCGTGCCATATTGCACACCTCCTTACAAAATTAAAAACTTTTTGAAATTTCCCGGATTAGCAGGCAAAAGGAGAGTATATGCTTGTCGCACATATACTCTCCTTTCTTTTCGATTACTCGATATATGCCCACTTGTAGCTGTTGTCTGGACCGAATGGATGATCAACGATACCTTTCACGTATTCACGCTCTAGGTATGCCGCACCACGTTGATACATTGGAGCGATGACTGCTTCATCTAACAAGATTTTCTCAGCTTTGACCATCGCATCCCAACGAGCTTGCAAGTCAGAAAGAAGCGTTGTTTTCGCATCTTGTACAAGCTTGTCATACTCAGCATTTGACCAACCTGTTTGGTTGTGCGCACCGTTTGTGACAAACATGTCGATGAATGTCATTGGGTCTTGATAGTCTGGACCCCAACCAGCAAATGATAATTCATATTGCATTTTGCTTTCAAGATCAAGTTTTTGCTTAAATGGTTGTTGCTTAATGTTAACTGTTAAACCAGGTAAGTTTGTTTCAAGTTGCTCTTTTAAGAACTCACCGATTTTCTTCGCGCTTTCAGAGTCGTAGTTTAACAACTCAAGCGTAACTTTGTCTTTGCCAAGCTCTTTTTTCGCTTGTTCCCAATATTTTTTCGCTTCTTCTGCGTTAAATTTCACTAAATCGCCGTTTTCTTCACGGAAGTCTTTTCCGTTCGGACCAGTAACGAATCCTTCTGGAACGAAATAGTTCGCTGCCTTTGAACCGTTATTTAAAATTGTTGCAACCATTGCTTCTTTGTCGAAGCCCATCGCAATCGCTTTACGAGCGTTGACGTTTTTCAACACTTCATTCTTTTGGTTCATGCGAATGAAGAACAATACAGGCTCTGATTTTGTTTTGAAGTTTTTGTCGCTGCTGTACTTATCAACAAACTCTGCGCTTAAACCGACGCGGTCAGCTTTGTTTGTTTCGTATAAGTTTACACCAGTCGCAACGTCTTTCACGATGTTGAAGTTAATTGTTTCAAGTTTTACAGTTTGCGCATCCCAATATTGCTCGTTTTTCTTTAATTGGAAGCTTTGCTCATGTTTCCACTCGCTTAATACGAACGGACCGTTGTAAATTGTTGTATTTGCTTCAAGACCGTATTTGTCCCCTTGCTCTTTTACGTATTTCTCGTTTTGTGGATAGAATGTAGGGAACGCTAATAAGCTTAAGAAATAAGGAATTGGGTTTTTCAATTCAACTTGTAACGTTTTTTCGTCAATTGCTTTGACGCCTAATTGGTCAACAGGCACTTTTCCTGTGTTTACTTCTTCAGCGTTTTTAATGTCGTACATAATGTATGCATACTCAGCACCTGTGTTTGGATCAAGCGCTTTTCTCCATGCATATACGAAATCGTTTGCCGTTACAGGCTCACCATTTGACCATTTCGCATCGCGAAGTTTGAATGTGTATACTTTTCCATCTTCGCTTACTTCATAGCTTTCAGCCATTCCTGGTGTAGGCTCGTTGTTTTCGTCTAAACGATATAGACCTTCAAATACGTTGTTCATGACGCGGAATGACACGCTGTCAGTTGCTAACGTAGAGTCTAAAGAAGGAATTTCTGATGTTTCAAGCAAGTTTAATACTTGCTCTTTTGCTGGTGTTTCCTGTTTCCCTTCATCTGAAGGTTTCGGTTCTTCCGCTTTGTTGCCGCCACATGCTGCTAGCACCATGGAAGCAACAAGAAGAAGAGCGAAAAAGGCAGATAGCTTTTTCTTCATGCGAGTTTCCCCCTCATCTTTTTATTGTATTTATTTCCATCTTCTGATTTATCAGAAGATTTGAAACACAAGGACATTATATAACGAATTAATATATTTGAAAAGATTTTTTTGAAACCTTTTTTAAATTTTCTAACATTTTAAATAAATGCGAGGTTTGTTCACAAATTTGATAAAATCAGCTTGATGACTATTTTATTTGTTTTCTGGACATTTGTAAATAGAAAATTTACACTTTTTTTAGTATAATACTTCACAGCGATTAAGCGTGAAAGGTGGATAGATCGTGAAAAAGGCAGTCATGACAAGCTTTTTCGTATTTTTGATCGCGCTAACGGTTGCACTTTTTTCTGAAACGAAGTGGTTAACATTTATTAATGTTTCTTTTTACATCGCCCAACCACTCGTTATTATTGGCGGATTTCGGTTCATATATGAAAAAGGATTTTTCGATGTCACTATCTCTAGTTTTAAACGATTGTTTCGTTCTCCTGTTGAACGATACATGGCTGATGAACAACGCGACGACGCGTCAAAAAGACAATGGGGAGCGACGCTTTTTTTTGCTGGGCTGGTCGTCACAGGCGCAACGCTCATTTTTTCATACATGAATTGACAATCGAAGTGGAAACTCATATAATGTTTTCAAAAACCGATGCGATGACAAAGAATAGTACATATGACGAGGCGTTCAGAGAGCTTGTGGATGGTGCGAACAAGCCGCTAGTTGTATGGAATGGGCTTTCGAGCATTCAAGCTGAACAAAAAGTAGGCTTGGACGTTTGCCTTACGTTACAAAGGTGCCATGCATGCGCATGGGCAAAGTGATTGTCGCAACGACAATAACTAGGGTGGCACCACGGTTCTATCGTCCCTAAAGATGATAGGACTTTTTTTATTGTTAAAAAACGAAAAGGAGTGATTCGATGAAGACGATTTTTTCAGGTATTCAACCGAGCGGTGTCATTACGCTTGGCAACTATATCGGGGCGATGAAGCAATTTGTTGAATTGCAAGACGATTACAACTGCTACTTTTGTATCGTCGATCAACATGCGATTACCGTTCCGCAAGATCGGCTCGCGCTTCGGAAAAACATTCGCAGTTTAGCGGCCTTTTATTTAGCCGTTGGCATCGATCCGAACAAATCAACGTTGTTTATTCAATCAGAAGTACCTGCGCATGCGCAAGCGGGTTGGATTTTACAATGCATCGCCTACATTGGCGAATTAGAGCGGATGACGCAATTTAAAGATAAATCAGCTGGAAAAGAAGCGGTCAGCGCTGGATTGTTAACGTATCCGCCGCTTATGGCAGCCGACATTTTACTTTACTCGACAGATATCGTTCCTGTCGGTGAAGACCAAAAACAACATATTGAGCTCACACGCGATTTAGCGGAGCGATTTAATAAACGATATGGGGACATTTTCACGATCCCGGAGGCGCGCATTCCGAAAATCGGAGCCCGCATTATGTCGCTTACTGATCCGACGAAAAAAATGAGCAAGTCCGATCCAAACCAAAAATCTTACATTACACTACTTGACGATGCGAAAACGATCGAGAAAAAAGTAAAAAGCGCCGTCACAGACTCAGAAGGCATCATTCGTTACGATAAAGAAAAGAAGCCGGGCGTATCGAACTTATTAACGATTTACTCCATTTTAGCGAACGAACCGATCGAGCGATTAGAAGAACGATATGCTGGAAAAGGGTACGGGGAGTTTAAATCCGATGTCGCTCAAGTTATTATTGACGCATTGACACCAATCCAACAAAAATATTATGAACTTATGGAAAGCTCAAAACTAGATGACATTTTAGACGAAGGAGCAGAAAAAGCAAACCGCGTCGCAAACAAAATGTTAAAGAAAATGGAAAATGCCATCGGGTTAGGAAGAAAAAGACGATAAAAAACTCAGCTCCATAAGGGCTGAGTTTTTTAATTCACTTTCGGTTCTTGTTCCATTTCCCATAGTTTTTCAAAAAACGGTTGTCCTTTTACAAGCCGTTCGCACAAATGAACGTGCCGCTCCGACCATCCATGTTTCGCTTCTTCGTACAAGCCGTTCCACGCTTCTTCAAACGACATTTGTTGAATGTATGCATACTTTTCTGGCGCCCATTCCGTATACCAATAACGCACTTCGGCAACATTCTTCGTTCCGTATAGTTGATCAAGCGCCATAAATAACAGTTGCTTCAATTGCCGCTCTTTGCGCGTTAATCCGCTCATGAGCGCAGGATGAGGCGATAAAATGTGATATTCTTTTTCACTTTGTTGAAACGGATATGTGCGCACTTCTTGTTCTTTCATCATCTCATAAACGAGTTGTTCTTGGCGTGGAATGAGGCGGCTTTTTCGAATCGGAATATGATAGCCAATCGTATCAATGGCGATAATGCCGTAACCGTCTGTGGCGATAAAACAATAATCAAGCTGGATGCGCTCATGATTTTTGCGCACGTACGCTTTTTGATATACGTCTTCAAGCAACGCTTTCGGAATTTCGGCCAAGCTGTTTTCTAAGTAGTGAAACAATGGTGCACTCACTTTCAACACTGGCACTTGATCTAACAGTTCAATCGCATCATCTTTTCTCCACTCATAAAAGTGGCAAACGTTATAGCCGTTTTCTTCTCCTTCAAACCAATTTACCCAAACATCATGAAGATACAACATGCATAACCCCTCACTTCGAACGATTTGTTCACAGTATGGTCAGAGGTCGTTCATTTTATTCCATTTCACCCTAAATTTAACCATCATCACGAAATGGGAAAAAAATGCTTAGCCACGTCATGAATAAGCCAATCGGTAAAAAATAACACTCCACTTTTGTGCTAATAAATAACAAATATTCTTTCCAATCTGAGCGCGATGCCATAATGTTTAAATACGCAATCATCGTCGTCCCACCGATCACCGACATCCCGAACCCAAGCAAATAAAAAAAGAAACGCATACGTTAGCCCCCTTGTCCACTACTATATGTATGAACAAGTGACATAACGATGCGTTACATAAAAAAAATTTGTTCAGATGTCATAGTGAGTAACTCCGTCATCGTCTTTTTCGCTAGCGCTCGTCTCACCACTTCATATCCAACTGCATAACCAAGCATGCGTGGATACAACATTGAGCCGTATAAAAGCGCACGATAACGAGCATCGTCTGGACAAAGAGACAAGTTTGGCACGATCCATTTTTTAGTAAATTGCTCAAGTTGTTCTTTCGTATAATATGTCGTCCATTTGGCGACATATTTGCTTCCAAGCCGCTCCCTCACCGCATGTTCGGCTAATCCTTCCATCACGATGCGATCAAGGAGCGTATAATCGCGTTCGTTTTTCGGATCAGCATGTAAACGACAAACGTGGTTATATTCGTGAATGAGGAGGGCGTAAATATGTTCGTTCGAGACATGAGGAAGTAAAAATAAAAACAGTTGATCGAAAAAAGCGACGCCTGACTTTCCGCCAAATTCATGTTGAAGTGAACGATTTGTGGCATCTGCGGGGAAAATATAAATCGGCACATCCGGGCCGTCCCACTCTTTTCTTAGCTCCATAAACTTTTTAGCGACAAACGCCCATACATTTTTTTCAGCGAGCTGTTTCATGATCTCCTGTTGATTACGCCGTGCCATGCCATGTGCGAATAAATGGCGCTGTACGTCTTCGTTTATTTTTTCACGCCATTTGTCATGTTCAAACCAGTTTTTTGTGTTAATCACTCCCATGATACTCCCCCCTTCGTTATCGCATTGTACGAAAAACGAAAGGAAAATGTGAAAAGGATGAGGAAAGCCTCATCCTTCAGACTGTTGAAAAACGATTTTGTCAAGGACAAAATCGTTTTTCTTTTGTTAATATGTTAAAGGAAAACTATGAAGAAGGAGAGGTAGAAGTATGTACCGTCCTTTCTCCAAGTCAGAATTGAAAAAGAACAGAAAAGCATATGAAAAAATGTACGACAAACGTCATTTACTTGTTCAAATCGATAAAGTGATGGATTGGGATTACGTGTACTCCTTATTAAAACCGTTTTATTCAGAGGACAAAGGTCGTCCATCCCTTGATCCTTTGATGTTAGTAAAAATTTTGATCATTCAATATGTTGAAGGGTTTCGTTCTGTTCGTTTCACTTGTAAACAAATTGACCAACATATCACGTACCGATGGTTTCTAGGTCTTTCCATGGACGATTCTGCTCCATGTCACTCCAGCGTTTCGAAATTTTTGCGCCATCGCGTCAATCCGAAAATATGGGAAGCATTATTTGAATATGTACTCTTACAGATTAAAAAAGAAGGCTTCTTATCCCCAGAAACATGGGCTTCAGATGAAACCGAGTTGAAAGCCAATGCGAACAAACGGAAACGCGTGAAAGTGGTTCGAAAAGTGGTGGAGAAGGAAGATGAGTACGTGTTACAGCTCGTAAATAAAAAGCGCTTACAACACGGCAAAAAAACTTTAGATCCAAAACCACCGAAAGAGGTAGAGAAAGAAGTGATTTGCAGTACCACAGATCCCGATGCAGGGCTATCCGTCAAACATGATCCAAGAGGTTTATTTGCTTACCATGATCATCGGATTGTCGACACACTACACAATTTCATTCTGGATGCCTACGTCACATCGGCAAATGTGCCAGGACATCGTGTGCTCATTGAACGCATCGAGCGAGTCAAACAACGGGTCGGTTATACACCGGAAAATATCGTATTAGACGCAGGCTATTATAATGCACGTCTTGGACGAGAGCTCGAAGACAAAGGGATCCTTGCCTATGTTTCTTATCGCCGATTTCATCGAAAGGAACATTCAAAATGTCGTTCCAGTCAATTCCGTTTAGTGAAGGAAGACGTCTATGTTTGCCCTTGTGGAGTAAAATTTCTCTATTCCACATCTACTCGATCGGGGTATCATGAATACAAACCTGATGTCAAAGGCAGTTGTGCGAATTGCCCTGCGGCGAACGGAAAAGGCGATCGCGTCTTTCGAGTCTCCGTTCATCAAGAGGTTTACCAACAAATGAAAAAACGTCGACTATCTGAAAAAGGGAAAATTTTTCGCCTTGTTCGCCCTGCGACCATTGAACGAAGCTTTGCAGAAAGTAAAGAACTCCACGGACTTCGTTTTGCACGATACCGCGGAGTTCCATACGTACAGATTCAGGTTTGGATCACCGCCATGATCCAAAACCTCAAGAAGTGGACCAAGTTACGATCCCTTCAATCACATGGTATAGATTTAAGTTACCACAAATAAGGAAAAAAGAAAAGAAGAAAAAATTCACGAGGAAAGTGAACTTTTTCTTGACTCCCCACTTTTTCAACACTTTGCAAATAACCCTCTTTGAGAGGGTTATTTCAGACTGTTGAAAAAATGCACTTTGCAAAATTGGATGTAAAATATACGTCTCTACATCGTATTCAACCATTCTTCCAAAAACAAAAATAAAAAGAAGCCCAAAGAAAAAACGAAAACTCATCGTTGTTCGCCCGCTTCTTGCAGTTGTTCGTTAAGGCGTTCGAAAAATAAGTCGGCTTCGCGCTCTTCTTCTTGTTCGTCCCATTCTGGAAGAGGGGGAAGCTCGTCTAACGTTTTTAAACCAAAGTAGTCTAAAAACTCTTTTGTTGTCCCGTATAAGATAGGACGACCTGTTCCTTCTGCACGACCGACTTCTTTAATTAACGCTTTTCCTAATAATGTTTGAAGCGGTTTATCGCTTTTAACACCGCGAATTTGTTCAATTTCTGCGCGGGTAATCGGTTGGCGATAGGCGATGATCGCTAACGTTTCAAGCGCAGCTTGTGACAACGATGACGTCGTTGGTGACTCAACAAGTTTTTGCAAATATGGAGCACATTGTTTTTTCGTCACAAGTTGAAGCGTTCCTGCCATCTCGACGACCATAATGCCACGCTCCGCTACGTCATACATATGCTTTAATTGCTGCACAAGTTCATATACACGTTCTTCTTGAATATCAAGCACATCAGCCAGTTGCTTGTATGTTAATCCTTCTTCTCCGGCAGCAAACAATAGCGCTTCCATTATCGCTAGTTCATTCATATCGATCACCTTTTCGTCGAATATATAAATCAGCAAAATTATTTTCTTGCTCAACAATAATTTCATCTCGCTTAATTAATTCAAGCAAAGCTAAAAACGTCACGACAATTTGCTCGCGATCGTCATACGGAAATAAATCGTAAAAGTTCATTCGCTCTCCATATTTTAATATGTGTAAAATTTCTTCCATCCGTCGTCCAATCGGAATTTCTTGACGCGCTACTTTCGTATGAAGCGGTTTTTGTAGTTTTTTCCGCCTTAACAATTTCGCGAGCGCCCCAAGCATATCATACAAATCAACATCGAGCGCAAGCGGTGCACCGTTTGACGCATAAGCCGTTAAATCGCTCGGTGGCTTCGTAAATAAAAGCGCTCGTTCTTCTTCACGCTCGCGCAACTGTTTGGCAGCTTCTTTAAACTTTTTATACTCGATTAACTGCTGCATGAGTTGCTCACGCGGATCTTCTTCAATAAATAATTCATCGTCCTCCAATGTTTCTTCATGCTTAGGCAACAACATTTTACTTTTCATTTCAATAAGCGTTGCCGCCATTACTAAATATTCGCTTGCGACATCAAGTTGCAATTGTTTCATCGCGTGAATGTAAGCCATATATTGCTCCGTAATTTGTGCCACAGGAATATCATAAATATCAATTTCATAGCGATGAATTAAATGTAGCAATAAATCAAGTGGCCCTTCAAATTGATCTAATTTCACATGATAATGCACATTGATCCCACCTTTATTCATAAGTAATAGTATAATACACGTAAGCATATGAAAAAAGGGGGGCTTTCACTTGTATCCGAAGGCATATATCGAATATTTACTTCACTTCCATGCCACGCGCGATTATTTTGAATGTCATGAAGTGCTAGAAGAACATTGGAAACAAACAGGCGAACATGTATGGGTCGGCTTCATTCAGCTCGCTGTCGGGATGTATCATTATCGCCGAGGAAATATGATCGGAGCAAAACGAATGTTTACAAAAGCATTAAACGCATGCGAAAGAGAAAAGCAAGCATATGAAGCGCTAGGCATACATGTAGAACAACTCATTGCGCTTATTCATACATATGTAGAGCGAATCAATCATGGACAACCGTATGAAAGCACTTGCTTGCCGATCATTGATGCTTCCTTGTTGCATATATGTCAACAACAATGCGATCAAAAAGGGCTTGTATGGGGAGAAAAAAGCGATATGACAAACGAATATACGATTCATAAACATAAGTTGCGTGATCGAAGTGATGTCGTTGCTGAACGTGAGCGACAAAAGCAAAAAAGACAGGGACGTTGATCCCTGTCATTGTTCGCATTTATCCAAAAATGGAGCGGTCATGTCATTGGCACATAACGACTTGTTTGGATACAATTCTTTTAACGCTTTCACCATTTGCTTTCCAATCCCTTGATGACGATGGGACGGATTGACGCTAATATGTTGCACTTCAACCGCATGTTCACGCACAATGGCGCCGATAATGCCAATAAAATCTTCTTCTTCCTTCCATAAAAACAGCTGCCAATCGTCGTTCGTTTCATAGTTTTTCATCGTTTGTTGCAACTGCTTTAAGTCTTTTTCATTTGGCATAAACGACAAAAGACCCATCGCAATTTTCTCATAGTTTTTTCGATAGCGAACTAGCATATGAATCCCTCATTATCGACAAGACTTATTGTTTACTCGCTATTGCTATTATAAACGGTCTTGTCGCTTTTTTAAACATTTTTTAAGAAAATGTGCGCATGACATTCGCCATTTCAATGGCGCTGAGCGCTGCTTCCCATCCTTTATTTCCTGCTTTTGTCCCAGCGCGTTCAATCGCTTGCTCAATCGTATCTGTCGTCAACACGCCAAAAATAACCGGAACACCTGAAGAAAGAGCGGCGTGCGATGTTCCTTTCGCTACTTCATTGCATACGTAATCGTAATGGCTCGTTGCTCCACGAATCACGGCACCGAGGGTAATGACCGCATCGTATTTTTTCGACTCTGCCATTTTTTTTGCGACAAGCGGAATTTCAAATGCACCTGGCACCCACGCGACATCAATATGTTGCTCCTCTACTCCGTGCCGTTTTAATCCATCAAGCGCACCGCCAAGCAATTTGCTTGTAATAAATTCGTTAAATCGCGCAACAACAATGCCTATTTTTAATCCTGTTCCGACTAAATTTCCTTCGTATACGTTCATTTTTTCTCCTCCTTAAAAATGCAACATATGTCCTAGTTTTTCGTATTTTGTGCGCAAATAGCGCTCATTATGGCGTTTGGCTGGCATTTGTAGCGGCACACGCTCTACCACTTCTAAGCCGTATCCTTTCAGTCCGGTAATTTTCCGCGGATTGTTCGTCAACAAACGCATTTTTGTCACACCTAAATCTTTTAAAATTTGCGCCCCAATGCCATAGTCGCGCAAGTCTGGCGCAAAACCTAATTTTTCGTTCGCTTCCACCGTATCGTATCCTTGTTCTTGCAGTTTATAGGCACGCAATTTATTTAACAAGCCGATGCCGCGTCCTTCTTGACGCATATATAACAATACCCCTCGACCTTCTTCTTCAATTTGTGCGAGCGCTGCATGAAGTTGCGGACCGCAATCACAACGATGAGAGCCGAATACATCGCCTGTTAAACATTCAGAATGGACACGTACGAGCACAGGTTCATCTGGGATGATTTCCCCTTTCACGATGGCAATATGTTCTTTCCCATCTAACGTATTTGAATATCCGATCACTTTAAATTCACCAAAGTCCGTTGGCAACGTAATTTCCACTTCGCGTTTGACGAGCTTTTCTTTTCGATTGCGATAAGCGATTAAATCTTTAATCGTAATCATTTTCATATCGAATTGTTCCGCGATTTTCTTTAAATCAGGCACGCGCGCCATTGTTCCGTCATCTTTTATAATTTCGCAAATAACGCCTGCTGGCTTTGCCCCGCAAAGACGGGCTAAATCGACCGCAGCTTCCGTATGTCCGGCGCGACGCAATACCCCACCTTTTTTCGCAACAAGCGGGAAAATATGACCTGGTCGTTTAAAATCGCTTGCTTTCGCTTCAGGGTTGAGCATTTCTTGAATAGTCAACGAGCGTTCAAATGCGCTAATGCCTGTTGTTGTCGCTTTATGGTCAATGCTGACGGTAAACGCTGTACCATGCGCATCTGTATTATGATTAACCATCGGCGCTAAATCGAGCCGATCAGCCAACTCTTCCGTGATGGGCACGCACACAAGACCGCGCCCGTGTGTAATCATAAAGTTAATGACTTCCGGCGTTGCTTTTTCCGCAAGCGCTACAAAATCCCCTTCATTTTCACGATCTTCATCATCGCAAACGATAATAATTTTTCCTTGCATTAAATCGTAAATCGCTTCTTCAATCGTATGAAACATGGCGCTCACTCCTTATATCCGTGCTCTTGTAAAAATTGCATCGTCAATCCTTCACGCTTTCCACCAACGAACTGTTCAACATATTTTCCAATGATGTCACATTCAATATTGACAATATCGCCAACTTTTTTTGCTCCTAAAATCGTCGCTTCACGCGTATGGGGAATGAGCGAAATTGTAAACGTTCGGTCCGTTAAACCGAAAATCGTTAAGCTTGTGCCATCGACAGCAACAGAGCCTTTTAAAATCATATATTTACGTAAATGGCTTGGCACCTCAATATCATAATAAACAGCGTTTGCGACAGGCTGCTTACGAACGATGCGTCCAATGCCGTCGACATGCCCCGAAACGAAGTGCCCACCAAAACGACCGTTTGCTGCCATTGCGCGCTCTAAATTGACTTTCGCTCCTACTGTAAGCGTTCGAAGCGATGTTGCTCGCACCGTTTCAGGCATGACATCGACAGTAAACAAGCGATCTGTAAATGACGTCACAGTTAAACAAACGCCATTGACAGCAATGCTGTCACCGAGCTGCACGTCTTGTAACACTTTTTGTGCCCCGATCGTGAAGACGATCGCTTCCCCTGTTTGTTTCATTTGTTGAATCGTGCCGATTTCTTCAATAATTCCTGTAAACATCGCGATCATCCTTTAGCAACGATTTTTATATCTGGTCCGATCCTTTCGACATGTTTCACTTGTAAACGAAGCGCATCCATCATTCGTCCAAACCCTTCTCCACCAATGGCAGAAGGAGCTTCATTCCCCCCAATCAACATCGGTGCGATATACGCAATCACTTGTTGAACGGAATGAGAATGTAGAAAACTACCGTGCACATGCGCTCCACCTTCAACAAATATGGACATGACGTTCCGTTTGCCAAGTTCATGTAAAAGTGATGGAATATCAATTTTATTTTCATTCATACGAATGATGTGTACGCCGGCATGTTCGTATGGCTTCATTTGCTCCTCTGTCACATGTTGGCCGACGACGATCCATGTTGGCACCTTTTGATCTGTGACAACATTCGCGTGAAGCGGTGTACGTAAATGTGTATCGAGAACGATTCGGATTGGTTGCTTTCCTTCATACCCAAAACGAACGGTTAAGCTTGGATCATCTGCTAAAATTGTGCCGACACCAACAACGATCGCATCGTGCATACGTCGCTCGCGATGCACGTCACGCCGCGCATCTTCCGACGTAATCCACTTGCTTTCGCCCGTTTTTGTTGCAATTTTCCCATCTAAGCTCATCGCATACTTTAACGTCACATACGGCGTTTTCGTTGAAATATAATGAAAAAACATTTCGTTTAACGCATCCGCCTCTTCTTTCAACACTCCGACGGTGACGTCAATTCCTGCTCGCTTTAATTTTTCAATGCCTTTTCCTGCCACGAGCGGATTTGGGTCCGTCGTCGCCACAACGACGCGCTTCACCTTTTTTTCAATTAACAAATCAGCACAAGGGGGCGTTTTTCCGTAATGGCTGCATGGTTCAAGCGTCACATAAACGGTTGCTCCTTCCGCTTTCTCGCCCGCCATGCGCAAAGCGTGTACTTCTGCATGTGGCTCTCCTGCTTTTAAGTGTGCACCAAAGCCGACAATTTCACCATGTTTTACAACAACAGCCCCAACAAGCGGGTTCGGTGACGTTTGTCCGCGAGCTGATTGCGCTAATTGTAATGCGAAACGCATATATTGTTCGTCCATCTCGCACCACCTTTCTTTATAAAAGATAAAAACCCTAGGAACGACGTCCTAGGGCAAGATGTATGTAAAGATCGCCTTTTTTGCATAGCAAAAATAACCCATCGCCAAGCTTATTTTTTCAATAAGTGACGTGAGTTTTGGCAATCCTTCTCCCATCCAGACTATACTGTCGGCTCCGGAATCGCACCGGATCATGCCTTAACGGCTCGCGGGCTGAGAAACATCTGTTTCATTACCGCCGGTCGGGAATTTCACCCTGCCCCGAAGGATGCGTTTATTCCATTTTTATTCATTATAGCACAATAAAACGAAATGTCTATTACTTTGCAATAAACAGCCAATACATTGCTCCCCAAACGAAACCAACGAGTAAAAGGATGAAAAATAATACCCAGTTTTTTTTCATCGCTTCATCGTCCCTTTTATTGTTCGTCCCACACCTTTACTTCTTTCATGACATCACCATTTTTCATCGCCTTTACAACATCCATTCCAGCGGTGACTTGACCGAATACAGTATGCACACCATCTAAATGCGGCTGCGGCTCATGGCAAATGAAAAACTGGCAACTTCCTGTATCACGTCCGCGATGCGCCATCGATATCGCACCTTCGATATGTTTATGCGGATTGTTATCTGTTTCACACGGAATCGTATAACCTGCATCACCTGTTCCGTTTCCAATCGGACAGCCACCTTGACTTACAAATCGCTTAATGACGCGATGAAACGTCAGCCCGTTATAAAATCCTTCATTCGCTAGTTTTTCAAAATTCGCAACCGTTGTTGGCGCTTCATTTGGGAATAGTTCAAACTCCACTTTTCCGCCGTTTTCCATTAAGATATATCCTTTTTTCTTCATGAAACTTTTCCACCTTTCTATCGTAAAAACAAACGTAACTTCATTTTACTATATTTCGCTTCTATGTTCACGCAAATGTTTGTACAATAGTATGGAAGATGTTGAAGGAGGTTATGAAATGAAGAAGTGGTTTACGATATTTATTTTATTGTTGTTTATGATCCCATCGGTTAGTTTCGCTGATGCGATTGAAGGGGACGTCATTATTACGCTGGGGGAAAATTTAACAGAACAGCAAAAACAACAAATATTAAAAGAAATGAATGCGCCAGACAACGCTGAAATCATTACGGTTACAAATGAAGAAGAGCATAAATATCTCGGCGGCATTATTCCAAAAGGACAAATTGGGACGAAGGCTATTTCATCCTCAAAAATTACGATTGGGGCACCTGGTTCGGGGTTGCAAGTCGAAACGAATAACATTAACTGGGTAACAAAAGAGATGTATATGAATGCGCTCATTACTGCTGGAGTAAAAGATGCAGTCATTTACATTACTGCACCGTTTCCTGTATCGGGAACAGCTGCGTTAACAGGGTTAATGAAAGCGTACGAACTTTCATCAAATGAAGCGATCCCGGATGAAGTGAAAAAAGTAGCGAACGAGGAAATGGTGAAAACAGCACAGCTTGGCGAATCAATTGGAAACGATAAAGCGGTCGCGTTGCTTGCGAAAATTAAAGAAGAAATAGCGAAAAATCCACCGCAAACAGATGCAGATATGCGTGCGCTCATTGAGCGGATCGCTCAAGAGCTTGGCATTACGTTAACAGAAGACGAAATAAACAGTTTGCTTTCTTTATTTAACAAAATGAAAAATGTGAACATCGACTGGAATCAAGTGAACGAACAGCTTGCTCAAGCGAAAGACAAGCTATCTGCTTTTTTACAAACAGAAGAAGGTCGAACATTTATTCAGCGCATTGTTGATATTTTACGAGAAATATGGAACGCCCTTCGCGGAGCATTTGGGGCATAAGAAATAACCGAGGTTGTCGCCTCGGTTATTTTTTTACTTTCGTCTTAAGTGGCAAATCGAGTCTAATTAAATCTTCATACGTTTCACGCTTCACAACAAGCTGTGCTTCACCGTCTTCAACAAATACGACCGCCGGACGCGGAATGCGATTGTAGTTATTTGCCATCGCATAGCCGTAAGCTCCCGTACAAAAAACAGCTAAATAATCGCCCGGTTGCGCTTTCGGAAGCGGTAAATCCCAAATGAGCATATCGCCTGACTCACAACATTTCCCTGCAATCGCCACGACCTCTTCACAATGTTCATGCATCCGATTCGCTAGCACTGCTTCATATTTCGCTTCATATAGCGCAGGTCGAATGTTGTCGCTCATTCCCCCATCTACCGCAACATATTGACGAACGTTTGGCACCTCTTTACGCGAGCCAATCGTATAAATCGTTGTTCCAGCATCACCGACAAGCGAACGCCCCGGCTCAATCCAAATTTCTGGGAATGGTAAATGAAATGAGGCTACGTTCCGTTTCACTTCTTCAATAATTTGTTCGACGTACTGTTCCGGTGCGAGCGGATCATCTTCTTTCGTGTACCGAATGCCAAAACCGCCGCCAAGATTGACAACTTGCGCAGTGAAATGATGCGTATCACGCCATATAGCAAGCTTTTCAAATAATTTTTTCGTCGCAAGGACAAAACCTGTCGCATCAAAAATTTGCGAACCGATATGACAATGAATGCCAAGCACATGAATATAGGAAGAAGCGAGCGCACGCTGTAACGCTTCATCTGCTTGTCCGTTATGCAAATCAAATCCAAATTTTGAATCTTCTTGCCCTGTTAAAATATAGTCGTGCGTATGGGCCTCAATGCCTGGCGTGACACGTAATAAAATCGGCATCGTATATTTATGAGTGCGACAAAGTTGTTGCAACATCTCTAACTCATAAAAATTATCGACGACAACACAACCGATTTTTGCTTCAATCGCCATTTGTAACTCTTCTTCACTTTTATTGTTGCCGTGAAAATGAATGCGTTCGACCGGAAATCCAGCAGCTAACGCGGTGTACAGCTCACCGCCCGAGACGACATCGAGAGATAATCCTTCTTGTTCCATTAATTGTACGATCGCTATTGTCGAAAACGCTTTGCTTGCATACGCGACTTGCGCACGTACACGATGTTTATCAAACATACGCTTAAACGCCCGAGCACGCTCGCGAATAAGGGCAACATCATAAATGTAGAGTGGGGTTCCGTATAGATGAGCTAAGTCAATCGTATCTACGCCGCCAATTTCTAAATGACCCCGTTCGTTTATTCCCATCGTTCCGTGCATAATTATACATCCTCCTGATGATTCCGAAATAATTAAAGAAAACGTACCATAAATTTTGGTACGTTTCAACCTTTTTATGTCGATTGTTTTTGTTTATTTTGCGGATGTACGATGCTTGGGCGAATCGATGAACCAGCCACAGATCGTCGTACAATAATTTGCATAAATGCCCCGGGATCAAAGGGAATAAACGGCCATAAATATGGAGTATTCAACGAGCGAATGTTCGCAAGGAAAAGTAAAAACACCGTAACGCCAATCATAAATCCTGGGACGCCAAACAACGCAATGACCACTAAAAATAAAAGACGGAAAATTTTATTTGCAATGCTTAGTTCATAGCTCGGTGTCGCAAAAGAACCGATCGCAGCAATAGACACATATAAAATCACTTCCGGCACAAACAGCCCGACGTCAATAGCGATTTGTCCAATTAACGCCGCCGCAATTAAGCCCATCGCTGTCGATAGCGGTGTTGGCGTATGGATTGCAGCCATTCGCAAAAACTCAATACCAATATCAGCAATGAGAAGTTGCACAAAAATCGGGATATTTGTTTTTTCATTCGGACCGATATATGATAATTTTTCTGGCAATAACGACGGGTCAAGGACAAATACAAACCAAAGCGGGAGTAAGAAAAGTGAAGCAAAGATACCTAAAAACCGCACCCATCGTACGAACGTTCCTACAGCTGGCGATTGCCGATATTCTTCCGCATGTTGAACGTGATGGAAATACGTCGTTGGTGTAATAATAACGCTTGGCGACGTATCAACCATAATAATCACATGCCCTTCTAACAAATGAGTCGCTGCAACGTCAGGTCTTTCTGTATAACGAACGAGCGGATACGGGTTGTATCCTTGTTTCACTAAAAATTCTTCAATTGTTTTATCTGCCATCGTTAACCCATCAATTTTAATTTCGTTTAATTCCTTCTTAATGAGTTCAACAAGCCCCGGATCGGCGACATCTTGAATATAGGCGATACAAATGTCCGTTTTTGAACGCTCACCCACTTGCATCATCTCAAAGCGAAGCCGCTCATCACGAATGCGTCGGCGAGTGAGTGCTGTATTGACGACAATATTTTCTACATACCCATCGCGCGCCCCGCGCACCACTTTTTCTGTATCTGGTTCCTCAGGAGAACGTCCTGGATAACTGCGGACATCAACAGCAAACGCTTTCGTCTCTCCATCAATAAACAATAAAATTAAACCCGTCAACAAAAAGTCGACCGCCTCATCTAAACTTTTTACTGGATTCACTTGTTGATGAACGAGACGGTTTTCAATAATTTCAGGCAACTTTACTGATTGTCTCTCGCGATCGTTCACTTGAACAAGCATTTCAAGTAACTCGATAATATATTGTGTATCACAAAGACCGTTACAATAATATAAATGAACATCTGTTTTTAAAATGTTTAGTTTACGGACACCTAAATCGAAGCTCGTGCCAACCCCGATCGCATCTTTGAAAAATTGCTCGTTTTCATTCAACTTCGGAGAAATCGGTGTGTAACTTTCTGTTTTCATCACGTTTACTCCTTTCAAGAATATATTCAATCGCTTTGCGTGTAATCGGGCAACCGTGGCGAATATCATCACGACGTCTCATTTTTCCAATATCTCCAATTCCAACAACAATCGGGATAGATAATTCATCTAAACAATATACTGTATCACCATTCACTCGACCGAATTCCCACTCAGCAATTCCTTCTTTATCGACACCGTATGTTGTGAAGTTCCCATCATAATCGATGCAAATATTTACTTTCGTCCACTCTTGATTGTTCGTATCAGACGCCACCGCTATCGCTCCGAGCACATCAATTTGTTCATGTGTTGCAACATAGCGAAGCGCTTGTTCTCCCGCCCCTTCACCGATAATGCCACTATCATCAAACATGACAAAAACAGGGTCATACGGCGTTTGCAAAATAAGTTCAACAAGCTGTTTTCCTGTCAACCGCGACGGGTTGCCTTGCGATTGGCTAATGCAACGAGCGCCAAATTGTTTTGCGAGCTTCTCGAGTGCACGTTGCACATGTTGATCTCCGTCTGTCACTAAAATAACTTTCCTTTTTTTCATTTCATCCGTCCTCTCGGCTTACAAACAACAGCGGTCACCCAAGCTATAGCGATCGGAAAAGAAAGAAAAAAAACGATATTTGTAAAGTCCCCTGTTTTCACCGCTTGTATACAAGAAGCACCAACGTGAACAAGCGTCATCTCGATCCCCGCATGCGCCAGTGATTGCATAGGGTCGTATAAACTTGTTGCTTCGAGCGCCACGCCAATAAGCAAAAATATTGTCACTAGGCGAGTGAGTGACCATTTTATAAGCAATAATTGCCCGATAAGCGATAACATACCGCCAATGATAAATGCGTATACGTACTCCATTTTTACGTCACCGCTTCAATCGCAATCGCATGAGCGATCGCCGGAATCGTTTGATTTTGCTTCATCATCGTACTATTAAATAATGCTCCTGTCGCAACAACGAGCATCGTCTTTATTTTTCTCTCTCTCATTTTCTCAAGAAAATAACTGTACGTTACAACAGCACAACATGCACATCCGCTTCCACCTGCAAATGCTTGTTGTTCCGTATCGTAAATAAGCACACCACAGTCATCGTATCTCCCACTTAAGTTCATGCCTGCATCATAGCATAACGACTTTAATTCACTACTCCCAACTTTTCCTAAATCCCCTGTGATAATCACATCATACGCTTCGATCGAAAGCCCACAGTCTATCAAATGTTGCCTAATCGTTGCAAATGCTGCTGGTGCCATCGCTCGTCCCATATCGAGCGGATCCGTCACACCGCTATCGATCACGCGTCCGATCGTTGCCGTGCGAATCCGAAATGGCGAACGTGTCGTACTTAATAGCGCTGCTGCTCCTCCTGTTACAGTCCACGATGCGCTTTCCCCCTTTTGAACGCCAATTGTCGTCGGGAAACGAAATTGACGTTCCGCTGCACCATAGTGACTGCTTGTTGCAACTAGCACACGATGGGCAAATGCACCATCAATGAACGTACTAGCCACAAGCATGGCTTCCGTCATCGTTGAACAAGCGCTAAATACACCTAAAAATGGAATATGTAATTCACTTGCAACATAATTCGCGGTGACCGTTTGATTCAGTAAATCCCCCGCGATAAATAAATCGACATCGTGCGCTTGTACTTTTCCTTTCGTTAAACAAATCATAATCGCTTCTTTCATAAGTCGCCGTTCCGCGAGCTCCCAACTTTGTTCACCGCAATATAAATCGTCGTAAGCACGATCAAATGATGAGCCGAGCGGACCTTCACGCTCTTTCGGTCCAACGACGGTACCGCTCGATTCGATGTAAATGTTTTTCTCAAATACAATCGTTTGCTCTCCTATTTTTTTCATCGAACCCCCCCTTACAAAAACAACGCTGCAACGTATGATGCGACAACTAATGTGACAATGACACTCCCGCCAACAGAAAGCATATGTTCTGCTACTCCCTCATTGCGATACTCAAGAGCGCTAGCACTCCATATGTTTGCTAGACTCATCATCGGTACAATCATTCCCGCCCCTGCAAATTGTGTCAATCGGCGATAAAATCGGATTGGCGTAAATATCGCAGCACATACCATCAACGTCCCGTTCATCCAGCGAACGGCTTCCGCTTCACCCATATGAAACAATATGATGTACATATCGCGAAGCGCTTGGGCAACGACCGCAATGAATCCACCGACTAAAAAAGCTTTCAACATACGCCTCCTCCTAGCGATCAACGAAATATATCCAATGGAAAAGAGAGCCCGCGACTTTACCAAACACCATCGCCATGAGTAACATGACAATTTGCTCATCGATACCAAGCCGTTTTGCTAAAATCGGAAACACATTTAACACTTCCGTTAATGCCGCAGCAAGCATGCCGACGAACACACCGCTCAATAAACCGATGACACTTGTCACAATTGGCGGAAAAGAAAGCAACGGATCGCGCAAGCTAATCCAACAGCTCACTATTGTGCCAAGCACGACCCCCCATTCATACGTCGCAATCCATTTCATCGTTTTTGTGAGTTGGGTCAAGCGTGGAATAACACCGAGAACAGTTAAAAATGCGACAAAACCAGAACCGACAGCTAGCCCTCCTGCCAATCCAACAAAAGCTACAACGAACTCACGAATCATCATCCATTCGCCTCATCGCCTCTTTATTTTCATGCATAATGACATATTGATCGAGCGATTGTTGGTATTGAAACATCTCAACTTCAAGTGGGCTCGGTTCTTCGTTAATTCGCTTTTTAAAAAAGTGATTAAAAAATAAAATCATGCCAAGTCCAAGCCCGAGTGAATACGGAATTTGAAACCATAACGGTTTTTCTACTTCTTTCCCTGTAATTACCCGATACAGCCGTTGTTGTACTTGCTGCATGCTCACATCTTCGTGAAAGTTCATAATCGCAAGACCGGAGCCAATGAATAGAAGAAGCCATACGATTGGGACGTACAAATACCCCCATCGCTTTTTCTCATAAACGACTTCAACGATCGTTTGCGACGGTCCAAGTGATTGAATATCGTCTTGAGGAACAACGTTCATTAACGCTTTCATCACATGCATCACATCGATAATGACAATGTTGCGATCTTTTTTCTGCACCGTATAAATAGGAGTTTGTACAATATCATCGATTCGTTTTGTTGCGACAACTTGTGCCACATCCCCTACCCGAATCGTTGCATTTGGCTTCACTTGAATACGATGACGCATTTTCAAAAAAACCGTTTCTTTCATACTGACACCTTGCTTCCATCGTTGTACTAGTAGTATGAGATATGATCGCTATGTATATGCATAAAAGCCCGAACGGACTTATTCATCCATTCGGGCTTTCATTTGTTGCAATATTTTCTTCTCTAAACGAGACACTTGTACTTGAGAGATGCCTAATCTAGCTGCCACTTCTGATTGGGTTTGGTCTTTATAATAGCGCAAGTAGACGATGAGTCGCTCTCGTTCATCTAGCTCTTCCATTGCCTTTTTTAATGCGATTTTGTCAAACCAAATGTCTTGCTCGTCCGCAATTTGATCGAGCAACGTAATCGGATCACCGTCGTTTTCGTACACCGTTTCATGAATGGACGTCGGTGAACGGACAGCTTCTTGAGCTAGCACAACATCCTCGGGTGAAATTTGCAAAAACTGTGCAATTTCATTCACCGTTGGGACGCGACCGTTTTGTTTCGACAATTCGTCTTTTGCCTTTCTAATTTTATTGCCAATTTCTTTTAATGAACGGCTCACTTTGACGGACCCATCATCGCGAATGAATCGTTGAATTTCCCCAAGAATCATCGGTACCGCATACGTTGAAAATTTGACGTCGTAAGATAAATCAAATTTATCGACCGATTTCATTAAACCGATGCAACCGATTTGAAACAAATCTTCAGGCTCGTATCCGCGGTTTAAAAACCGCTGCACAACCGACCAAACAAGCCGCATATTTTTTTCAATAATCTCATCGCGCGCTTGCTGGTCACCTTGCTGGCTCCTCCGAATCAATTCTTTGATCTCATGGTCTTTGACAGCTTGTACCTCGACATCCATAGGCACGTCTCCCTTAATTACATAGCGCTTTGCTTTTCGTTAAATGCTTAATCAGCTCCACCGTTGTTCCTTCATTCACTTTTGAGTAAATGTTTACTTCATCCATGAAATTTTCCATAATCGTAAACCCCATGCCAGAACGCTCGAGCTCTGGCTTTGTCGTAAATAACGGCTGTCGCGCTTCTTCCACATTTTCAATCCCTTTTCCGTGGTCGCGAATCGTTAAATGAACCGTATGTCCTTCAATGATGACAGAAATGTAGACAACGCCGCTTGGATCATTTTCGTAGCCGTGAATAATCGCATTTGTTACAGCTTCGGATACGACTGTTTTAATTTCAGTTAACTCATCGAGCGTCGGATCGAGTTGCGCAACAAACGCTGCAACCGTCACACGAGCAAACGATTCATTTTGGCTGAGGGCGGAAAACTGAAGGTGCATTTCATTTCTCATTTACGCCACCCCCAACGTTTGTAATGCGTACTGTTCATTCACTTCTAAACGAATAATTTTAAACAACCCTGACATATCAAATAAACGCTTAATGGAAGGAGAAACGGAACAAACAACCATCTCCCCACCCATGCGTTGTATTTGTTTATATCTTCCTAAAATAACACCTAATCCTGAACTATCCATAAACGTTAACTCATTTAAGTTTAAAACGATTGCTTTTATTCGTTCTCGTTCTAATACATCCGTAATTTCTGCACGCAACTGTTCTGCTGTATGATGATCGAGCTCTCCAGCTAATCGTACGAGCAATACATGTTGTTTCACTTCTAATTGAATCGATAAACTCACGATCATTTCCTCCTTATCCTCTTGGGTTAAGGAAGAATTCGATTTGTTTATGCGTCAATCCTTCTTCCCGACAAAACTAGTCGCCATTCGCCCTGTTTCGTCAAGATGTGCGCGAGAATGAGCTAAACATTCGTTTAAACAACTCCCACATATTTGCTTCTTCCACTTGTTCTTTTGCTACTAAAGGACTTTTGGCAATCACCGCTCCATCTTTTTTCACAACGAGCGTACCGAGCACATCTCCTTTTTTTACGGGAGCTTTCGCTTTTTTATTCAACTTCCATGTCGTTTTTACTGCTTCAGATTTTTCCCCTTTTTTCAACAAAACAGAAATGGGCTCAGACGTCACAACGGCGACCGACTTTTTCTTTCCTTTGCTGACGGGAAGCATGGTGATCGTTTCGCCTTTTTTATAAAGCGGTTTCGTTTCGTAATGACTAAATGCATAATCTAACATTTTCGTAATTTGTGCGTTTCTTGCCTTTGGTGTTGGCGCTCCAAACACAACAGCAATAACGCGCATATTCCCTTTTTTCGCTGTTGCAGTTAAACAATATTTCGCTTCGCTCGTATAACCTGTTTTTAATCCGTCAACACCCGGATAAAATTTCACGAGGCGATTTGTATTGACAAGCCAAAACTTTTTGTCCGTATTTTCTCGTAAATAATCTTCATACGTACCTGTGTATTTTGTAATTAAATCATATTTCAATAGTTCCTTTGCCATCAGCGCCATATCGTACGCAGTGCTATAATGATTTTTCGCTGGTAAACCCGTCGTATTTTCAAATGCCGTATGCTTTAAACCAAGTTGCCTTGCTTTTTCGTTCATCATATGGACGAACGCTTCTTCTGATCCTGCAATTCGTTCCGCTAACGCAACGGACGCATCATTGCCTGATCCGATCGCAATACCTTTTAACAAATCGTCAACCGTCATTTCTTCTCCTGGTTCAAGAAAAATTTGCGAACCACCCATCGATGCAGCGTATTCACTTGCCCGCACCCGTTCGTCTAACTTTAACTTCCCTTGATCAATCGCTTCCATAATGAGAAGCATCGTCATAATTTTCGTCATGCTCGCTGGTGGAAGTGGCTCGTGGGCATTTTTTTCATACAAAATAGCCCCTGTATCTCGTTCAATTAAAATGGCCGATCTTGCCTCCGTTGCTAACTCAACTTTCGGTTGTTCCGCATGCACGGATACGATCGGAAGAAATAATAACACGATGGCAAGTGCGTAAAAAAATCGCTTCATCTCCAACCCTCCATTTCTTTATACTTGCCATCCTTTCCATTTTTTATTTTTTTATACATAAAAAAACCTGAAGGAATAAATCCTTCAGGCTACGAAATTTTATCGTAAATTAATGTTGGAGCTTGAACAGGTGTTGCTGAAATACGAATGTTTTCATATAGTTTTTGTTTTACATCATCAATTTGTTCGCGATTGCTGTAAATTGTAACGAGCGATTCACCTTTTTTCACCGCATCGCCCACTTTTTTACGAAGCACTAAACCGACCGCTAAGTCGATTGTCGATTCTTTCGTCGCACGCCCCGCACCGAGCCACATTGCTGCTGTTCCGACCGCATCGGCGACAATTTCTGATACGTATCCATCTTCTTTTGCTTCAAGTTCAATGACATATTTCGCTTGCGGTAATTTGCTTGGGTCATCGACAACAGATGCATCGCCACCTTGTGCAGCTAAGAACGTTTTAAATGTTTGAAGGGCTGAACCATCTTTCATCGCTTTTTCTAACATATGACGAGCTTCTTCAAGCGAAGATGCTTTTTCCGCTAAATATACCATGTGGCTACCAAGCACTAAGCACAGCTCTTGTAAATCTTCTGGACCTTCTCCTTTTAACGTATCAATCGCTTCTTTCACTTCAAGCGCATTTCCGATCGCATAACCGAGCGGCTGGCTCATATCAGAAATAATTGCCATCGTTTTACGCCCAACCCGATTTCCGATATCGACCATCGCTTTCGCTAATGCTTTTGCATCGTTTAAATCTTTCATAAACGCGCCCGCACCTGTTTTTACGTCAAGTACGATCGCATCTGCCCCTGCGGCAATTTTTTTGCTCATAATCGATGAGGCAATTAACGGAATGCTATTGACTGTTGCTGTCACATCGCGAAGCGCATACAATTTTTTATCAGCTGGCGTTAAGTTCCCCGACTGACCGACAACCGCAATTTTATTTTTATTAACAAGATCGATAAATTCATCATTGCTAATTTCAACATGAAATCCTGGCACAGATTCTAACTTATCGATCGTGCCGCCCGTATGACCGAGCCCACGACCAGACATTTTCGCAACCGGAACGCCAACAGAAGCAACAAGTGGACCTAAAACGAGAGTCGTCGTATCGCCTACCCCACCTGTTGAATGTTTGTCTACTTTAATTCCTTCAATTCGCGAAAGGTCGATCGTATCACCGGAATGTACCATCGCCATCGTCAATTCCGCTGTCTCTTCTTCATTCATGCCGCGGAAAAAAATCGCCATCGCTAATGCACTCATTTGATAATCAGGAATATCACCTTTTGTGTAACCTTCAATAATAAACTGAATTTCTTCTTTCGTTAACGCATGACCATCACGTTTTTTCTCAATTAAATCGACCATTCTCATCGTCGTTCACCTTCTCGTTTAATTTTTCGCCATGTTGCGTACGATCGCCTTCACAAATCGTAAAAAGTCGGCTTTTACTTTTTCCGTCGTTTCGATTACTTCATCATGTGTGAGTGGCTGATCTAAAATGCCTGCAGCCATATTCGAAATACACGAAATACCGAGCACTTCCATTCCGGCATGGCGAGCAACGATCACTTCAGGCACCGTTGACATACCAACAGCATCGCCGCCCATGACACGAATCATACGAATTTCTGCTGGCGTTTCATACGCTGGACCCGTATTGGCGACATACACACCTTCGCGCACACGTAAACCGATGTCGTTTGCTACATCTTTGGCGAGTTGACGAAGTCGTTTACTATATGCTTCCGACATGTCTGGGAAGCGCACCCCAAGTGCAGAATCATTCGGACCGATAAGCGGATTGCCGCCCATGTTATTAATATGATCTGAAATAATCATTAAATCGCCCGGTTCAAACGATTCATTTACACCACCTGCGGCATTTGTCACAATTAATTGCTCAACGCCAAGCGCTTTCATCACGCGGACAGGAAACGTGACTTTATCAAAGCTGTATCCTTCGTAATAATGGAAACGCCCTTGCATAACGACAACTGTTGCCCCTTCTAACTGACCGTATACGAGCTGACCGGCATGCCCTTCAACCGTCGATACAGGGAAATTCGGAATGTCGCTGTACGGAATTTTAATGGCTTGTTCAATCTCATCGGCCAACACACCTAAGCCAGAGCCAAGAATTAAGCCGATTTGCGGTGGAGTTGGAAACTTTTCTTTTAAAAATTGTGCCGCTTGTTCAATAGCTGTTCGATTCATTTGTTCACGCTCCTTATTTCAACTCTTGTAAAAAACTTGTTCCGTATTTTGGCATCTTCACACCGAAGTTTTCTGCAATCGTTGCACCTACATCTGCAAACGTTTCACGCAATGGAAGTTGTTTACCTCCGTTCATGCTTGGGCTATACACAAGAAGCGGTACGTATTCGCGCGTATGATCTGTGCCGTGATGAACAGGGTCGTTTCCATGGTCTGCTGTAATGATTAATAAATCGTTTTCTTTTAAACGTTCAAACACTTCCGGCAAACGTGCATCGAACTCTTCTAACGCATCACCATATCCCTTCGGGTCGCGACGGTGACCGTATAGTGCATCGAAATCAACAAGATTCAAAAAGCTGAGTCCTGTAAAGTCCATTTGTAACGTATCAACTAATTTGTCCATTCCGTCCATGTTTGATTTTGTGCGCAACGTTTGTGTCACACCTTCGTTATCGTAAATGTCAGCAATTTTTCCGATCGCAATGACATCGTATCCAGCATCTTGCAGTTCGTTCATCACTGTCCGTCCGAACGGTTTTAACGCATAATCGTGACGATTCGCTGTCCGTTGGAAGCTTCCCGGCTTCCCGATAAATGGACGAGCAATGACGCGACCGACCATATATTTTTCATCAAGCGTCAATTCACGCGCAATTTTACAAATGCGATATAGTTCTTCTAATGGAATGACTTCTTCATGCGCTGCAATTTGTAACACTGAATCAGCTGACGTATATACAATAAGCGCACCTGTTTCCATATGTTCAGGGCCGAGCTCATCAATAATCGCTGTGCCACTTGCTGGTTTATTGCCGATCACTTTTCTTCCTGTTCGTTTTTCTAATTCCTCAATTAGCTCGTTTGGAAATCCGTCAGGAAATACTTGAAACGGTGTATCGATACGAAGACCCATCAACTCCCAATGACCTGTCATCGTATCTTTTCCCGCGGACGCTTCTTGCATTTTCGTAAAATACGCGAGCGGCTTCTCTGCTTTTGGAATCCCTTCGATTTCGCGAATGTTGCTTAAGCCTAACTTCGCCATGTTTGGCATATGCAAACCTCCGCGATGTTGTGCAATATGTCCGAGCGTATCCGCACCTTTATCGTTATATTTTTCAGCATCTGGCGCTTCGCCGATTCCAACTGAGTCCATCACAATTAAAAATACACGTTTATATGTAGGTTTCACCGTTTTACCTCCCCAATCGCTTCATTCGCTTCATAGCATGCCCACTATGAAACAAAATCACGCATTGTTTCTATTTGTCAGAAGTCTGACAACTAAATTATAAAACGTTTTCATAATGAATTGCAATAAAAAAACTGTGACAAATTATCGTCACAGTTACGCTCGTGGATGAAACTGTTTGTATACATCTTTTAAACGCGTTTTCGTTACGTGCGTATAAATTTGCGTTGTAGAAATATCCGCATGTCCGAGCATTTCTTGTACGGCGCGCAAATCGGCCCCATTTTCTAATAAATGCGTCGCAAACGAATGGCGCAACGTATGAGGAGTTAATTGTTTTTGAATGTTCGCTTCTTGAGCGAGCCGCTTTAAAATTTTCCAGCATCCTTGTCGTGTTAAACGCTCACCATGATGATTTAAAAACAACGCGTCTGTCGTGCCCTTTTTTCTTTGTAACAGTTCTGGTCGACCTTGCTCTATATACCGCTTTAATGCTTCTGTCGCCATTTTCCCGATTGGAACGATGCGCTCTTTTCGACCTTTTCCGTAACAACGAATGAATCCCATCGTCAAATGAACGTCAGATATGTTCAATTGAATGAGCTCGCTTACACGAATACCTGTCGCATATAAAAGTTCTAACATCGCCTTATCACGAATGCTAAACGGTGTGTTTTGTTTCGGTGCTTCGAGTAAAGCCTCAACTTCCGCCATCGATAACACGTTAGGCAATTTTCGTGGCAGTTGCGGCGTCTCGATATGAACGGTCGGATCTTGATCAACCGCTTTTTCACGCAATAAAAATTGATGAAACGATCGAACAGATGCTAGATGACGGGCAATCGTTTTCGGTGATCTTCCTTTTTCTTTTAAAAACTTTAAAAATTGCATAATATGAAAACGAGTTACATCATTCCAACGACATAGTTGTTCGACTTTTTGTAAATATTGAACGTATTTTTTTAAGTCACGTTCATACGATACGATCGTGTTATGAGCTAAATTGCGCTCAACAATTAAATAGTGAATAAAATCTTTTACTTGATCTTCCACGCGCACCCTACTCCCCGTTTTGATAGAAAAGCAATAGCCGATCGAGCCAATGTGTTTCTTGCTGCTCCGTTGTCGATACTTTCACTGCTGATCCCATCGGCTCATCGTAGCGACGATAATAGTTATATTCTTCACTCATCCATACAATACTATAATAAAATAAAATCGTACATCCCGTAAATAAAAGAAAAACCTTTAATACATCCACGATTGTTCTCATGGCATACCTCCGTTAACTGTCATATAGTAAGAGGATATGCCTGTTTCATTGCATTTTATACATAAGTGAAAAAACCTTTTCATAGACGAAAAGGTTTTACTGCTCCTCATGCTTATCTTGACAACGATGACAAATGCCGTGAAACGTCAAGCGGTGGTCTTTAATTTTAAAATTCCAATCTCGTTCCACAATCGCCTCGACATCTTCTAATAAATCTTCTTGAATTTCATCGACCGCGCCACATTCAATGCACACTAAATGATGGTGAAAGTGCGCCGCACCTTCTTTACGAAGATCGTAGCGGGAAACGCCATCCCCGAAGTTAATTTTATCGACAATTTTCAACTCTGTTAATAACTCCAACGTGCGATACACAGTAGCTAACCCAATCTCAGGCGCTTTTTCTTTCACGAGGAGGTAAACATCTTCCGCGCTCAAATGATCTTCTTCATGTTCGAGCAACACTCGTACTGTCGCTTCACGTTGCGGCGTTAATTTATAGCTTGCTGCATGCAGTTGTTTTTTTATTCGGTCAAGCCGACTTTCCATTTCCTTTCCCTCCCTCGTTACTCATTCTCATTATAACAAAAGAAAGGAACGTGTCAAAATAAAATGATTATAAATTGATAAATAAAATGATTATTAAATAATAATTATTTTTCTATCCATTGCACAACTTCTTTCATGAGCAACGGGGATACATATGCCTCAAGAGAAGAGGCTAACGCTAAAGCGATACTAAACGATAACATAACAAACGTATAGCGAAGCATCGCACGAAAAATTGGTTCATGTGTTCGCTTCACAAATTGGTGACGAATCATTTTTAAAGAAAATGAAATGGATACAGCCGCCATCACAATAAAGATCGGAACGAGAATGATATTTTGCGGAACGACAGATACGAAAGCTAGCAAAAATCCGTTCCAACCCATTTGGCTGACTAAAAACCCAACTGTAAATCCAACAACGAGGCCTTTTAAAAATAATAAAATTAAAATAAGTGGTAGCCCCACAAGCGACATAGCTAAAATCCACATCAAGCCGATATATTTCAAATTTTGCAAAAAACTTTCTTTCCATACATCATGTGCACTCGCCATGTTTCCTGCAGAAACTTGTCCAAAAAAATTCGTTAAATAATAATATAAATCTTCTTTTTGGCTAAAGCTTAAGCTATTGACTACAATAGCACCAAAAATAATGCCCATCACAAAAAGAACGACGGTAAATACATATGTCGTATAATGCTCTTGTACGTGTTGACCCCATGTTGTCGTCCATGATCGTTTTCTCATCGCTCCATCCCCCTACACGCTCTGTTACTACATTGTATGGGAAAAGGGGCGTGATATGACAAAAAGCGGTCGCGATGACCGCTTTACATATGCAGTTGCCAATATAAAAGAGCGTAAATGGTTTTTGCGTCATAAATTTGTTTTTCTTCAACCATGTTTAGTGCTTCTTCTAACGTCACTTCAAGCACATCCACAAACTCGTCGTCATCGAGCATTTGCTTTTCGCTTTTTTTCGTCAGTCCTTTCGCAAGGAATATATGTACTAACTCATCTGCAAACCCAGGCGATGTGTAAAAAGAGTGAAGCGGCTCCATTTTTTCACATACATATCCTGTTTCTTCTTCTAGCTCACGCTTGGCTGTTTCAAGCGGTGCCTCCCCTTTCTCGAGCTTCCCCGCTGGAATTTCCACCAGCACCCGCTCTAGCGCTTTTCGATATTGACGAACGAGCACGATTTTATTTTCTTCCGTTATCGCAAGTACCGCAACTGCTCCAGGATGCTTGACAATTTCACGCTTGCTCGTTTCTCCATTTGGCAATAATACATCTTCAACATACACATCAATCACTTTTCCGGAAAAAATACGCTGTTGATTCATCGTTTTTTCATATAAATGATCCATTATTTCACCACCATGTCATCGTTTCATATCGATTGTACTACATCTACAAAGACAAATGGAAAACTTATTCGTTATAATGTTAAAAAAGGAGGGAGCACATGAAAAAACGGAAACTCGGACATTCGAACTTATATGTAAGTGAAATTGGCTTCGGTTGCATGTCGCTTGGAACTTCGGAGGGCGAAGCGATTCGCATCATTCATGAAGCGATCGACAAAGGGGTCAACTACTTCGATACAGCCGATTTATATGATCGTGGAGTGAATGAAGAAATCGTTGGAAAAGCGTTAAAAGGAAAGCGCCACGATGTCATCATTGCAACAAAAGTAGGAAATCGTTGGACAGAACAAGGAAACCGTTGGACGTGGGACCCGTCAAAAGCATACATAAAAGAAGCTGTGAAACATAGCTTGCGACGATTACAAACCGATTATATTGATGTATATCAATTACATGGTGGGACAATTGATGATCCGATCGATGAAACAATTGAGGCGTTTGAGGAATTGCAACAAGAAGGCGTGATTCGTTATTACGGCATTTCCTCCATGCGCCCAAACGTCATTCGCGAATACGTCAAACGCTCGCGCATCGTTTCTGTTATGATGCCATATAGTTTGCTCGATCGCCGTGCTGAAGAATGGTTTCCGCTTTTGAAACAACATCACATTAGCGTCATTGCACGCGGGCCGCTAGCGAAAGGGTTATTGACTGAACGTCCACTTGACCAAGCAAGCGAAGAAATAAAACAAAACGGCTATGTCGATTATTTATTCGATGAATTAGTCACACTTATTCCAAAACTAAAAGCCGTTGCACCAAATGAAACCCTAACGGCGATTGCTCTTCGTTTTTGTTTAGCGCACGAAGTCGTCGCAACAGTTGTTCCAGGCGCAAGCCGATTGACACAGCTCATCGAAAACGTCGCTGCTCAATCAGTCACATTGAACGATGAACAAGTGGCTTTATTAAAACAGCTAACAAAACAAACGATATTCACCGATCATCGGTAACCGAGGGGGGCGCCCTCGGTTATTTGAATTTTCGCCAATCTAAGTCACTTTCTTCTAACCATTCGGCAAACGTTTTATTTTTTTCACGTTTACGAGCTTCTTCTTTACGCTTTGCTTCCTCTTCTTCTTTTCGCTTTTGTTCTTTTTCTTGTAGCTGCTTTTGTTTTTGTTTTAGCTGTTCGATCAATTGCTCATTTAATCGATCTTTTAGCATAAACATCCCCTTCTTTTTTCAAACTAACTGTGAACAACTATAAAGGAGTGAGCTCTCATGGGAACAAATAAAAGCCAAAAAGGAAAACCAACAGCCGATACCGTTCGTCCTGTGATTGCTAAAGAGGAATTAGAAAAAGCAATTCATCCGACGAAACGGCAAAACTCTCCACAATAAGAAGGGGGATTCGTCCCCCTATAAAATATCTGTAATATGTGGCATATGTTGCTCAATCCATGCAAGCGCTTCATCTAGTTGAACGAACGACTGTGTTTCGAACGTCATTTCATCTTGCAAAAGCCAAACGTCGCGTTCGTCGTTTGAAAATCCTGCAACGGACCAATGAAGTAAACTATACGGATGGTTGTTGTACAAAAACGACACCCATGTTTTTTCTTTTACGATTTTTCGGAGACGATTCACTTGATCATTCACAACTATCACTCTTTCTATATCATTTACATATACATCCTTATTTTAATTCAATGTCGGAAAATAAGAAAAGAGCTCTCGCAAAAGAGACCTCTTTTCATTGTTGCTTCGGAACACGACGACGATAAACGACGTAGCTACGCCCTAAATAACGAAACGGCATACTAAATATATGAACTAGTCGTGTAAACGGCCAAACGATGAAAATACATAAAGCAGAGACGATATGAATTTTAAACCAAATCGGTACGCTTTCCATATACGTCGGATCAGCACGAAACGTTAAAACGCTGCGAAACCAAGGACCGATCGTTGTTCGATAATCAAATTCATTAGCATTGACGTTCAGCGATGTAGAAGCAAAGCCCGTTAACATGACAATCGCTAACAAAATGAGAACGAGCAAATCTGCTTTACTGGTTGTTAGACGAATGCGCTTCACCGTTAAACGACGTTGAATAAGAATCGCTAAACCAACAATAGAAACAATCCCTGCCGGAAGCCCGAACGCAATCGCCATCGTATGATACGTATGTTCAGAAATGCCAATTGCATCATAGACCGATTTCGGAATAAGAATACCCATCACATGACCGATAAAAACGAAGACGATTCCCCAATGAAATAAAATACTTCCGAGTCGCAACGATTTTTTTTCAAGAAACTCGCTCGATTTTGTCGTCCAACCAAACTGATCGTGCTGATAGCGATAAATATGTCCGCCAATAAAAATCGTCAAAACGATGTAAGGGAAGTATCCCCAAAGAAACTGTTCGAGCAATTATGACACGCTCCCTTCCGCAAGTTTACGCACACCGATTTCTTCAAGTGCCATAAGTAACACATCGAATAAAATGGCGTAATAACTTTCAGCTGCAATGAGCTGTTCACGAATGTGAGATATATGATTGAAATATTTTTGCATGAGCGACTGAACATGAACACGTTCAGCTTGAGACGCAAATTCAAGCATAAGTGGCAAGTAGTCTGGCAATTCCCTCTCTGTTATGTCAAAACCCGCGGATTTGTACAGTTGCTTCAATTGTAACAGTTCGATTCCACGTTCTCTTTGTTCGCCCATGCTCATATATGTGACGTATAAATTTGTTTTTTTGCCAAAATCAAACGTATATACATACGTTTCAATCCATGACGTTTCATCCGTTTGTTTTACATAATCGATAAACTTTTGAATGTTTTGTACAATTGGACGATGCGGAATTTGCTTGCTAAACGTTGCACAGTCATCTAATTGTTCGCGCCATTGTCGATCTGGGTACGATAACAAATACGAAACGATTTCAAACACCGTTTGTACATGAGCATAATCCATTCAAATTCTCCCCCTTTATGATGAAATAGTACCGCATGAGCCCGGTCCTCCCATAAACGACAATCCGCACGTACCCTGTTCTGCATATAGTTCAGCGACTTGTTCGCGATGCGATGCTGGAATGACGAAACGGTCGTTGTATTTAGCAATCGCTAATAAACGGTACATTTCTTCAATATCTTCTCCGGTTAATCCTAACGACTGAACCATTTGTTCATTCGGTTGTTTATTTGTTTGTAGCGCACGCATATATAAACGCATCGCTGCCATTTTTTTCAGCACTATACGAATATGTGCTTGATCACCGGCCGTTAATAAATGAGCTAAATATTCGATCGGAATGCGCATCTCATCAATCGCTGGGAAAATGTCGTATTCACTTGCTCTGCTTCCTTTTCCTTCAATCATATTTGTAATTGGGCTTAATGGCGGAATATACCATACCATTGGCAATGTTCGATATTCCGGATGTAACGGTAAAGCAATTTTCCAATCAACGATCATTTTATAAATTGGTGATTGTTGTGCCGCCTCAATCCACGCTTGCGGAATGCCTTCTTCTTTCGCTTTCGCAATTACTTCTGGATCATGCGGATCTAAGAAAATCGATAGTTGTGCTTCATATAAATCTTTTTCATTCGTGACGCTCGCTGCTTCTTTTACTCGATCTGCGTCATATAACATAACGCCAAGGTAACGCACCCGTCCTACGCACGTTTCAGAACAAATTGTTGGTAAGCCTGCTTCTAATCGTGGGAAACATAATGTACATTTTTCTGCTTTACTTGTTTGCCAGTTAAAATATACTTTTTTGTACGGGCAGCTTGATACACAATATCGCCAAGCACGGCAAGCGTTTTGGTCAACGAGAACGACACCATCCTCTTCGCGTTTATACATCGCCCCAGATGGACAGCTTGATACGCAAGGGGGATTCACACAATGCTCACAAATACGCGGCAAATACATCATAAACACTTGTTCAAATTCCGCTTGAATCGATTGTTCCATTTTTACTACGTTTGGATCTTCGAGCGCTGTAATATGCGCTCCAGCTAAATCATCTTCCCAGTTTGGACCCCATTTTAACTCCATAAACTCGCCGGTTAATGCGGATTTTGGTCGAGCGACTGGCTGATGTTTCTTTTCAGGGCTATTTGTTAGCGTTTCATAATCGTAATTCCACGGTTCATAATAATCATCAATCGTTGGCAAGTTCGGATTGTAAAATAAGTTGAGTAATCGGTTTACTTTCGAGCCGGACTTTAGTTGAAGCTCCCCGTTTTTCAACTCCCAACCTCCTTTGTATTTCTCTTGATCTTCCCATTTTTTCGGATAACCGATGCCAGGTTTTGTTTCTACGTTGTTAAAATACATATATTCGGCACCTGGACGATTCGTCCAGGTGTTTTTGCATGTGACGCTGCACGTATGGCAGCCAATACATTTGTCTAAATTCATTACCATGCCAATTTGCGCTTTAATCTTCAAGCCAATCAACCTCCTTCAACTTGCGAATAATGACATTCAAGTCGCGTTGATTTCCTGTCGGTCCGTAATAGTTAAATCCATAGCTTAATTGCGCATAACCACCGATCATATGTGTCGGTTTGACGTGAATACGCGTCGGGCTGTTGTGCGTACCGCCCCGGTTGTTCGTTAACTTCGACCCTGGCACGTTAATGTGGCGATCTTGTGCATGATGCATAAATGCAATTCCTCTTGGAAGACGGTGCGAAACGACTGCACGCGCAACAACAACACCATTTCGGTTAAAACATTCGATCCAGTCATTGTCTTTTATCCCTACTTCTTCTGCATCTTCTTTACTTAACCAAATCGTCGGACCGCCTCGGAATAGTGTTAACATCGGTTGTGAATCGAAATACATACTATGGACAGACCATTTATTGTGCGGCGTTAAATAATTGAGCGTAATCTCTTTTCCTTCTACATCCGGACGATTTTTTTGGAACGGTTTATGTTGCAAAATTGGCTTAAACGTTGCCATCGTTTCACCAAACTCTTGCATTAGCTCATGATCAACATAAAACGATTGACGCCCTGTTAACGTCCGCCAAGGAATGAGTCGCTCAACATTTGTCGTAAATGGCGAGTAACGACGTCCTCCTTTTTCGGACCCGCTAAATGCCGGCGATGTAATGACTGTTTTTGGTTGCGCTGTAATTTGTTCAAATGTGAAACATTCTTCTTCCCGCTCTTCCGCTAAATCTTTTAGTTGTAAGTTCGTTTTCTTCTCAAGGGATTCCCATGCTTTTACCGCCACATGCCCATTTGTTGTTGATGAAAGCGTTAAAATGGCTTCAGCTACTTTTTTCGCATCGCTTATATCTGGACAGCCGTTCGCAACAGTGGCGCCTCGAACCGTTCCTAACACATGTTTTAATTTTTCATATTCTTCTTCTACCGACCACGTCATGCCTTTTACGCCAAAAGGTGCTTTGACAACGTTTGGACCGAGCGCTGTCATTTTTTCAAATATTTTTGTGTAGTCACGCTCAACAACATGAATTTGCGGCATCGTTTTTCCTGGAATCGGTTCACATTCCCCTTTACTCCAATCTTTAATTTTTCCAAACGGTTGCGCTAATTCTTGCGGTGTATCGTGAAGAATCGGTGTCGCTACAACTTCTTTCACCGGCGCCATTCCTACTTCTTTCGCTACTTGTGACACGGCTTTTGCAAGCGATTTAAAAATTTCCCAATCCGATCGCGCTTCCCAAGGTACCGCAATCGCAGGATTAAATGGATGAATAAACGGATGCATATCTGTGCTACTTAAATCATGTTTCTCATACCATGTTGCTGCAGGTAATACCACATCAGAATATAAAGCTGTTCCAGCCATCCGAAAATCGAGATTAATGAGCAAATCTAATTTTCCTTCTGGTGCTTCCTCACGCCACGTTATTTCTTGTGGACGAAGGCTATCTTTGTCATCGTTCATTAATCCGTGCGATGTACCAAGCAAATGTTTTAAAAAGTATTCATGTCCTTTTCCTGAACTTGAAATTAAGTTCGCACGCCAAACGATTAAATTGCGAGGAAAGTTTTTCTCGTTATCTGGATCTTCAATCGCAAAGCGTAGCGTTTTCTCTTTTAACTGCTTCGCTATATATGCTCCAATGTCTTCAACTGTTTTTGCCCCTGATGCGACCGCTTCGTTGTAAAGATCGATCCCGTTTTTTTCGAAAGTTGGATAAGAAGGCAACCAACCTAAACGAGCCGCAAGAACATTGTAATCAGCATAATGTTGATAACGTGCTTCTTCGGCAAGCGGTGATACGAGCTGTCCGACCGGTGTATCTTCATAACGCCATTGGTCTGTCGCAAAATAGTAAAATGATGTTCCGTTTTGTAATTTCGGTGGTGCTTGCCAGTCACGCGCCATGGCAATCGTTTGCCAACCTTCTACCGGACGCAATTTTTCTTGACCAACATAATGCGCCCATCCTCCACCGTTCACTCCTTGCGCTCCAACGAATAAAACAAGGTTTAAAACAGCTCGATAAATTGTATCAGAGTTAAACCAATGGTTAATTCCTGCACCGACAATAATCATGGAACGACCTTTTGTATCTACCGCATTTTGCGCAAACTCACGCGCAATTTGAATGACAAGATCCCGCTTTACACCTGTGATGTTTTCTTGCCATGCTGGTGTAAACGGTACGAGATCATCGTACGTTTTCGCCACTTCCCCACCAATGCCACGATCCACTCCATAGTTAGCAAGAACTAAATCATATACGGTTGTAACATACAACTCCTCATGTTTTGTTTGCATTCGCTTCACAGGCACAGCACGTTTTAAAATGCGATTTCCATCATGTGAAAAGTATGGAATTTGAACCGTTGCAATTTCATCTTCTATCCCTAACATCGTCAAACGTGGTTCAATTGCTTCTTCCGTTTCTTCATCCACCATGTTCAAATTCCATTTTCCTTTATTTTCCCAACGCGAACCAATCGTTCCATTCGGAATCGCAAAATCGTTTGTTCGTTCATTCCAAAGCGCTGGTTTCCATTCCCCGTTTGTCGTATTTCGACCAATATCAGATGCGTGTAAAAAACGATCAGCAACAAATTGTCCGTTTTCTTTCTTTTTGAGCGTAATTAAAAAAGGAAAATCGGTGTATTGTTTCGCATAATTCGTAAAGTATGGAACTGAACGGTCGACATAAAACTCTTTTAAAATGACGTGCCCCATCGCCATTGCTAAAGCACCGTCTGTTCCTTGTTTCACACTTAACCATTCATCTGCTAGCTTTGTCGATTCAGCAAAATCTGGGCTAATGGAAACGACTTTCGTTCCTTTATAACGCACTTCTGCTAAAAAGTGAGCGTCTGGTGTACGCGTCATTGGAACATTTGATCCCCACGTCATAATGTAACCGGCATTGTACCAGTCGCTACTTTCTGGCACGTCCGTTTGATCTCCCCAAATTTGTGGAGAAGCAGGCGGTAAGTCAGCATACCAATCATAAAAGCTTAAAATCGGTCCACCCATAAGCGACATAAAGCGTGCCCCAGCCGCATGACTTACCATTGACATCGCTGGAATTGGTGAGAAGCCGACATTCCGATCCGGTCCATACTTGATTACTGTGTAAAGTAAGGAAGTGGCAACAAGCTTTAATACTTCGTCCCACTCTGCACGAACAAACCCACCTTTGCCACGTGCTTGTTTATAACGCTTTGCCTTTTCTGGATTTTCAACAATGCTTTTCCAAGCATCAAGCGGATTTGCATGTTGCTGCAACGCTTCGCGCCACATATTTAACAACACGCCACGAACGTATGGGTATTTGACACGAAGCGGACTATAAATATACCATGAAAAGCTTGCCCCACGCGGACAGCCTCGTGGTTCAAAATCAGGCATATCCGGTCCTGTTGTTGGGTAGTCAAGTTTTTGACCTTCCCATGTGACGATGCCGTCTTTCACGTAAATATTCCAACTACATGAACCCGTACAGTTGACACCATGTGTTGAACGGACAACTTTGTCATGTTGCCATCTTCTGCGATATATTTGCTCCCAATCGCGATCTTGATATGTGACTTCACTATGCCCATCCGCTTGCCGTTCAATCGGCTTCACGTAATTCAAGCGCTTGAACAGCGGTGATTTTTTTTTCATATCGCTCACTCCTCTTTGTATGAAATCCTTCTATCTTCACTATAAAACGGGACGTGATAAATAAATGTGAGGTACCTCACATGTTTTTTAATTGTCACAAATATGTCGAAATATTATATAAAAAAAGACTAACCCTTAACGGATTAGCCTTTAATCTCATCTATTCTTTTTGCTAATTGTTCTTTTTCTTCGGCTGATAGTAACTTTTCAGCCATCGGGAAAAGCACTTGCTCTTCTTTCGCAAAGTGATCAGTTAAAATCATATACGCGTTCATTACGTATGAAGCTAATTGTTTCGCTTCTTCTGAACGAATCGTTTCTGTCTTTTGTAAAAATGTTGCAATATTTTGTTTCGCTTCTTGATGTTCGTATTCCATAACTGCAATGGGACCGAACTGTTTGCCGATATAGCGTTCCATCATCGGAAATAATACATCTTCTTCGCGACGAGAGTGAGGATCTAAATGTTGCAAAAATTGCTGTACTTTTTCACGTAAACGAATAAGTGCTTGAACAACATCTTCCTCTTTACCATCGTAAATGCCTTTCGCTGCAACAAAAAGAGCATATTTTTCTTCATTTAATGGACCGTGTTCGTCTTTTAATCGTTGCAATGGCGGACATAATGAAACGGGTTCATGCCCAATGAGACTGCAAGGTGAAAAATCCATCGTCATCCCTCTTTTCTTCATGTGCTTACACATTTATTGTATAGAAGGAAAACGATTTTTCGTGTGATGCACGTCACACCTTTTGTCTAAAAAATGAACGTTTATTGACTATTCAATGTTGCAATATGACGATGGACAACCTTCACAATTAATTTGCTTTTTTAAATAGTCTAAGCTATGAATGATAATTTTTCTTCCCTTGAAAGAAATGATACCTTTACTTTTTAATGTATTTAATTCACGATTTACACTTTCACGCGATGTAGAACTAAAATTCGCTAAATCTTGATGTGTAACAGGAACATCTAATAAAATGCCATCTTTCGTCTGAATACCATAACTATTAGCCATACGAATGAGTGTAGAATATAACGCTCCCTTTTTGCCGTATAAAACGAGATCACGAAATTTCGTATGTTGTTTGCGGAAATGATCGGTCATCATTTTCAAAAACTCAACAGCAAACTCTGAGTTGACAAGCAACTCTTTTTCAATATCTTCATTTTTAATTACAAGTACTTCACTATCCTCGAGAGCACGACCGTTAAATAAATATCTCCCATTATCTGAAAAAATCATCAACTCACCGATGACAGCATTCGGCCCACATAACCGCAAACATAACTCTTTTCCATCACCAGAAAATTTACTAATTTGAAATTTGCCAGATAAGACGACAAAAAAGTTTTCGCCAATTTGTCCTTCTTGAAATAAAAACATCCCTTTTTTCACTTTCATCGTTTTGTACGCTAACTTTTTTAGTTGCTCAAAATTTTTTTTGCTAATAAATTGAGACATCCGTATGCCTCCTTTTTAGGAAAAATATTTTTGGTATAACGAACGAGCAAATGTAACATCTTTTGTACCGTGCACAAGCATGCGACCGTCAGCAAATAAAACGACACGATGCCCTTCCAATTGAGTCATCAATAAATATTCGTTACCATGTACTTGTTGACCGCTTGTTTTCATGTGTTCCATCATTTCAGTTATACGAAATGGATGACCATGACGAATTTGTACTGTATCTCGTCCACATAAGACGGACATCCTCGCTTTTTCTCTGTGCAAAGCTGGATATGTGCGATCTCTCCCGCAAGACGGACAATGTTCGTTTTTTAGTTTATCAACTCGTAAAAACCGATGTTCGTTTTGCCAAACATCAAACATAACGAGCGAACGTCGGATCTTTGCAACATCTCCCACTAATATTTTTAACGCTTCCGTTGTTTGATACGCAGCAACCATTTGTACAACAGAAGAAATAACACCAACGTTATCGCAAGTCAAATGATAAGAAGGCAAATGATTGACGAAACAGCGAAAACATGGCGTTTCTTCGGGAATGATCGTAAAAGAAAGACCATAACTTCCTACACAAGCACCGTATATCCATGGAATTCGATATTTTTGTGATAAATCATTTAGTAGAAAACGCGTTTCGAAATTATCTGTTCCATCAATCATGATGTCAATTTGTTGCTCAAAAAGCGAAGTGAACGATTCATCTTGCACATCCATGACAAGCGCTTCAACATGAACGTCACGATTCACAGCAGTAAGACGGCGTTTGGCGGCAACAGCTTTTGGCCACCCTTTTTCAGCATCCTCTTCACTATATAACGTTTGACGCTGTAAATTCGTCCAATCAACATAATCGCGATCCACGATTGTCAGTCGACCGACGCCTGCTCGCGCCAACATATCTGCATTCGCTGAACCGAGCGCTCCTGCACCTACGATGAGAGCATGTTTATATTGAAGAGTTCGTTGTCCTTTTTCGCCAATCGGTGAAAATAATATTTGCCGTGAATATCGCTCCATGATTATCCCTCTTGTCTTTTGAAATTTCCACTTTTTCCACCCGTTTTCTCTACTAAATACGTTGGACCAATGACAATCCCTTTATCCATTGCTTTACACATATCATAAACGGTTAAAGCACAAACTGAAGCAGCTGTTAGCGCCTCCATTTCTACTCCTGTACTTCCTTTTGTTTTGACAAACGCTTCAATTTTCAACTCATAATTTGTTTCTTTCGTTTGCCACGTAAACGAAATGTCTACTCCCGTTAACGAAAGAGGATGACACATCGGAATCAAATCGGCTGTGCGTTTCGCTGCCATAATGCCAGCCACTTGAGCGACGGCTAATACGTCTCCTTTTTTCACTTCCGAGCGCACAATTTTTTCGTATACCTCTTTTGATACGATCACGTGAGACAGAGCACAGGCGGTTCGAACCGTTTCTCCTTTTTCAGAAATATCAACCATTTTCGCACGACCTTGTTCATTGAAATGTGTAAACGTTCCCATGTGATCACCCTCCACTTACCGGTGGAATGAGCGCAACAACGTCACCGGCATGTATGATATCATCATTTGTTGCGAATTCTTCGTTAATCGCAATCATGAGCGACGAAGCTGTTTGTAAATCATATTCATGTTGTAGCCGTTCGCGAAGCTGTCGAACAGTCATTTGTTGCTCATGAAACACCACTTCCTCTGTACCGAGCCGCTCCTTTATATATGCAAACAATAATACACGAATCATACCTCTTCCTCCCTCGGCGCGCCCCCATCGTAGCGAACGGTTTCTTTTTGATCACCAACCCACATTTCTCCATCTTCCCAATATTCTTTTTTCCAAATTGGAACGATCTCCTTTATTCGTTCAATGGCATAGCGATTCGCTTCATATGCATCTGCACGATGAGGGGTTGAAACAGCAATGGCGACTGCAATATCAGTAATGTCGAGCCGTCCAACGCGATGTACAATCGCTACTTTTGCGTGTGGAAAGCGCGCAACAATTTCGTGACCAATTTGTTGTAACTTTTTTTGCGCCATCGACTCATACGCTTCATATTGCAAATATACAGTCTTTTTTCCGTTCGTCAATTCTCTCACTGTCCCCAAAAACGTCACAATTGCACCAGCGTTACGATCAACGACCGCCTCAATAACACTTCCTACATGAATGGGCTCACGAACGATCGCAAACATGTTGTTCCCCCTTTACATAAGCAATAATGCGCTCCATATACGCTTGTTCATCTTCAATAAAAAAAGATCCGTCCGTACGTTGCCAACTGATTGAAATAAGCACATTTTTTAAGTGTAATAAATGCTCATCTTCTCGACTGCGCAAACAAACAATTTTCGGATAAGGTGCGTGTTTAAAGCCTTCAATAAGCAGCACATCAAGCGAAAATCGTTCATATACGGATAGTAGCTCATCAAGTTCCCAATGTCCTTTCGCATGAAGAAGAAACGTGCCATCCCCCTCAACTGCACATACAACAGCACCAGCTTCCGCATGACGTGTCGTATCTTTTTCTTCCGGTAACGCCACTTTTCCGCCATGTCCATGGTGCTTTAACGTTCCGACACGATACCCATTTATACATAACCGTTTAATTATTTTTTCAATAAGCGTTGTTTTTCCGCTATTTTGATAACCTACGACTTGCAAAATGATCATGACCAAACACAATCTCCCTCATCATGAAGTAAAAGAACATCGACGCGACTACCTGCTTGAAATCCACGCGTTCCTCCCGGTAAAACGAGAAGAGCGTTCGCCTGCGCAAGAGATGAAACAATATTTGATTTATCTTTTCCAACAGGTTCCACGTGTAACATCCCATCTTGATGAGATACGCTTGCACGAACAAAACGAGTAAACGGATTTGGTTTCAAAAAGTCTTTTTGTAAAACCGCTTGCGCTCTTGTTAAATAGCGTTTCGACTGCCCTAACATCGCCTTTATAAACGGGCGTGCAAATAGCTCAAAACCAACATAGCAAGCCGATGGATTTCCCGATAACCCAAACAACATTTTCTTTTCAAATACTGCCGCGGACGTTACACTTCCTGGTCGCATCGCTACTTTATTGAATAACAATTGAGCGCCAAGATGTTCATATACGTGAGGCATATAATCGAAATCCCCAACAGATACCCCACCTGTTGTGATGATAACATCCGCTTCTCGCAATGCCTTTTGTATAACTTGTAACGTATGTTCAAATGTATCTGCTACTTTTCCGAATAAAATCGGCTCCCCACCGGCGCGTCGAATTTGTGCTTGAAGCATGTAAGCGTTGCTGTTTCGGATTTTCCCTTTTTCAAGCGGCTCATAAACATGAAGAAGTTCACTTCCAGTTGAAATAATGGCGACTCTCGGTTTTTTCATCACAGGTACGCGATCATATCCAAATGTCGCTAAAACAGCGACGATACCCGGATGAATCATCGTTCCTTTTTCAACAACAATTTCACCTTGTTTCATATCCTCGCCAACACGCGAAATATTTTCACCTTCATCCACTTTTCTTTTTATTTGTACAAAACGTTTCCCTTCTTTTTCAATTTCCTTCGTCAACTCAACCATGATGACAGCATTTGCACCATTTGGAATGGCTGCACCGGTCATAATTTTTACCGCTTGCTTTGGCGTCAATAAACCATCCCAAACAGTTCCAGCGCCAACTGTGGCAACGACTTCTAATAATATAGGGTGATCGGATGATGCTTCTGTTGTCGCTTCAGCTGAGAGAGCATAACCGTCATATGGTGAACGGTCGAACCAAGGAATTGGCATCGTTGCCTCGATATGTTCCGCTAAAATGCGCCCATCACATTGTTCTAACGAAATATATTCTTTTTCCCCCTCACGACACCAAGCCATGACTCGTTCGATTGCTTCATCAACAGGAATGGGCTTGCGCATATATGTTCATCCTTTCTTAAACAATCTATCCCTACTTTTACTATATCGCTTTTTAATTATAAAATCGTGTGATGTATGTCACAAAAATGCGATATGTTGTGACGAGGTTCACATTTTTTTCATAAATATTGATAAAAAAAGAGGCGTATTGCCTCTAGCCAATCCACTTATGGAATTGTTCTTTTGTATTAATATTCATAAACGGTAGCTCTTCTGTCATTTCTATATGCTTTGCTCGGCAAGCAGAAAGAAGTGTATGCATGCGATACTCTTCTCGTTGAAGGCAATTGTATATAAGTGATTTTACTCGATAGTGATACATAGCGATGAGCGGTTGCAACCTTCCGTTCACACGTGGCACAATGACGTCAAATGAGTCATCTGCTTGCTCCTTAAGCTTGTTTATGATCTTCTTATGAATAAATGGGGTATCACACGGCAATACAATATACCATGTCGCTTCATGATGTACGATAGCGGAATAAATTCCCGCTAATGGTCCTTTTCCTTTGTACTGTGGCTCATCCTCTATCCATAATACATCTTGAAGCGGTAATTTTTTTTGAATGCATTGCTGTGCAACAATAACGATCTCATCAACAATCGGATGCAACGCTTCTACACTATACAAAAGAAAAGGTTTTCCACGTCGCAATGCAAGCGCTTTTGGTTCTCCAAAACGTTTCGACTGCCCTCCTGCTAAAACGATACCAATCGTTTTCATTGGCGACGAAGCTCCCAGACGAGATGACGAATTTCCGGCAAAATTAACTTTTCCATTGCTAAGCGAACAGCGTTTGTCGATCCGGGCATACAAAAAATGATTGTACCGTTCATCGAACCAGCAAGCGCACGACTTAACATGGCTGCACTCCCAATTTGCTCATAACTCAAAAAGCGGAACAGCTCACCAAAGCCAACCATTTCTTTTTCAAGTAACGGCTGAATGGCTTCAATCGTCACATCACGTTTTGTAAATCCCGTTCCTCCATTGATTAAAATAACGTCTATTTGTTCAGCTGTTTGAACGGCTTGTCGAATGGCGAATACATCATCTTTCACAATTTCATATGCAACAACAACTATGTTTGATTGCTCTAATTGATCACGTATCCATTGTCCGCTCGTATCTGTTTCATATGTGCGCGTATCAGAAACGGTCACAATTTTACATCGGACAGGGAGTGTCGCTTGCTTTTTATGATCATGAACGCCCATATCGTCACCCTCCAATATATGACATTTCAATTCGTTTCCCATTCCACGTTGTTTGTTTTCCGCGCTCTTCTGAGTAGCGATCCACTCGCTTTCGCCAAACACGTTCAATGCATGAAATGAGCTGTTCATCGCTCGCTCCAGCTCGCATCATACTTAATAAATCTGTTCCATTTGTCGCAAATAAACATGTATATAACTTTCCATCAGCAGATAATCGGCTACGTGTACAGTCCGAGCAAAAGGCGGCTGATACAGAAGAAATAAAGCCAACTTCCACATTCGTTCCTACGTAACGATAACGTTTGGCTACCTCACCAACATGGCTAGGAGCAATCGGCTCAAGCGGCATATGTTCAGAAATGATGTTATAAATTTGTTTACTCGTCACAACGTCGTCTAATTTCCATCCATTTAAAGAACCGACATCCATAAATTCAATAAAACGAAGCGTTACACCTTTCTTTTTGAAAAAGTAAGCCATCGGTAAAATTTCATGATCGTTTAGCCCTTTTTTGACAACCATATTTACTTTCACATGGAGCCCTTCTGCAAGCGCTGCATCAATTCCTTCTAAAATGTGCTCAGAACGTACGCCAACTCCATTCATTTTTGTAAAAATGGTATTATCGAGTGCATCTAAACTCACATTCACTCGCTTCATCCCTGCATCTTTCAATTTTTGCGCATACTTTTTTAAAAAAAATCCATTGGTCGTTAACGATACGTCGTGAACACCGTCAATGTTCGTCAACATCGCCACAAGCACATCGATATTTTTTCTTAGTAACGGCTCTCCGCCCGTTAAACGGATTTTTCTTACGCCAAGTTTTACAAATAATCGAGCAAAACGTTCCATTTCTTCAAATGTCATCAGTTGTTCCCGATTCATGAAACAATAAGTTTGTCCCTCTATATTAGGCATACAATACGTACAGCGAAAATTACATCGATCCGTTACCGACATACGTAAGTCTAATAATGGACGTTCATATACGTCATACACCATCTTCAATCCCTCATTTCATTTACCGAGGTTCTATGTCCATGTTACTAAATTTACTAGTAAACAAATGTGACGTACGTCACACAAACATATATGTTCATGATTTATTCAAATAAAAAAAACAAATGCTCTGGTGGCAAATACACTTTTTTATTATGCATATGTCGCCACTCTTCTTCACTCACACTGGCTTGCAACATAAAATGATCTGTTTGTATCGTCACATCATACGTATATACATGTGAAGCAACACGAATGATACGAAAAGGAAATGCGTTGCATGTCGCATCATCTACAAAGCGAATATGATGCGAATGGATGCCCACATATGTCGCTCCGTGCTTTTTTTTGTGTGTAGGAACGACCAATTGTGCACCGTTGACATAACCAATCACCTCGTCTCCCTTTTCAACAAACGTACAAGGAAATATATTTTTACATCCAACAATTTTTGCTGCTTGTACATTTTCTGGTTCATGAAATACACGTTCTTTTTTTCCTTGTTGTATGATGCAACCACGATCATACAACATAAGCTCGTCGCACAACCGATAGGCTTCTTCTAAATGGTGTGTCACAAAAAGAACGATTCCTGAAAAATGTTGTTGTAAATAAGAAAAAAATTGTTGTTCCATCGCCCGTTTTGTATGGTGATCTAACGCTGAGAACGGCTCATCAAGCAATAATATACTCGGTTTTGTAACAAGCGTTCGCGCAAGTGCCACTCGTTGTTGCTGTCCTCCGGATAATTGGTGGGGGTAATGATTTTCATACCCTTTTAATCCGATATTTTCAATCATGTTCATAACCGTATGTTGTACTTTCTTTCTTGGCCATTTTTTTAAGCCAAACGCAATATTCTCGTAAACGGTCAAATGGGGAAAAAGGGCATAATGTTGAAACATATACCCGACATTTCGATGACGGGTGGGGACGTGAATTCGGTTGTCCGAATGAAAAAACAAATGATTATTCAATTGAATAACGCCTTCATCTGGCCGTTGCAGCCCCGCAATACTTTGTAACGTTAAACTTTTTCCACATCCTGATGGTCCTAAAATACCAATGACCCCTTTGTGTATTGTAAAATTTACATCTAACTGAAAATGCGAAAATGTTTTTTTAATGGCGACGTAAAGCATCGTTTTCCCCTCGCATCATTCGCTTCTCTAATCGTTTCATCGTATACAATAAAACAACAGATACACTCGTCATGATGATGACAAGTATATTTGCCATTTTTTTATTTCCTGCAAGCAATGCATCGTAAATAGCGATCGGCATCGTCATCGTTTCATTCGGAATGCTTCCTGCAACCATAAGCGTCGTACCAAAATCCCCAAGCGCACGCGCAAAAACAAGCGTAGTCGCTGATGCGATATTTCGCCAAGAAAGTGGAATGACGACAGTAAAAAAAATATCCCACTCCGATCGTCCAAGTACGCGCGCCGCATTCAACAATTGCTCGTCAATACTTGCAAATGCTGCCCGTGCCGTTTTCACAAAAAACGGCAAAGCGACAACAAAAGCGGCAACAACCGCTCCTGTCGGTGTAAATACAATCAAAATCCCAAATGCTTCTTCCAACCAACGACCAATTGGACTTGAGCGACCAAGTAGTACAAGTAAATAGTAACCGAGAACGGTTGGGGGCAATACGATTGGCAACGTAAATAAAGAATCAAGTATATCACTTATTTTATCGTTAGAACGACTTAAATAGTAAGAAATGGGCAATCCGACAACAAGCGCACAAACCGTTGCTATTGTTGCTACTTTTAATGACAGAAAGAGCGGAAAAAGATTGACCGCCTCCACAATTATTCCTCCTCAGGAATGATAAAACCATACTTTTTCATGATGCTTGTACCGATTGGTCCTTTTAAAAATGTGAGAAATTCGCGCGCTTCTTTTTCATGTTTCGTCGTTTTTACGACGACGACAGCTTGGCGAATCGGTTCGTGCATATGTTCATCAATAAGGTAGAATGGAAGATGATGATCCTTCATTAGTGCAAGTGCCACGATCGCCACTTCAACGTTGCCCGATTCCACATAAGCAAGTGTATCAGCAATATTTTTGCCATAAACAAGCTTCGGTTTTACTTGCTCCCAAATATCAGATTTTATTAACGCTTGTTTTGCTGCTAATCCATATGGTGCATGATCTGGATTAGCAATTGCCACTTTTTTTACCTCTTGTTTCAGTAAATCTTGTAATGACGTTACAGCTACTCCTTCTTTTACGGCAAGCCCAATGCGCCCAAAGGCGTATATGTTTTTTGTTTGTTCAAGAGCAACACGGTCACGAATAAGTTCATCGACATACGCTACATTCGCTGAAGCAAACATGTCAAATGGAGCCCCTTGCTTAATTTGTTCTGCTAGCTGACCACTCGAACCGAAAATAAATGTAACGTCTATTCCCGTTTCTTTTTTAAACTGCTCCCCAACTTCTTTAAATGCATGGGTTAAATCTGCAGCTGCCGCAACTTTAATGGATGGTGTCGCATTTGGTTGAGCAGCGTGAGGATTACATGCCACTAATAACAAAATCATAACAAAAAAACAAATTTTTCTCACTTTAGTCCCTCCATATATCAAAAGGGAATATCTATTACAGATATCCCCTTTTATTCTTCTAACATTTCACTTCCGCATTTTTTCTAGCATAATAATACCAGTTTAATGCAATTGATACAACATAAAATGCGATAAAGAAGTAAAATGCTGTAATTGGTGTACCAGTATTTTGAGCTGCCCAACCGAATAATTTCGGAATAAAGAATGAACCATACGCTGCAAATGCGGCTGTAAAACCGAGAACAGGTGCCGCTTCTTTTGGCGGGAAGATGATTGGAATCATTTGGAATGTTGACCCAGATCCCATCCCTGCAGCAATAAATAAGATCAAGAAAGATACGATAAATCCGATAAAGTGTTTTTCCGTTGTAAAATACATGACTGCTACAGCACCAAGACCCATGATAATTAAGACATAGTTTGTTACACGTGCTCCACCCAATTTATCAGATAACCATCCCCCAACCGGACGGAATGCCGCCGCTAAAAATGCTCCTAAAAAGGCAAGTGATACGTGTTCTGGGAATTGTGATTTTAATAAAAGTGGAAAGGCCGCTGCATACCCGATAAACGAACCGAATGTCGCTGTATATAGCCATGTCATTACCCACGTATGTTTTCGTTTGACGATGACAAACTGCTCCGATACAGATTGCTTTGCGTTTGGTAAGTTATCCATACCGAAATATGCTAAAATCGTAAAAAACACAATCGGAATGACCCAAATAAATGCAGCGTTTTGTAACCAAACTTTTGAGCCGTCTGCGAGTACTTGTGGTTCACCACCGATCGCTCCAAATACACCAATAGTTACGATTAGGGGTGTCACAAATTGAACGACAGACACTCCCATGTTTCCAAGACCGCCGTTGATACCAAGTGCTGTCCCTTTTTCTTTTTTCGGGAAGAAAAAGCTAATATTCGCTAATGCTGAGGAAAAATTTGCACCACCAAGTCCACAGAATGCCGCTAACAGCAACATGAGCCAATACGGTGTATTGGGATTTTGTACGGCTAATCCTACACCGATTGCGGGAACAAGTAGTATTCCTGTCGAAAAAACAGTCCAGTTTCTTCCGCCAAATTTCCCAACAGCAAACGTGTAAACAAAACGAAATGTTGCACCTACTAACCCCGGAACAGCGGCTAACGTAAATAATTGACTTTGCGTCAACTGGAATCCAATGTCATTCAAACGTGCTGCAGTAATAGACCAAATTTGCCAAACGATAAATGCCAACATTAACGTTGGAACAGAGATCCACAGATTTCGACGAGCATGTTTTTTCCCTTCTTTTTCCCAAAATGCTGGATCTTCTGGGTTCCAATAAGAACCAATTCGACTTGTCCGTTCACCGTTTTCTGAAGCCGTTTTCAATGGTTGACTCATAACGTTATCTCTCCTTTTTGAAGTATGATTTATAAAAATGATTGTTGTACTTTCATCATAAAGAAACCACATAAATAAGAATGTGATGTGCATCACATATTCAGAAACGTTCATACAATGTTAAAAAATGATATTTAAGCGATCGTTTTTCGCAATCGTCTCATAATAAGCATTGCAACAAACATAGTTGCTGCTACCCACCAAAAGCCATACGAATATGAATTCGTCCATTGTTTAAATAAACCTAAAATATTAGGTAAAAAGAACCCTCCTAATCCACCTGCTGCACCGACAAAACCTGTCAATAATCCGACTTCTTTCGGGAATACATTTGGAATGACTTGAAATAGTGCCCCATTCGCTGTACCAAAAAAAATAAGTGTGGTAAACAAAAGAGCTAATGCAACATAAACAGACGGAAGCATACCGACAATCACCAATGTAACAGTAGCGCCTGTAAACAGCCAAACGAGCAATTTCATTCCACCATATTTATCAGCTAAATAGCCACCAATTGGCCGAACAAGGCTTCCCGCAAATACGACAAGCGTCACAAAATCTCCTGCCGTCACTTTATCTACTCCGTATTGATCGAAAAAGAATAGTGTTAAATAGCTCGTCATTCCGACAAATCCACCAAAAGATAAGCTATAAAAAAAGCTAAACAACCACGTTTCCTTCATTTTCATCACGCGCATATATTCCGATATTTTTGCTGGTTTTACCGCAGTCGGGCATTCTTTTGCGAAGATGATAAATACAATAAAAGCAACAAAGAGAGGAACGAGCGCTAATCCAAATACACTATTCCAACCATACTCTTCTGCGATACGAGGACCAAACAACATTGCTAAAACCGTTCCGCTATTTCCCGCGCCTGCAATTCCCATCGCCAAACCTTGATGTTCTTTCGGATACCAACGGCTTGCTAAAGGAAGAGCGACAGCAAAACTAGCTCCTGCTACTCCTAATAACAATCCAAGCGCATAAATTTGTGTCAATGTATCAGCAAACAACCAACCCCATAAAAGAGGAATGGATGTCAAAACCATTCCGATCATTCCCATTTTCTTACCACCGAATCGGTCTGCTAATAGTCCCATTGGAATACGAAGCAACGCTCCTCCTAATACAGGGATTCCTACCATCATTCCTTTTTGTGCAGGGGTCAATCTTAAATCTTCCACAATAAACGTTCCTGTTGCCCCAAGAATCACCCAGATCATAAAACTAATATCAAAGTACAAAAAAGACGAAAGAAGTGTTGGTAAATGACCAACTCGAAGAAATTGTTTTAATCGTTCCATCTTTATTCCCCCTCGCTTTATCGTTTGACAATTTTATCGTAAAAAAATTTATCGATCGCAACTGTTATATTGTTCACAATTTTTGTTATGTTCACAAAACTTTCATACGTTCTTTCATATGAATAAAATGTTTGTAGAAAAAAGACAAGTTCCCAATTTACACAAATAAGGAACTTATCGCCTGTATGGATGAATAGAAAAAAGCCGGCTATTCGCCGACCTTTTCTTTTTGACGCCATGCTTTTGGGATGTAGATGCAGTACGGTTCGCTTGCTAAGTAGTCGCCTGTAACCGCATATGCTCTTGAACGCGATCCACCACAAACGTAACGAAATTCACATACGCCACATTTTCCTTTATATCCGTCTGGATTTCTTAACTGTTTGAAAATTGGAGAATGGCGATAAATATGGGATAACGGTTGTTCACGTACATTCCCTGCTTTTACAGGCAATAGTCCACTTGGATATACGTCACCAATATGCGAAATAAATACAAAACCGTTTCCATCGTTTACTCCTTTTGGGGCACGCCCTAGTCCGTCTACTTGTCCAGTTAATCCTTTCATTAGCACATCTTCATAACGAATGTCACCGTGAATTTGACGTTCTCGCATTTTTTGTTGTAAAACAACGCGGCGATAATGCTGTCCTGCTGTTGTTTTTATATCAAACGGTACACGTTTGCTCGTTTCGTAAAGCCAGCGAAACACTTTTTCATGCTCAACAGGCGAAATCATATCTGTCGCTTTTCCCCTGCCCGTCGGTACAAGAAAAAATACGCTCCAAAGCACGCAGCCGAGCTTTTCAACAAGTTGCACCATCTCGTCAAGCACATGAACGTTATAACGAGAGATGACTGTATTTATTTGAATGGGAATGTCGAGTTCGTGTAAATATTGAATCGCTTTCATTGTTAAGTCGAACGAGCCAGATGTTCCACGAAAGTGATCGTGAATATCCGCATTCGGACCATCTAAGCTAAATGCCCAACGAGCAAGGCCTACTTCTTTTGCTTTTCGGATCGCTTCTTTTGTCACGTTTGGTGTTGCACTTGGGGTCATCGATACACGAAGTCCTTTATCAATCGCATATTTAGCAATATCGTACACATCTGGACGCATAAGCGGATCTCCACCTGTAAACACGAGAAGAGGCTGATCCATTTCATAAATATCATCAATTAATCGCTTCCCTTCTTCAAACGTTAATTCACGCGGATCGCGATGATACTGTGCTTCGGCCCGACAATGAAGACAATTGAGCTGACACGCCCTAGTTAACTCCCATATAACAATAAATGGATTTTGTTGAAAATCACGCATATTTCATCCCTCCGATTCGCTCACTACTTCTCATTGTACAAGAAGGAATATTTATATCATGTGACATTGATCACAAAAAATCACATCCATTTATCTTGTCACTGTTCTGACAAATATGCACATTCTTGCTTTTCTTATATAAAACAGATAGTATATACGATATAAGGTATACAAGGAGGTGGAATATATGGCGAAAGTGCAAATTAAAGTGATGGATAACGGTTCATTTCGTGTGACCGGAGATGTTGAATTAATTGATATGGAAGGAAACAAGTTTGAAACGAAAGAAACATTTTCTCTCTGTCGTTGCGGGCTCTCACAAAATATGCCGTTTTGTGATGCAGCCCATAAAGGAAAATTTGAATCGGTCGTTCGCGCGCCAAAAAACGAATAAAGCCCGGCTTTTATTCCGGGCTTTTTACTTTGTTAGCGCTCCATAAGCGACATGCGCGGATTCAATATTTGATTCGAGCTTTTTAATTGAAAACATCCTGCCCCATCGACAACATCAATCGTCATTCGTTCATCAAAGAAAATGAGCCGATGTTTTTCCATCCAAATCGGCATATCGTTTGTTTCAATCGCTACATCATGTTCGTCTAATTGCTCGACAAGCAGTAACATAGGCACTCCATTTACAGCACAACCACAATCATCTGTATCATATGTAAGCTTGACGTGCTTGTTTCCACGAACACGACGAAGTTGTTCGATCGCTCGTTCCGTGATCGTAATTTTCACCATTTACACCTCGCTTACTTTTTTAAAAACGCTTGTTTTCCGACTTTTTCGATAAGCGCCGGGAACAATTGATACAATCGACTTCCTATATGCATCCAAAACGGCAAGTTCACTTCGCGCGTCGGAGTAAGCATCACATCAACGATGCGCTTTGCGACAAATTCAGGGCGAAGCATCCATCGTTTCACGTTTTTCACATATTCTCCGGACGTATCAGCAACAGTAAAAAAGTTTGTTTCAATAGGTCCAGGGTTGATAGCCGTCACATAAATGCCGTACATGGACGCTTCCATTCGCAAGCTATTTGTAAATCCAAGGACAGCATGTTTTGTTGCAGCATATACGCTCGATTTCGGTGTCGCCATTTTTCCTGCTTGGGATGCGACATTAATAATGTGTCCCGATCGTTTTTTCATCATATGTGTGTACACTTTTTTTGTACACGCGATCAATCCGAGCACATTGACATCAAACATTTGCTTCGCTTCTGAGAGATCGATATGCTCGACATACCGAAACACACCGAACCCCGCATTATTGACGAGAATATCGATATCGACAGACGCAAGTAATCGATCAAATACAACATCTACTTCCTCTTGGTTACTGACATCTAACTGTTCATATAAGCAAGGAATGCCGTACGTTTGTTCAACATGTTGCGCGATTTGCGCCAACTTTTCTTTTGAGCGAGCGAGCAATATCGGTATTCCCCCACGCTTCGCTACTTCGTATGCAACTTGTTCGCCAATGCCGCTCGATGCCCCTGTAATAACAACGTATTTCCCTTTTAGCTTCATGATCTCACCACTTCGTACATATATATTTGACCATCTTTTTCTTTTTTCACTGCTCCGATTGCTTCTAAATAATCGAGTTGACCGATCGTTTCGGACATCGTCAATAAAAATTCACGTTCATATACGGTTGGGAAAAGCGCACGGCATACGTCAAATGCTGTCATCGGTTTTTCACTCAACAATTTCCATACGTGTTCGGCACGCTCTTTTTGTTTTTCTAACCTCTTTTCGACAAGTGGTGCAACATCTGTCACATTTTCCCCGTGTCCTGTAACAATTGTTGTAATGTCATAATTCAACAACTTTTTCAATGAATCGTTATATTGCAAAAGTGGTTTTGGGCGCTCTTGTTCACCGATCGCAGGTGGCTCTAACAACGGATTCGATGAAATGGTCGCTAACAAATGATCTCCTCCGATCATCAAGCCGTCTGCTTCCCGATATAATACAATATGACTTTGCGCATGACCTGGCGTTTCGATCACTGTCCATCCTTCGATCATATCTCCTTCTTTCACCTCTTGAGCGAGCGAGCGCTCGCACGAAAAACGAAGGGAGCGTCGAAAGTTTCCAAGTTTCGCTATTCCTTCTTCACCAATTCCACATTCAATTAAAAACTGCTCAAAATATTGTTGATGCCATGCAAAAAAGGCAGCATCTTTTGCAATCCAAGGGGCGGCTTTCCGATGACCAATGACGGGAATGGTCGAAGGTAAATAATCAAGTAATCCAACATGATCCGGATGGTGATGTGTAATGATCACTTGTTCAATATGTTCCGGTTTGTAGCCGAGTTCGCGCAATTCACAAACGAACACATGCCATGCTTCTTCCGTTTTTACACCCGCATCGATGAGCGTTAAACGATCCCCTTCGATAATATACATGTTCACATCCCCAACAGCAAATGGCGTAGGAACGACAATGCGATGTAACTGTTCCATTTTTCTGACTCCTTCATTATATCATCATAATTTTCCGTTTCGTCTGTTTATCAGTTTACACTTATTTTCTCTGTTTGTCATTTATTTTTATTTATTTATTAAAAAATTCAGAAAACAAAACCATGAAACCTATTGACAACACGCTTGTTTTTCATGCATAATTGCAAACAAATCATATATGTACGAAGCGATGACTAGGGCCAGTACATGATAAACGGTAAAAGAGAGTGAAACCCATTGGCTGAAAGGTTTCATTACCCTCTTTATCATGGAACCTACCCTATGAGCTGTTAGGCAAACCTAACCGTCTTGCCGACGATACCGGCATAAGAGGTGGGCACATTGTGCCAACAAAGGTGGTACCGCGGAAATAAAGACCTTTCCGTCCTTTATCGGACGAAAGGTCTTTTTTATTTTGGAGACGAGGAGGAGAAAGTATGACAATCACGTTTCTCGGTGCAGGATCGATGGCAGAAGCACTTATTTCTGGGGTGACACAAACGTTATATAAGCCAGAGCAAATGATCGTAACGAATCGCTCTCGAATGGAACGACTGACATATATGCAACAAACATACGGGGTACGAATCGACACAGATAAAGCAAAAGCAGTGAAAGAAGCTCATATCGTGATTTTAGCGATGAAGCCAAAAGACGTTGCGGATAGCTTGACGTCGATCAAACATGCATTTAACGAACAGCAACTTATTATTTCATTGCTTGCGGGAGTAACGACCGATACAATTGCATCGCTCATTGGAAAACAAATGCCTGTCATTCGCGCCATGCCAAACACATCAGCGGCGATCGGGCAATCCGCCACAGCGCTAGCAAAAGGTACCTATGCAACAGCTGAACATTTACACATGGCAAAAGAGCTATTTGAAACAGTCGGGATCGTTACGATTGTTGATGAGCAGCATTTACACGCAGTAACAGCATTATCCGGCAGCGGACCAGCGTACGTTTACTATTTAGTTGAAGCGATGGAAAAAGCAGCGGATGAAATTGGGCTTGAGCGTGATATTGCCAAAGAGCTTATTTTACAAACGATTATCGGCGCGGCCCATATGTTAAAAGCAACAAATAAGCATCCTTCCATCCTACGCAAAGAAGTGACAAGTCCAGGCGGAACGACAGAAGCAGGCATTGGCGTACTTGAACGTTATCGCTATCAAGAAGCGATGATTGCCTGCATTAAACGAGCGACTGAACGTTCAAAAGAACTCGGTGAGGCACTGCTTTCCTCCGTTCAATAGTGCAAGTTGTTTTTCTTTTCCAAATACCCATGGTATCATTTGTTATGAAACATACTGTGGGAGGGATTAGCCATGTTATTTTCACCATATACGATTCGAGATGTTACCTTTAAAAACCGCATTGTTATGTCGCCGATGTGTATGTATGCGTGCGATCGCGAAGACGGAACGGTGCACAATTGGCATCTCATTCATTATGCATCTCGTGCTGTCGGGCAAGTCGGGCTTATTATTGTCGAAGCGACAGCCGTGACACCACAAGGAAGAATTTCAGCTCGCGATTTAGGCATTTGGAATGATGACCATATTGACGGATTACGTACACTTACCTCACTTGTTCACGAACAAGGCGCCAAAATCGGCATCCAACTTGCCCATGCCGGACGAAAAGCGATGGTTGCCGGAGAAATCATCGCGCCATCACCACTTCCATTTGATGAAACGATGCGCACGCCAAAAGAGATGACAAAAGCGGACATTGAAGAAACGATTCATGCGTTTCAACAAGGTGCACGTCGCGCCAAAAAAGCGGGATTTGACGTCATTGAAATTCATGCTGCTCACGGCTATCTCATTAACGAATTTTTATCGCCTCTTACAAACAAACGAACAGATGAATACGGGGAAAATCGCTACCGCTTTTTAAGTGAAGTGATTGAAGCGGTAAAAGAAGTATGGAGCGGACCGTTGTTTGTTCGTATTTCTGCTTCTGACTATCACCCAGACGGTTTAACGGTGAACGACTACGTCGAATATGCCAAACGTATGAAAGCACAAGGTGTTGATCTTATTGATGTGAGCTCTGGCGCTGTCGTTCCAGCGAAAATTGACGTATATCCAGGTTATCAAGTGCCGTTTGCGGAAACAATTCGCCGTGAAGCAAATGTCGCAACTGGTGCTGTTGGACTTATTACTTCCGGACGGCAAGCGGAAGAAATTTTGCGCAACGGCCGCGCCGATTTGATTTTTATCGGGCGCGAACTTCTTCGCAACCCATATTGGCCAAAAACAGCCGCAAACGAACTAGGCATTCAGCTTGAAGCACCGAAACCATATGTCAGAGGATGGTAAAACACGAAAAAGGATGTCACATCGTGGACATCCTTTTTATACTTCAAAATAATAATGTGCGTGAAGTTGACACCCCGGATTAAACGCTGCATCGCAATGTGGGCAATGGTAATTGCTTGTCATATACTGTTCAATCGTCAGCTCCGTTTGACAAACACCGCATAAAACCGCTTTTTCGTGAAAACGCTCTTTCGGCCATACCGCATGCTTGCCACAACCATGTTCTTCATGACAGTACACGCACGGGAAATACGTTTGACAACAATAAAACTTAATCGCAATGACATCACGTTCGCTATGGTAATGTACGCATCTCGTCTGTTTGTCGATGACGCTTCCTTTTACCTCGATCATCTCTCATCATTCCCTTTTCTTATAATCGGAAACGAGGCAAAATCAGACGCCATCGCTACATTCGGAAAAATTGCCTTTGCCTCTTCCAGAAGTTGGTTGCACATCTCCCCTTGATAACGGGAACTCATATGTGTCAAAATGAGTTGCTTCACTTCCGCTCGCTTCGCCACTTCGGCTGCTTGCACCGTTGTGGAATGATAGTAATCTCGCGCTAAATGGGCTTCGTTTGCACTAAACGTTGCTTCATGTACGAGCACGTCCACTCCTTCGGCAAGTTCCACACTTGCCTCACAATAACGCGTATCTCCCATAATCGCAATCATACGTCCTTTTTTTGGCGGGGCAACAAATTTGCGTCCATCAATCACCGTTCCATCGTCTAACGTAACAAGCTCTCCTCGTTTAATTTGTTGATAAATGGGACCTGGCTTCACCCCGAGGGCGCGCAACTCGTCAACAAGCAACGTGCCCGGTAAATCTTTTTCAACGATTCGGAAACCGTATGAAGGCAACCCGTGATCAAGTAATTTCGCTGTAACAATAAACTGCTCATCTTCAAAGATGACACCTTCTGTAAACTCATAAATATGCAAATCATATTTTAATCGCGTACCGCTTACCGTTAGTGCTGTTTCGATAAACGAACGAATACCAGCCGGACCGTAAACAAAAAGCGGTGTTTCTCCACCTTGAAACGAACGGCTACCAAGCAATCCAGGCAAGCCAAAAATATGATCGCCATGTAAGTGCGTAATAAAAATGCGCTCAATGCGTCTTGGACGGATAGACGTATGTAAAATTTGATGCTGTGTTGCTTCTCCGCAATCAAATAACCATGTCGCTCCTCTTTCTTCTAACAACTGAAGAGCAATGGCTGATACGTTTCTACCTTTTGATGGGACACCAGAACCCGTCCCTAAAAACAATAATTCCACACAACAATCTCCTCTCTTTTCTTTAGTCGAATAAAACATTTGCGTTTACCACAATAAACCTCTAAAATTACATTATCATGAACCTTTCAAAAAATGAATAAAAGTGAGGTATATGGTCCGTGAATGACGTACAACCAAAAGCAACAATTGTTATTTTTGGCGCGACTGGTGACTTAGCAAAACGTAAACTATTCCCATCTATTTATAAACTTTATCAAAAAGGAAAGCTTGCTGAACAGTTTGCGGTTGTTGGTGTTGCCCGTCGCCCACATACTGACGAGTCATTTCGTTCCTATGTAAAAGAAACGATTGAGGAAGCAACGAAACAAGAACTGATCGATGACAAATTTATTTCTCATTTTTACTATCATTCATTAGATGCAACAAATACGCAATCATACGAACAATTAAATGAATTATTAACGCGTGTGGAAGAGCAATTTCATATTCCGGGCAACCGCATTTTTTACTTGGCGATGGCGCCTGAGTTTTTCGGAACGATTACATCGCATTTAAAATCAGAAGGACTGACAGCGACAAACGGCTGGACGCGATTAGTCATTGAAAAACCGTTCGGACACGATTTGCAAAGCGCACAAAAATTAAATGAAGAAATTCGACAATCGTTTTCCGAGGAACAAATTTTCCGGATTGACCATTATCTCGGCAAAGAAATGGTGCAAAACATTGAAGTCATTCGCTTTGCAAACGCCATTTTTGAACCACTTTGGAACAACCGCTTTATTGCTAATATTCAAATTACATCAAGCGAAACGCTTGGAGTGGAAGATCGCGGTCGTTACTACGACCATTCCGGCGCGCTTCGCGATATGGTGCAAAACCATATGCTGCAAATGGTTGCCCTTCTCGCAATGGAACCGCCAATTAAGCTGACAACAGATGACATCCGCAGCGAAAAGGTAAAAGTGCTTCGTGCGCTTCGTCCGATGACACATGATGATGTCGACAAATATTTCGTACGTGGGCAATACGGACGTGGTATCGTGCGCGGGCAACAAGTCGTCGGGTATCGTGAAGAACATAGTGTCGATCCAAACTCCAATACGGAAACGTTTGTCGCAGGGAAACTGATGATCGACAACTTCCGCTGGGCAGGTGTGCCGTTTTACATACGAACAGGAAAACGAATGACGGAAAAATCGACAAAAATTGTTGTACAATTTAAAGATGTGCCGATGAACTTATATTATCGCACAAGCGAACACGTTCATCCGAATTTACTCGTCATCCATATTCAACCTGATGAAGGTATTACCCTTCATTTGAACGCGAAAAAAAGCGGCGAAAGCATGAAAACGACGCCGATTAAGCTCGATTACTGCAACAATTGCATCGACGGCATTAATACGCCAGAAGCGTATGAGAAATTGTTATATGACTGCATGCGCGGCGATGCGACAAACTTTACGCACTGGGACGAAGTCGCTGCCTCATGGAGCTTTGTCGACCCGATTTCTGAAGTATGGGCAAATACGAAAGCGGTGGACTTCCCGAACTACGAAGCTGGCTCGATGGGGCCGAAAAAAGCGGATGAACTATTGCAAAAAGACGGCTTCCACTGGTGGCCATTAAATGGAACAATATAAGGAGGAACGAAACATGAAAATGTACGATGTCACCGCTCCAATTTTTGAAGGGATGCCTGTGTATAAAAATAAACCGGAAAAACAACCGAAACTAACGACCGTCACGAACGATTACGTCACCGAATCGCGCATCGACATGGATGTACATACCGGCACGCACATTGACGCACCGCTCCATATGGTAAAAGACGGGGAAACGTTTGAAACGATTCCGCTTGAAAAACTCGTCGGCTACTGCAAAGTATTAGACGTCACAAACGTCCATGATCGCATTACAAAAGAAGATCTCATTCATTTTGATATTCAAGAAAACGATTTTCTCTTATTCAAAACAAAAAACTCGTTCGACGACGCTTTTAACTTTGAATTTATTTACGTTGCTGAAGATGCAGCGGCATATTTAGCAGAAAAACGCATTCGCGGCGTCGGCATTGACGCGCTCGGCGTCGAACGCAACCAAGCGGGACACCCAACGCATAAAACGTTGTTCGGTCACGGTATTATCGTCATCGAAGGACTTCGCCTAAAAGACGTTCCAGCAGGCGAATATTGGATGGTTGCCGCTCCGCTTAAACTCGTCGGCACCGACGCCGCCCCAGCGCGTGTATTGTTGTTTGAACAATAAACGAACCCCCTAGAGCCATTTGCCCTAGGGGGTTCGTTTATTTCAACCATTCCGTATGGAACACACCTTCTTTGTCGATGCGTTCGTATGTGTGCGCACCGAAGTAGTCGCGCTGTGCTTGGATCAGGTTCGCTGGCAATGTTTCCATTCGGTAGCTGTCGTAGTATGCTAAAGCGCTGGCAAATGCCGGAACCGGGATGCCGCGCATCGCTGCTGTTGCGACAATTTCACGGAGCGATTGTTGATAGTTTTCGACGATGTCTTTAAAGTATGGGTCAAGCAATAAGTTTGGCAACGCTGGATCACGGTCGTACGCTTCTTTAATTTTTTGTAAAAATTGTGCACGAATAATGCAGCCACCGCGGAAAATCATCGCGATATTACCGTATTGCAAATTCCAGTTGTACTCTTCAGATGCGGCTTTCATTTGCGCAAAGCCTTGGGCGTACGAGCAAATTTTGCTCATGTAAAGCGCGCGGCGTACCGCTTCAATAAAGTGCGCACGATCTCCTTCATACGGTTTCACGGCAGGACCAGCTAATAGCTTGCTTGCTTTCACGCGCTCTTCTTTCATTGCCGAAATGAAGCGAGCAAATACCGATTCCGTAATAATCGGAAGCGGAACGCCTAAATCGAGCGCGTTTTGGCTCGTCCATTTCCCTGTTCCTTTTTGCCCTGCTTTGTCTAAAATGACATCGACAAGCGGCTTTCCTGTTTCTTCATCAATTTTCGTGAAAATATCTGCCGTAATTTCGATTAAATAGCTGTCTAATTCCCCTTTATTCCACTCGGCAAACACTTCATGAAGCTCTTGTGCGTTTAAGCCGAGCACATGTTTTAATAAAAAGTACGCTTCGGCAATTAATTGCATATCGCCATATTCGATGCCGTTATGCACCATTTTTACGTAATGGCCCGCACCGTCTGGACCGATGTACGTCGTGCACGGCTCCCCATCGACTTTTGCCGCGATCGCTTCAAAAATCGGACGAACGAGTTCGTGTGCTTCTTTTTGTCCACCCGGCATGATGGAAGGACCTTTCAGCGCCCCTTCTTCTCCGCCGGAAACGCCTGTCCCGATAAAATGAATGCCGAGTTCCGCAAGTTCTTTATTGCGACGTTGTGTATCTTTAAAATACGTATTGCCGCCATCGATGACGATATCGCCTTTTTCTAAATACGGCTTTAATTGTTCAATCGTTGCGTCTGTTGCCGCTCCTGCTTTTACCATTAATAAAATTTTGCGCGGTTTTTCAAGTGCGTTAACAAACTGTTCGATGCTATATGTACCGACGATGTTTTTTCCTTCCGCTTCTTGTAAAAACTCGTCTGTTTTTTCACGCGAACGGTTATATACGGCTACCGAATACCCGCGGCTCTCAATATTAAGCGCCAAGTTTTTTCCCATGACCGCTAAACCGATCACACCAATTTGTTGTTTCGCCATAGTAAACGTTCCTTTCTATTTTTGTTTGTTCAACAAAGAACATACCATAATCTTCTTTTCTCGTTCAAGTGTTCTGTTTCTCATTTCTCATATGTTCTTTAATTGAGCTTGCTCCTTCTAAATTGTCAAACAATATCGTCGGATCGATAACAGTAATGAGCCGATCAGGCAAGTTGGCAATCCCGATGAAATATGGCGTCTGTTGATAAGCAAGCATATTCACTTGCTTCATCATATGTGGTGGAATATCAATAATCTCTTTTGCATCGTCTACGATGAACGCGACATGTAAATCGCCCGTATGTACGACGACAAGCCGCGTTTTTTCTGTTTCTGCATACGGACGGCGATATAAGATTTGCGACGTATCAAGCACGGGAACAAGTTCACCGCGAATGCGCACAACGCCAAGCATATACGAAGGCATGCTCGGGATGAGCGTCGGATGGCTCATTTTTTCGATGGAAACAACATGTTCAACCGGAATGGCGTATTGCTCATTACATAGTTGAAAAACGACGACTTTCTCCATCGTTTCACCCCCTTGTCGCTACTTCTTCAATAATGGCGAGCACCATCTCCGTTGCTTTGACAAGTTCTTCAATTGGCATCCGTTCATTTGTTGTATGAATGTCTTCATAACCGATTGCTAAATTGACCGTTGGAATACCAAATCCTGCAATAACATTCGCATCGCTACCGCCACCGCTACGCAACAGCTCATGCGGACGACCAATTTTTTCAGCCGCTCGCTTCGCTACTTCAACAACATGATCCCCATCTCCAAATTTAAATCCTGGGTACATCACTTCCACGTGAACATCTGCACGACCACCCATTTCTTCCGCTACTCGCTCAAACGCTTCTTTCATTTTTGCGACTTGCGCTTCCATTTTTTCTGGAACGAGCGAACGCGCCTCTGCTAAAATGTCCACGCGATCGCAAACGATATTTGTTTGTGTTCCACCTTCAAAACGGCCGATGTTTGCGGTTGTTTCTTCGTCAATGCGCCCAAGCGGCATTTGCGCAATCGCTTTCGCGGCGATTGTAATTGCCGATACGCCTCGCTCTGGTGCAACACCCGCATGCGCTGTTTTTCCGTGAACAGTCACTTTCAACTTTGCTTGCGTCGGAGCAGCAACGATAATTTGTCCAACTTTTCCATCACTATCTAACGCATATCCGAATTTCGCTTGAATGAGCGATGGATCGAGCGCCTTCGCTCCAACGAGCCCCGATTCTTCACCGACAGTAATAATAAATTGAATCGTCCCATGCGCGATTTGTTTTTCTTTTAACACTCGGATCGCTTCAAACATGGCGGCAAGCCCTGCTTTATCGTCCGCTCCTAAAATCGTTGTCCCATCTGTCACAATATATCCATCTTGAATCGACGGCTTGACCCCTTTGCCTGGCACAACCGTATCCATGTGTGATGTAAAGTAAATCGGATCGACCCCTTCCTTTGTCGCAGGCAATGTGCAAATTAAATTTCCTGCTCCATGCCCTGTTTGTGCTGTCGTATCATCCTCAATGACGTGTAAACCGAGCGCTTCAAATTTCGCTTTCAACACATTTGCAATGTTGCGCTCATATTTCGTTTCCGAATCAATTTGTACAAGTTCTAAAAATTCTTCAACTAGACGCTGCTTATTGACCATCATACTTCCTCCTATGTATGTACTCATCTTTAAGTATAACGGATTTTTACATCGTTTGCGAAATCGTACGATTATTTTTCGAAAAACATATACCGCCAAACAACTGGCGGTATATACTTACAATGGAATATTTCCATGCTTCTTTTTCGGGCGTTCTTCCTGCTTATGACGAAGCATGTCGAGTGCTTGAATAAGCTTGATTCTCGTGTCACGTGGGTCGATAACATCATCAACCATGCCGTATTTCGCTGCAACATAAGGATTGGCGAATTTATCGCGATATTCTTCAATTTTTTGCGCTCTTGTTTCTTCTGGATTCGGGCTGTTTTCAATTTCGCCTGCAAAAATAATGTTCGCCGCCCCTTGTGGTCCCATAACGGCAATTTCTGCATTTGGCCATGCGTATACGACATCCGCTCCGATCGATTTACTGTTTAATGCAACATATGCTCCACCGTATGCTTTCCGTAAAATGACCGTTATTTTCGGCACGGTCGCTTCCGAATACGCATATAAAATTTTCGCCCCATGGCGAATGATACCCCCATGCTCTTGTTTGACTCCCGGGAAAAAGCCCGTCACATCTTCAAACGTAATAATCGGAATGTTAAACGAGTCGCAAAAACGAATAAAGCGGGCTGCTTTATCCGATGAGTCAATATCTAGTCCTCCCGCCATAAACTTCGGCTGGTTGCATACAAGTCCGACAACTTCTCCTTTGATGCGAGCAAAGCCAATGACAATGTTTTTCGCAAAATCTTTTTGCACTTCCATAAACGATCCTTCATCAACGACTTGTAGCACAACGTTGCGCACATCGTACGGTCTGACCGCGTCAATTGGAATCGCATCCGCTAAATCAGGACGGTAGTCATCTTCATTGGCAACAGGCTTGATCGGTGGCTTTTCTTGGCAGTTTGCTGGCAAATAGCTTAACAGCCGTCGTACTTGGGCAAGCACGTCTTCTTCTGTCGCTCCTGAAAAATGAGCGTTTCCGCTAATTGTGTTATGAACGCGGGCACCACCTAAATCTTCCGCACTAATTTTTTCTCCTGTCACCGTTTCAATCACTTTCGGTCCAGTGATAAACATTTGGCTCGTTTTTTCGACCATAAAAACAAAATCGGTAATCGCAGGCGAATAGACAGCACCACCCGCACATGGGCCCATAATGACTGAAATTTGCGGAATAACACCGGAATAGATGGAATTACGGTAAAAAATATGGCCGTAGCCATCGAGGGACAATACTCCTTCTTGAATGCGGGCACCACCGGAATCATTTAAACCAACGATTGGTACACCTGTTTTTGCCGCTAAGTCCATAATATTCGCAATTTTTTTCGCGTGCATTTCCCCAAGCGCGCCACCGAATACAGTAAAATCTTGTGAAAATACGAACACTGTTCGACCGTCGATTTTCCCGTATCCTGTGACAACTCCGTCACCCGGACCTTTTTTTCCTGCTAATCCAAAATCGGTGCAACGATGTTCAATAAACGGGTTTAACTCGACGAACGTCCCTTCATCTAATAAAAGATCAATGCGCTCCCTCGCTGTTAATTTCCCTTTTTCATGTTGTTTAGCAATTTTATCGTCACCGCCACCTAATTCAATTTCGCGTCGGCGGTCATATAACTCGTTAATTTTATCGTACATATCCATCATTGCCCACCGCCCCGTTCACAAAGCTCATACAACACGCCGTGCGCTGATTTCGGATGCATAAAAGCGATCCGTGCACCGCCTGCACCGCGTTTCGGTTGCTCATGAATCATACGAACGCCATTATTTTTTAACTCCTGAATGCGCAGTTCAATATCATCTACGCCAAGCGCGACATGATGAATACCTTCGCCTCTTTTTTCAATAAAAGAAGCAATTGGACTATGTTCAGAAAGCGGCTCAAGCAATTCAATTTTTACATCGCCGACTTTTAAAAATGCTACCCTCACCTGCTCTGATTCGACCGTTTCCATGCCAACGCACGATAAGCCGAGCGTATCCGTATAAAACGGAAGCGCCTCATCTAATGATTTCACAGCAATACCAATATGATCGACTTTTTTTACTTCCATTACCCCAACCCCTTTGTTGTTCTCGGCTGCAAACCGTGTATGTATTTCGACACCTTTTTTCTTTTTTCCTTCTTTTTTTGCATTTTTCCTGCTTGTTTGCCGAACAGCATGTTTGTACAATAGGAAGAAGAGGTGAAGATGATGCATTCAAAAAAAGTGCAAAAAATTGTTGTTTATTTAATGCTCGGTTCGATGCTGTTAACATCTTTGCTTGCTGGATTAAGCATGTGGATATAGAACAAGCTGACCGTATTCGGCCAGCTTGTTCTATTTAAGCGCCCCGTACTTTTTCCCGAGCTGATAAAATGATTCGTTCGTTTTTACGATCGCTACTTTCGTTCCTAATGGCACGTTCGGATATAGCGCTTCGACATCGCGATTATGCATGCGTACGCATCCTTCTGTTATATAACGTCCAATCGATTCGGGTCGATTCGTTCCATGAATGCCGTACGTTCGACCGTCCGTTCCACGTGCATCAAATCCGATCCATCTCGTACCAAGCGGGTTGTTCGGTGCTCCTCCTGGAATGTTTTTTTTCCGATAATAAGGATTTACTGCCTTAACAGTTACCGTAAATATCCCTTCTGGCGTGAGTACATTCGTTTTTCCTGTCGCCACTCGATATATGCGTTCAATTTTCCCATGGCGAATAAAAGCAAGTTGGTTCGTTTGTTTATTGACAATAATCATCGGATCGCCCACGCGCGGATTATCTCCAAGCGGCCAAAGCGGTGAAAGAAAAAGAAAGAAAGCAAACAAAAGCGGCATGATCTCACCCTTTTTTCATTATTGTGCATCAAAAAAGAGCGATCATACCGTTATAACTGACTTTTAATGATTAAATATTGCTCCATCTCTTTTACAAAATGCAAAAGAGCAGCTCGCTCTTCAAATTCCTCGCGCGTTTTTGGCAAAGGCATTTGTTGGAACTGTTTTTTCATCTCCTCAAGTTGTCGAATAAAACGGTCTGCTGTATTTCCCGGGTGAATCGCATCGCTTAATTCATCAATAAAATCGGCAATCATATTTCGTTGCTCAACTGTGTACGTCATCGAACTGATGAGCGGCAGCATGCGTTCAATAATTTCAAATTGTCGCTCACGCATACGAAAATATCGATAATAATAATCTTCATTGCGTAAAAAATGGTTTTCAATGTTTTGTAACGCAAGCGCTTTTGCTCGCTTTAACGTATCGCTCGCTAGTGCAATTTCTTTCCCATCCCACAAGCTTTCGTTCGTCCGTAAATAATGAACAATTTCTTTAAAAATGATGCGAAATAAATCTTCTACAATCCGTTGATATTCTTTTAAATCTTTTTCCACGCTTGGCATGTACATATTGACAAGTAAAGCGATACCGATACCGATGATCATTAACATCACTTCGTTATATACGAGAGACCACGTCATCGCTTTCGCCATGTATACGTGTAAAATAATGACTGCGCTTGTCGCAATCCCTTTGGTCACTTTCAAGGCAACAGTCGTTGGAATGAAAAACAGCAGCAATAAACCGATCGAAAGCGGATGGTAGCGAAGTCCTTCAAAAAAGAAAAATGAAAACAATAAGCCAACTAAACCAGCAACAAAGCGAGCGCGCGCTGTTTGCAATGACTTTTTTTTCGTCACTTGAACGCAAAGTAATGTAATAATACCAGCAGAAGCAAAATTTTCAAGACGTAACGATTGAGCAAGTGCAATGGCACCCGCCGTTCCAATGGCTGTCTTCACCGTTCGATAACCAATTTTTAACACAAACATCACACTCCGCCCTCATTATAACATATTCAACAATAAAAGGTGCCCATAACGGACACCTTTACGTTTGCTCGTATAAACGAATCAATTGCTGTGCGGCCATTGTGACCGGCTGTTTTCCTTCCATCACCTGTTGTTCAATGTTCGGCAATTGTTGCTGTACAGTCGGATGATGAAAAAAGCGGATGTGTAAATAATCTTTAATCATCGCATGCAACCAATCTTTCATCTGTTCTCTTCTTCTCTCCTCAAATACACCCGATTGTTTTGTCGTTCGGACGAAGAGCTCGATCACGTCCCAAATTTGTTCAATTCCTTCTTTATAGAGAGAAGAACATGTATATGCTTTCGTCTCCCATCCTTTCGTGGCATGGCGCAAGTAATGTAAAATTTGATTATATTCTTCTTTCGCCAACTCTGCTTTCTGTTTATTATCCCCGTCTGCTTTATTAATAACGATCGCATCGACGAGTTCCATCATCCCTTTTTTCATTCCTTGCAGTTCATCACCAGCGCCTGTTAGCGCAAGCAATAGAAAAAAATCAACCATGCCGCGTACTGCCACTTCACTTTGACCAACACCGACCGTTTCCACGAGAATAATATCATATCCTGCTGCTTCACAAAGCAACATCGTCTCACGTGTTTTCCGATGCACTCCCCCGAGCGTGCCACCCGATGGAGAAGGACGAATAAACGCACGCGGATGGCGAGCTAAATATTCCATGCGCGTTTTATCGCCAAGAATGCTTCCACCTGTAAGCGAGCTGCTCGGATCGATGGCTAATACCGCAACCCGATGACCTTTATCGCATAAAAATTGTCCGAATGCTTCAATGAATGTACTTTTGCCTGCACCTGGAACACCAGTAATGCCAATGCGAACCGAACGCCCTACATAAGGAAGGAGCTCATGCAATATGCGCTGTGCCTTTTCTGTATGTTTTGCTGCATTGCTTTCAATAAGTGTAATCGCTTGTGCTAAAATGGTGCGATTATTATTTAATACACCTGCGACATATTCTTCAATCGAAAGCTCTTTTCTTTTTACCCATCGTCTTTCTTTTGTCGGCTGAACACGATCGTTTCCTTTCACGTACGACGTTGCAAACATATTGTGGTCATCCACCCATTCTGGTCGAGATGTTCGCTCCTCACTCATTCGCTCACTTCCTCGTAACCGAGTCGTCGATAAATTTCGTGCAACACTTTTTGAGCTGCGACCGGGATGATCGTACCTGGTCCAAAAATAGCCGCTGCACCATGTTCATATAAAAATTCGTAATCTTGTGGTGGGATGACGCCACCGACGACAACAATAATATCTTCTCGCCCTAATTTGCGTAACTCTTCCACAAGCTGTGGCAGTAACGTTTTATGTCCAGCAGCGAGCGAGCTCATCCCAACGACGTGAACATCGTTTTCAACCGCTTGCCGTGCTGTCTCTTCTGGTGTTTGAAAGAGCGGACCGATATCAACGTCAAAACCTAAATCCGCAAATGCGGTGGCGATCACTTTTGCTCCGCGGTCGTGTCCATCTTGTCCCATTTTTGCAATCAAAATGCGCGGTCTCCTTCCTTCTAACTCGTAAAATTCGTCCGTCATTTTTTTCACACGTACAATTTCTTCTTCGTTCGTAAACTCTGCGCTATATACACCGCTAACGGAACGAATGACCGCTTTATGTCTACCTGCCACTTTTTCAATGGCGTCTGAAATTTCACCTAACGTCGCACGAGCGCGCGCGGCTTCAACCGCTAACTCGAGCAAATTCCCTTCGCCTGTTTCTGCCGCTTTCGTAATCGCTTGCAACGTTTGTTGCACACGCGCTTCATCCCGAGACGCACGCAACTGTTTTAATTTTTCGATTTGTCGCATACGCACAGCCGTATTATCGACTTCTAAAATATCGATCGGGTCTTCTTTTTCTGGACGATATTTATTCACACCGATAATCGTCTCCGCACCAGAATCAATTTTTGCTTGCCGTCTTGCTGCTGCTTCCTCGATGCGCATTTTTGGTAACCCTGTTTCAATCGCTTTCGCCATCCCACCAAGATTTTCGATTTCTTCGATGTGTGCCCATGCACGCTTCATTAATTCGTTCGTTAACGTTTCCACATAATACGAGCCTGCCCATGGGTCAATGACTTGGCAAATGCCTGTTTCTTCTTGTAAATAAAGCTGTGTATTGCGCGCAATGCGGGCGGAAAAATCAGTCGGCAATGCAATCGCCTCATCAAGTGCATTCGTATGAAGCGACTGCGTATGTCCCATCGCTGCAGCATGCGCTTCTAAACATGTCCGTACGACGTTGTTAAACGGATCTTGCTCCGTTAAGCTCCATCCTGATGTTTGCGAATGTGTACGAAGAGCAAGCGATTTTGGATTTTTCGGATGAAACGTCTTCATCATTTTTGCCCAAATGATGCGCGCTGCCCGCATTTTTGCTACTTCCATAAAATAGTTCATGCCGATTGCCCAGAAAAACGATAGGCGCGGAGCAAATGAATCAATGTCAATGCCTGCTTTTAAACCTGTGCGCACGTACTCTAATCCGTCAGCAAGTGTATAAGCGAGTTCAATATCCGCTGGTGCTCCCGCTTCTTGCATATGATAACCTGAGATGCTGATGCTGTTGAATTTCGGCATATGTTTTGACGTATACGCAAAAATGTCGGCGATGATGCGCATAGACATATCTGGGGGATAAATGTACGTATTACGCACCATATATTCTTTTAAAATGTCGTTTTGGATCGTGCCAGATAACTGCTCTTGCTTTACCCCTTGTTCTTCAGCTGTTACGATGTAAAACGCCATAATTGGCAATACTGCACCGTTCATCGTCATCGATACCGACATTTGATCAAGCGGAATGCCATCAAATAACGTCTTCATATCGAGGACGGAATCGATAGCGACCCCTGCTTTGCCGACATCGCCAACAACGCGCGGATGGTCTGAATCGTAACCACGGTGGGTAGCAAGGTCAAACGCAACAGACAAGCCCTTTTGTCCCATCGCTAAATTGCGGCGATAAAACGCATTGCTTTCCTCTGCAGTAGAAAAACCAGCGTATTGACGGATCGTCCATGGACGATTGACGTACATGGATGGGTACGGTCCGCGTAAATATGGTGGAATACCCGGCATATAGTCAAGAAAGTCAAAGCCTTCAATATCTTTTTTTGTATATAGTGGTTTAAGCGTAATTTGTTCGTTTGTTTGGAAGACAAGCTCATCTAATGTTGCTTGCACTTTTTGTTCAACGGCTTGTTTCCATGCTCGTTCATCGACTTGTTTTCCATATTGCAACGGTCGATTGGCAAAATTAATTTTCCCCATTCACGTTCACTCCCATGTCTTTCATAAACGCCAACAGCGTATCGTAACAATTGGAACCGAGATGAATAAATCCGTCCACGCCCGCATATATAAACGTTGCCTCCACGTCTGGTGCTGGCTTACCTGCCACATATATGCGAATATCGCTTTTTTCTTTTTTCACTTGATGGGTAATGGCTGGGACTGCATGTATATAGTCATCATCCGTTCCACAAATGATATAATGTGTACCGTTTGTTTCAAGTATGCCGTTCACGGCTTCCTCTGTCGTCATATACCCATCGTTTTTTACAACTGTAAACCCACCCGCTTCAAAAAAGCCTGTGATAAAATCAGCGCGTGTTTTATGTTTTGAAATCGAACCGAGATTGACAAGATGCACCGTTGGACGTTGTCCGTTTGTTTCCATATGACGTTCAGAAGCTTGGCGAAGCCGCTCAAACGGCTCGGAAAGACGCCATTGGCGGATCGGTGTCACGGTAATCGCCGAACGTCCTTCTTCACGTATAACATGTTGAGCGAACGCTCGACGTTTAGCAAGCGAAAGGGCTTCTTCCATTGTTTTTACGTTTACATATATATTATGATTTCCATGAGGAGCGTGTACATGCTTTGGCGCCGGCGCTTCAGCTATGTTAGCATACACGTTCGTTCCAACAATTTTTTCTTTTCTTGCTTTCACATATTGTTCACGTTGTTTTGCTATGTTTTCAATTTCCTTTTGCACAAATCCACATTGAAGTGCTTTTGTCATCCCGCCTTGCGCTTCGATCTGTTGAAATAATTTCCAAGCTTCTTCTGCTATTTGTGCTGTCAACGTTTCTACATAATACGATCCGCCAGCTGGATCGATCACTTTTCCGATATGGGCTTCTTCTAACAAAATAAGTTGTGTGTTTCTAGCGATGCGCGCTGCAAATTCATCTTCAGTTGCAAACGGTTCGTTAAACAGGGAAACGTGAAGGCTATTTGCCCCACCGACGATCGCTGCGAACGCTTCTGTCGTTGCGCGAAGCATATTTACATATGGGTCATATATCGTTTTCGTAAAATACGATGTGCGCGCATGAATGGATAGTTTTTGCGCCTGTTCGCTTCCACCGTACGCTTGCACAATGTTTGTCCAAATGAGCCGCGCAGCACGCAGCTTCGCAATTTCCATGAAGAAATGTGAACCGACTGGAAAAGAAAAATCAATACGTTTTGCTATGTCATCAATCGTCAACCCTCGTTCGAGACATTCATTTATATACTCTACCGCTGTCGCAAAAGCAAACGCTAGCTGTTGAATGACATGCCCTCCACCGTTATGATATGGGTCGGCATGTATCGTTATCGTTTTCACGTGTGGCATATGTGTTTTCGCCCATTTTGTCACATCGGCCATCACGTCATATAAAGTAGCAAGCGGAAGCGGGAGCTCTCCTGCTACCGTAAGAGTGCCAAGCGGATCCATTCCGATCGTTCCATGCACCTCATGAAGTGACTGTCCATTTTCCTCAAGGTATGTCACAAAAAGAGGAAAAAAGGGTAAAGAACTTACGCCCGTATCGATACGAAGTGAGTAATTGGCTAAAGAAACGTTAGAAAACATCGTTTTGATTTGTTCGATCGTTTCGATAAAAAAGCCTAACTTGGGTAGCACAACGTGAATTTCCGTTTGTCCGCGTTCTAACTGCTTTTGAATGAGCTCGTTCCATCGTTCAGGTGTCGAAGCCCCGCACTGTTGACTGACTTCCCACGATTTTTTTATATACCCTTCTACTTCTGTTCCGCGCACATATGAAGGAAAACCTGGATATTGTTCGATAGGCAATCCCTCTAAATCAGCGCGTGTATAAATCGGTTTTAATTGAATTTGTTCGTATGTTGTGGCATATAATCGATCAAACGGTTTTCCTTTTAACGATTTCTCCACTTCTTGTTTCCATTCGTCATAGCTTGGAATTGGAAACGATATTTGTTTCATCGTAACACCCCGTCCCCTTTGTTGTTAAAGCGCTTTCTTTTCATATTTTTGAAAATATTCGTTACATTTTTTATTGTAGTACATAGATGAAAGGAAGAAAAGAGAAATCATAATAAGAAGAAGAGGATAACAGCTCGTTACCCTCCTCATCCTCATTAGTAAATTGGTGTGTTTTCTTTTGTCACATGTTCTAAAATGTCTTTCACACGCGCTAAAAAGCGGCCGCAAATTAAGCCATCGAGCACGCGATGATCTAGCGATAAGCAAAGGTTAACCATATCGCGAACAGCAATCATGCCGTCTTTTACAACAGGTCGTTTCACGATCGATTCCACTTGTAAAATCGCCGCTTGTGGATAGTTGATGATTCCCATGGATTGAACGGAGCCAAACGAACCTGTATTGTTAACCGTAAACGTACCACCTTGCATATCTTCCGGACGGAGCTTGCCTGCGCGCACTTTTGCGGCTAATTCCGCAATCTCACGTGCAATCCCTTTAATCGATTTTTCATCCGCATGTTTAATAACTGGGACAAAAAGTGCGTCATCTGTCGCTACGGCAATTGAAATGTTAATATCTTTCTTTTGAACAATTTTGTCTCCTGCCCACATCGAGTTCATTTGTGGGAATTCTTTTAACGCTTGAGCCACCGCTTTTACAAAAAACGCAAAATACGTTAAGTTAAACCCTTCGCGCTTTTTAAACTCGTCTTTAATCGAATCGCGATAAGCGACTAAGTTCGTCACATCGACTTCAACCATCGTCCATGCGTGCGGTGCTTCATGTTTACTGCGAAGCATGTTTGTCGCAATGGCTTTACGCACTGGTGTGACAGGAATTTCGATGTCGCCCGCTTGCACAGAAACGCTCGGTGCTTGCTGTTTTGGTAATTCCACTTTTGGTGCGACTTCCTGTTTCGATACTTCTACTTGTTGGATCGGCTCGACGGCTTGTTTTGGCGCATCCGCTTTTGGTACGTTACCAGACTCAATTAATTTGAGTAAATCTTTGCGCGTAATGCGTCCGCCCATGCCCGTTCCTGTCACTTGCGTTAAATCAATGTTATGTTCTTGCGCGAGACGAAGAACAGCTGGAGAATAACGTCCTCGCTCACTAGTTTGTTTTTTCACCGTTTGTTTATTCGTTTGTTCGTTCGTTACCGTCAATTCTTTCTCGTTATTCGTTGGTTTTTCTTCTACTTGTCCTTCTCCTTCAGTTTCAATCGTACAAATGACAGCGCCAACAGGCAATGTTTCTCCTTCTTTTGCGATAATTTCCTTAATGACTCCTGCAAATGAAGAAGGAATTTCCGCATTCACCTTATCTGTCATCACTTCAGCGAGCGGATCGTATTTATTGACGCGATCGCCAACAGATACGAGCCATTGGCTAATCGTTCCTTCCGTTACGCTTTCACCAAGCTGTGGCATCGTAATTTTTTCAATCGCCATCGTAACTCCTCCTTAAAACTGCGCCAATTCGCGCATTGCCTTTTCGACTTTATCTGGGTTGACCATAAAGAATTTTTCCATCGTTGGCGCATATGGCATCGCTGGAACGTCTGGACCAGCAAGTCGCATAATTGGAGCATCTAAATCAAATAAACAATGTTCTGCAATAATGGCAGCGACTTCGCTCATGACGCTTCCTTCTTTATTGTCTTCTGTCACAAGCAATACTTTTCCTGTTTTGCTTGCTGCTTCAATGATCGCTTCTTTATCAAGCGGATATACAGTACGTAAATCTAAAATGTGAGCAGAAATGCCTTCTTGCGCTAATTTTTCAGCAGCTTGTAATGCGAAATGAACACATAAACCGTACGTAATAACTGTAATATCTTCTCCTTCGCGTTTTACATCCGCTTTACCAATCGGTAATACATAATCATCCGTTGGTACTTCCCCTTTAATGAGACGATACGCTCGTTTATGTTCAAAGAACAGCACAGGGTCTTCGTCACGGATGGCCGCTTTTAATAATCCTTTTACGTCGTATGGTGTAGATGGCATAACAATTTTTAATCCCGGCTGATTTGCAAAAATCGCTTCGACCGATTGCGAATGATATAACGCTCCATGGACTCCACCGCCATATGGGGCACGAATGACAATCGGACAGTTCCAATCGTTATTCGAACGATAACGGATGCGTGCAGCTTCAGAAATAATTTGGTTTACAGCAGGCATAATAAAGTCTGCGAATTGAATTTCTGCAATTGGACGCAATCCGTACATCGCGGCGCCAATGCCGACACCAACAATTGCAGATTCCGCTAGCGGCGTATCAATGACGCGTTCTTCACCAAATTGATCGTAAAGCCCTTGCGTTGCTTTAAATACGCCCCCCTTTTTCCCAACGTCTTCCCCGAGTACGAATACGCGTGGGTCACGTTCCATTTCTTCGCGAATCGCCATCGTAACGGCATCGATATATGAAATGACAGGCATATTTATTCCTCCTCTGCGTATACGTATTTCAACGCATGTTCTGGTTGTGCATATGGTGCTTTTTCTGCGTAGTCTGTTGCTTCGTTCACTTGTTTCATGACGCGATCGAGAATTTCTTTTTCCAACTCATCTGTTAATACGCCTACTTCTTTTAAGTAGTTTGCAAATAAATAAATTGGATCTTTTGACTTTGCCTCTGCAATTTCTTCTGGCGTACGATATGCACGATCGTCATCGTCCGACGAATGCGCTGTTAAGCGATAAGCAACCGTTTCAATTAATGTTGGTCCTTCACCACGGCGCGCACGATCGGCTGCTTCTTTGACAACGCGATATACTTCAAGCGGATCTGTACCGTCCACTGTATACCCTGGCATGCCATAGCCGATGGCACGATCTGACACTTTTTCGCATGCTAATTGTTTTTCAATTGGAACAGAGATCGCATATTTATTGTTTTCGCACATAAAAATGACCGGCAGCTTATGAACGCCTGCAAAGTTAGCCCCTTCATGGAAGTCACCTTGGTTCGAAGACCCTTCCCCAAATGTAACGAACGATACGAAATCTTTTTTCTCCATTTTCGCTGCTAAAGCGATCCCAACAGCATGTGGTACTTGTGTTGTAACTGGAGAAGAACCTGTGACGATGCGGTTTTTCTTTTTCCCGAAATGCCCTGGCATTTGGCGACCGCCAGAGTTTGGATCTTCCGCTTTCGCAAATGCGGAAAGCATCAATTCTGTCGGCGTCATCCCAAACGTTAATACGACACCCATATCGCGATAATATGGCAACACATAATCTTTCGTACGATCCAAAGCGAATGCCGCTCCTACTTGCGCCGCTTCTTGTCCTTGACAAGAGATGACGAATGGAATTTTACCTGCGCGGTTTAATAACCACATCCGTTCGTCAATTTTACGTGCTAACACCATCGTTTCATACATTTGTAAAACGGTTTCATCACTCAAACCGAGTTGTTTATGACGCATCATTCATTCCTCCTTTAAAAATGAATCGCTTTTCCATCAACAGCAAGCGCTGCTTCCATCATCGCCTCTGACAGCGTCGGATGCGGATGAATTGTGTGAGCAATTTCCCACGGTGTCGCATCAAGCACACGTGCTAATCCAGCTTCGGAAATCATATCTGTGACGTGCGGACCAACCATATGCACGCCGAGCAAATCGTCTGTTTTTGCATCAGCAACAATTTTTACAAACCCTTCAGCTTCTCCGTATACAAGCGCTTTTCCAATCGCTTTGAAAGGGAATTTGCCGACTTTCACGTCATATCCTTTTGCCTTCGCCTCTTCTTCTGTCAAACCTACACTTGCTGCTTCCGGACGACTATAAATACATTTTGGCACCATCGCATAATCAAGCGGATGAACAGTATTTCCGGCAAGATGTTCAATCGCGATGATTCCTTCATGTGAAGCGACATGAGCAAGCTGTAAGCCACCGATCACATCCCCAATGGCGTAAATATGTTTTTCTTTTGTTTGATAGTATTCATTCGTTTGAATAAAGCCTTTTTCAATGACAATGTCAGTATTTTCTAATCCGATACCTTCAATATTTGCTTGACGTCCAACGGAAACGAGCATTTTGTCTGCTGTAAACGTTTCATTTTGTCCGTTGATTTCTGCTTGAATGCGCACACCATTTTCAACAACGAGCGTGTCAGGCAATACTTTTGCTTTTGTAACGATGCGTACACCACGTTGTTTTAATATTTTTTCAATTTCTTTGGAGATATCGCGATCTTCTGTTGGCAAAATACGATCCGCATATTCAATGACTGTAACATCCACGCCAAAGTCATTCAACATCGATGCCCATTCGATGCCGATGACGCCACCACCGACAATAATAATCGAAGATGGCAACGTCTCCATGCGCAACGCTTCATCTGAAGTCATGACAAATTGACCGTCAATTGTTAACCCCGGTAGTGTGCGCGGACGAGATCCTGTTGCAATAACAACGTATTTTGGTACAAGCATTTCATTTTCTGTTCCGTCATTCATCTCGACCGAAATCGTTCCCGGCATTGGCGAAAAAATGGATGGGCCTAAAATGCGTCCCGTTCCTTCATATACATCGATTTTTCCTTTTTTCATTAACATGTGGATGCCTTTATGCAGTTGATCAATAATGGCTTGTTTGCGTGCTTGCACTTTAGAAAAATCTAATCGTACCTCGCTAGCTACTACACCAAACGTTTCACTTTCTTTCGTTTGTGCATACACTTCCGCGCTCCGTAGTAATGCTTTGCTTGGAATACATCCCGCATGCAAACACGTTCCTCCAAGTTTTCCTTTTTCGACAACCGCTGTTTTTAAACCGAGCTGAGCAGCACGAATCGCAGCGACGTATCCGCCTGTTCCGCCTCCAAGTATGACTACATCGTATTCTTTTGCCATCATTTCATCCCCTTAAACCGTTGTTTTGACCGCTTGTGGATATTGTTTTGCTTCTTCTTCTCCACGCAATACGCGAAGCGCTCCTTCAGCGAGTGCCTGCAGTTCATTCTCTCCTGGTTGCACGATGACGTCGGCAATCCATTGTACGCGATCAGCAATTTCTTTTACAAACTGTTTTCCGTATGCTAAACCGCCCGTTAAAATAATGGCATCAACTTTTCCTGATAATACTGCGCTTGCAGCTCCAATTTCTTTCGCTACTTGATACGCCATCGCACTGTAAATGAGCTTCGCCTTTTCGTCGCCATTTTCAATCATTTTTTCGACTTTCACCGCATCATTCGTCCCTAAGTAACCAACGAGACCTCCGCCTCCAACGAGCATGCGCATAATTTCTTCTCGATAATATTCACCAGAGAAACAGAGAGAAACGAGATCACCCGCTGGCACAGTACCGGCACGTTCAGGGCTAAACGGACCTTCTCCGTCCAATCCGTTGTTGACATCAATAACGCGTCCGCGTTGATGTGCACCAACTGTAATACCTCCGCCCATATGCGCGACGATGAAATTGACTTCCTCATATGTTTTTCCCATTTGTTTAGCAACACGACGCGCTACTGCTTTTTGATTTAATGCGTGGAAAATGCTTCGACGCTCAATTAATGAAAATCCAGAAACGCGAGCAATCGGGTCAAGTTCATCTACAACGACTGGATCGACGATAAACGCTGGAATGTTTAATGCTGAAGCAATTTCATGCGCTAAAATTCCACCGAGATTCGAAGCGTGCTGACCGGAATAGCCACGCTTTAAATCTTGTAGCATCGCCTCATTGACAGCATATGTGCCACCTTCAATCGGACGAAGTAAGCCACCGCGTCCGCATACTGCGTCGAGCTTAGAAATATTAATTCCTTCATGGTCAAGCGTTTCTAAAATCGTTTGTTTGCGAAATTCGTATTGGTCAATAATTTTTTTATACGCTCGTAACGCTTCTGTATCATGACGAATCGTTTTTTCTAAAATGGAGCGCTCGTTATCAAAGACGCCAATTTTCGTTGACGTCGATCCCGGATTAATGACTAAGATGCGAAATGAATGTTCCTGCAATGTGTAACCCTCCATTTTTATCATCGACGAAGCGAGAACATACGTCCTCGCTTCATTGCATATTTTTAGCGCGTACGGCGACGGCTTAAAATGTGTTGACCGTTTTGTAAAAATTGGCTACGTGATTGACGCATTTTCGCAATGCGTTCTTCAGCTAAACGGTCGGCTGCTTGGTATGTTGGAATGCCGTCACGTTTCGCAATTTCGATGACTTTTTCAATATTGTTATAAATTTGTTCAACTTTTTTCATCGCACGTTCGCGGTTGTATCCATATAACTCATCCGCTACGTTAATGACACCGCCCGCGTTAATGACGTAGTCTGGCGCATAAACGATACCCATTTCATGAATGATATCTCCATGTCTTGCTTCACGCAATTGATTGTTCGCAGCACCGGCAATAACTTTTGCTTTCAATTGTGGAATTGTTTGGTCGTTAATAATTCCTCCAAGCGCACATGGAGCAAAAATGTCGCATTGCACACTATAAATATCGTTCGGGTCTACCGCTTGCGCCCCAAATTCTTCAACAACGCGTTGCACTGCCTCTTTATTAATGTCTGTAACGATCAGCTTCGCTCCTTCTTCATGAAGATGACGGCATAAATTGTAAGCAACATTACCAACACCTTGTACCGCGATCACTTTTCCTTCAAGCGAATCGCTACCAAATGCTTCTTTTGCCGCTGCTTTCATACCGCGATACACGCCGTATGCAGTAACCGGAGAAGGATTTCCAGATGAACCGAACGCTGGTGAAATACCTGTCACATAATCCGTTTCTTCGTAAATAATGTCCATATCAGCAACCGTTGTACCAACGTCTTCCGCTGTAATGTAACGGCCATTTAACCCTTGAATGAAGCGACCGAACGCACGGAACATCGCTTCGTTTTTATCTTTACGCGGATCCCCAATGATAACCGCTTTTCCACCGCCAAGATTTAATCCAGCTGCTGCGTTTTTGTATGTCATCCCACGCGCTAAACGAAGCGCATCTTCAATGGCTGCATCTTCTGATTCATACATCCACATGCGCGTACCGCCTAACGCTGGTCCAAGCGTTGTATCGTGAATCGCAATGATCGCTTTTAATCCTGATTCTTTATCTTGGCAAAATACTAATTGCTCATAGTCGTATTGTTCCATGTATTTAAAAATCTCCATCTTTCGTTCCCCCTTGTTATTTGTTCGTTGCACAAATAGCTAGTGCTAGCGAGTATAATTTACTTTCTGCTGAATCCGCGCGAGATGTTAATACAATGGGTGCTTTCGCGCCAGCAATAATCGCCCCTACTTGCGCGCGGGCAAAGTACACGAGCGATTTATATAGCACATTTCCCGTTTCAATGTTCGGCACAACTAAAATATCCGCATGTCCTGCTACCGAACTTTGAATGCCTTTATGTTGGGCTGATTCAACGGAAATGGCGTTATCTAAAGCGAGCGGTCCATCGACGATGCAATCTTTCAACTGTCCGCGTTGATTCATAAGGGACAATGCGGCTGCATCAATCGTTGCCGGCATCGCTGGATTGACAACTTCAACAGCGGCGAGTGGTGCAACTTTCGGCATATGGATGCCGATTGCTTTTGCCACTTGTACTGCGTTCATAATAATTTCTGCTTTTTGTTGTAAATCAGGTGCGATATTCATCGCTGCGTCAGTAACAAGAATAGGACGTTCATAATGTGGCACATCAAATACAGCAACATGCGATAAAACACGGCCTGTACGAAGTCCATATTCTTTATTTAGCACCGCCTTTAAAATCGTTGCTGTCGGTACGTTCCCTTTCATCAAGACACTTGCTTCCTTTTCATGCACCGCTTTCACAGCCATATGGGCTGCTTCTTCGTTTGTCGAAGCGTGAACGATGCGGATAGCGTCGTGACCGACATCTTGGACGTGTTCAGCAACGAGGCGTGATAAAGCGGATTCATCGCCATATAAAATAAATCGCCCGAATCCTGCTTGTAGCGCTTGTGCGACCGCTTTTAACACTTCTTCGTCTTCTGCTGCCGCAACAGCTACCGTTGCTCCAGGAAATTGGGTTGCTTTGGTGACCAACGATTGTAGCTTCATCTCATCTGCTCAACCCCTTTGTTTTTTCGTCACCTTTTATTCTTGCAAAAAGTGTGCCAACTTCTTTTTGATTGAAAACGCTTTACTTTTATTTCTTTTTCATTGCAACTTTTTGCATACTATGAACATTATTGCATGCTTTTTTTATCAAGTCCATACTTTTCAAGTTTGTAATATAAATTTCGAATAGAAATGCCAAGCTGTTTGGCAGCTGCCGTTTTATTCCCTTGACATGATTGCAAAACACGTTCAATCACTTTTGCTTCATATTGTTCTACAAGCATCGCTAACGGTTTGTGCACAGCCGATGATTCGTGTGATGAAACATGTTCTTGCTCCTTCGGCTTGTGCAACAATGAAATATGTTTACGCTCAATGATGACTTCGTTATATTTCATAAAAATCATGGCGCGCCCTAATACGTTTTCTAACTCACGCACATTGCCTGGCCAATCGTAAGAGAATAAATAAGCGAGCGCATCATCTGTAATCCCTTCCACATTACGTCCATAGTCTTGATTTAGTTTTTGTATGAGCCGTTCACATAACGCAGGAATATCTTGCTTTCTAGCACGTAGCGGTGGGATGTAAATTGGCATGCGATTTAACCGATAGTATAAGTCTTCACGAAAAGTCCCATCGGCAATCGCTTTCTCGAGGTGAACATTTGTTGCTGCAATGACACGTACATTAATCGGAATTGGCTTTGTGCCACCGACGCGCACAATTTCTTTTTCTTGTAGCACCCGTAATAGTTTGGCTTGCATATTAGCGGATAACTCACCAATCTCATCTAAAAAAATGCTTCCGTTGTTTGCCTCTTCAAATAGTCCCTTTTTTCCTCCGCGTCTTGCACCTGAGAACGCCCCTTCCTCGTAGCCGAACAATTCGCTTTCAAGTAGTGACTCAGAAATGGCAGCGCAATTGACACGAACGAATTTATGGTATTTTCGATCACTCGCATTATGAATAGCGTGAGCAAACAATTCTTTCCCTGTTCCCGACTCCCCGCGAAGCAAAATGGTTGCTGGAGTTTTAGCTGCCAATTTTGCCTGTTCAATCGCTAACATCATCTCTTCTGACGTGCCGACGATGTCATCAAATGAATATTTTGCTTCTAACGTACGAATAATTTGACGAGCGCGTTGTAACTCAGAGGTTAACTGTTCAATTTCAGATACATCGTGAATGACACCGACACTTCCTTTTAACATGCCGTCGACGATAATTGGCGCAACATTGACAACGACATCACGCTTTTTCGGACCGACTTTCATGCGCACCCCCCTGACCGGTCGTCGTGTTTTCAACACTTTCATATGCATGCTTTCTCCTTCAGAAATGTCCGCTGTCGCCGGTTTTCCGATCACTTCTTCTTCCGATAAGCCTGTTAGCTTTGTATACGCTGGGTTAATTAAAATACCATTGCCATATTCATCAACAACAGAAATCGCTTCCTCTGAAGAGTGAATAATCGCTTCTAACATCGTGCGAATTTCTTTTAAATTCGTTACTTCTTCTGCTAAATGGACAACTTCTGTAATATCTTTAAACACAGCAAAAGCACCGAATAATTTTCCATTTTCATCAATAAGTGGAATGCGTGTCGTAATCATTTTTTTTCCGTTTTCTAATAGTAATTCTTGGTTCAACTCCACTTCTCTCGTTTGTAATACACGTGGTAGTCCGCTAGCTGGAATGACATGCAAAATATGTGATCCTATAACTTCCTTTCTCTTTTTCCTAATCATCTTCTCGGCACTTGGATTCATATGAGTCACGAAACCACGTTCATCAATAACAATCATTCCGTCATGTGTAGAGTTGAAAATTAAATCATGCTTCGTTGTTGCTGTTTTTAACGTAGCAATAAGTTGTTCTTTTTCTTCGACAAGTTGTGCAATAATATAGGCAATATCACCCGGAATGACGACCGTATGCGCAGCGCTTGCTTTACGCAACGTAGTAAACACTTCGTCGTCTCCTGTGACTTCAACAATGATGTCGATGTCGTCCGTTAACACATCACGCCAATGGTTGCTCGTTTGAATACCCATGTCACGCGCAGCCTTTATCCCTGGCGCATCGTCGTTTCGATCGACAATCGCCACAACATCCATCAGTTTTGTTTCATGAAACATTTTTAATAGCGCACTCCCACCTTTGCCTGCCCCGACAATTAATACTTTTTTCATTCCCATCACCTATTCGTTTGCAATTTTTTGCAGACGCTTTCATCATACATTGTTTTTCTCTTCTTGACAAACCATCAAAAACATTTATGATGAAAACAGAACAAACGGAAAGGGTTTTGTTTTATGCAACGAATGATCGCCCTACTTATTTTACTTATTCCCGGATTTATAGCAGCATTAGGAATTAAATGGATGCGTGATACAATATTCGGTATTTTACACGCACCTATTCCTTCACTTATTGTCCAGTTTTTGCTTGGCTTATTTTGTTTTCTTGTCGGTCTTGGCTTTATTGCAGGATTTATTTTGCATCGCGATCGAAAACGAAATAAAGTGCAACCACGCTTCCAAAAAAAGAAACGCTTCGATTCAGAGTGATCGAAGCGTTTTTTCGCGTACGTTTTGCGCTTTTTCTGGAAAATCGGTAAATATACCATCTACTTCATATTGAAACATCGTTTTCATCAACTCTTCTTTATTGATCGTAAAAGGACGGACGAGCAAATGATGAGCGTGAGCCGCTTCAACAAACGATCGATTTACAGTTGGGTGATACGGATGAAGCGCTAGCGCCTGTAACGTATGAGCGTAGCTCCACGGCCGATGCAACTTTTCCATATATAGTAGCGCTGTTTCAATATGGGGAGCCAATTGGTGACATGTTGCCATACTTTCGTGGTTGAACGAGGAAAAAATGACACGCGATGCTAAATCGTATCGTTCAACGAGTTCAATCACTTTTTCTTCTAACCGTTCATAAGGGATCAGGTTGTTTTTTAGTTCAATATTGATGAGTAACGACGTGTTTTTCGCCCACTCAAGCACTTCTTGTAACGATGGAATGGGACAAAAGCCGTATTTTTTAAATTTATAATTAGCATTTAATTTCCGTAATTGCCGATACGTCATTTGTCCTACCCATCCTGTTCCGTCTGTCGTTCGATTCACTGTTTCATCATGAATGACGACAACCACACCGTCTCTCGAGAGTTGTACATCAAGTTCAATTCCGTCCGCTTCCACACGTGCCGCTTCCATAAACGAAATCATCGTATTTTCTGGATGCGTTCCTGCTGATCCACGATGAGCAAAAATATGTGTCATCCTTTTCCCACCTTAAAAAATGTTTTATACTTAACGTATGAAAGGAGTGAAATGTATGCGACCGTTACAAATTTCGTTAGAAACCGCCCAAAAGCTAGCAAAAGCATTAAATGTCCCACTAGAACAAATTATGCACATGCCTCAGCACATATTAATCCAAAAGTTACTTGAAATCGAAAAAAAGGAACAACAAAAAAGGTAGCCGTTCGACTACCTTATTTTTATTAGCTCGCTTTATGTTCAAGTCTTAACCGATCTGCGACCATCGCAATAAATTCCGAGTTTGTCGGTTTCGCTTTTGATATGCTGACAGTATGACCAAACAAAGAGGAAATGGATTCTAAATTACCGCGACTCCACGCGACTTCGATCGCATGACGAATCGCTCGCTCAACGCGACTAGCTGTCGTATTGTATTTTTTCGCAATGTCTGGGTAAAGCACTTTTGTAATTGATCCAAGCAATTCAACATCGTTGTATACCATCGCAATCGCTTCACGCAAATATAAATATCCTTTAATGTGCGCAGGAACGCCAATTTCGTGAATAATGCTCGTAATGCTTGCGTCTAAATTTTTCGGTTTTCCGTCACGAATTGGCGCAAGAAGCGGTCGTTTGAATACGGCTGGTTTTTTGCCACATACGTGGCGAATTTGATTGACTAAATGCTCAATGTCAAACGGTTTTAAAATGAAGTAAGAAGCGCCAAGTTCAACTGCTTTTTTCGTTACATCTTCTTGCCCAAATGCCGTGAGCATGATTACGTTCGGTAATGGCTGTTTAATCATGCGCAGCTTTTCTAATACAGCCAAACCGTCTAAATGCGGCATAATAATGTCAAGAACGAGAACATCAGGATCGCGATCGCGCAGCAACTGCAAGCAATCTTGTCCGTTATATGCAACGCCAATGACTTCCATATCCCCTTGGCTTGTAATGTATTCTTCAAGCAAATGCACTAACTCACGATTATCATCTACAATGCACACTTTGATTGTACTCACGAAATCCTTCCTCCCTAAAGCAATGATCTTTTGTCACATACGTGCTTAATTCGACGTAATAGACAAAAATCCTTTTTCCTTCACAAAATTAGTCAAATAATTTATATTTTTCATAAAGTATTCGTACACGCTGTTTCTTTCATTTTACACTATATGTTTACGTCGTGTCATGATAAAGTATGACAAATTGCGTGGAAAAACAAAAAGCAAGCTAATATCAGCTCGCTTTTTGTTCGTTTCGATCATAAATGTTAATTCCAGCTTCATGCAACATCCATTCAATGTGCACGCCGTAGCCGGATGTCGGATCGTTAACAAACACGTGTGTCACAGCCCCAACAAGTTTTCCATCTTGAATAATCGGGCTTCCACTCATCCCTTGAACGATTCCACCCGTTTTTTCTAACAGTCGTGGATCGGTTACTTTGATGACCATTCCTTTTGTAGCTGGGAATTTTTGCGGTGTCACACTAACGATTTCAACATCAAACGCTTCCACCCGATCTTGCTCGACGACGGTTAATATTTTTGCTGAACCTTTTTTTACGTCTGTCGACAGAGCAACGGGCATCGGTTTGTCAAAAATACCATTTTGAATCGGTTTTGAGAGTTTACCAAAAATACCGAACGGGCTGTTCGTTTTAATGTCACCAATCACTTGTTTATCGGCCGAAAATCTCGCCAGTTTTTCACCAGGACTTCCGTTTCTTCCTTTATCGATCGCCGTCACTGTCGACTTAACAATCGTTCCATCCCGAACGACAATCGGCTTTTTCGTATCCATGTCGGAGATGACATGCCCGAGTGCTCCATATATGTTTGATTTCGGATCGAAAAACGTCATTGTTCCAATTCCTGCTGCTGAGTCGCGAATGTATAATCCGATACGATACGCCTGATCGTGCTTATCTTTCAACGGAGTCAGTGTTGTTTCAAACGTATGGTGATCACGAGCAACGGTTAATCGTAAAGGTTTACCCGTTCTTCCCGCCTCTTCAATGAATGGAGAAACATCCGTCATTTTTTCGATTTTTTGTCCGTTAATGTGGGTAATCGCGTCCCCTACTTGAATGCCAGCCTTCTCCCCGGGAGATTGTTTTCCTTGTTCCGTCTCCACTAAATGGTGACCGACGACAAGAACGCCAATCGTATTTAACTTCACGCCGATCGATTGACCACCGGGAACAACTTTGAAATCTGGCAATACTTTTACATTTACTTGTTTAATTGGAAATCCTGCCATTTGTAAAATGACATCGCTTTCTCCAACATGTTCTCCACTAATCGCTAATTTTTCTTTTTGTCGAACAGAAACAGCGTTTGTCGTTATCGCATGAGCAGAACCGAACACAGGCACATGAGCCGTTTGTCCTTGAAATAATACAATTTGTTTTGGAATATTTACATACTTTTGAAATGGTGTTGCCATACTTAGAACGATAAAAGAAACAAGGAGAAATGCACCTATTCCTTTTCTTAACTTGTCAAAATTCAAATGTCTTCACTCTCCTCGTTCCTACGTACACACCGAATCCTACACTATTTAATGTTGCCTGAAACGAATGAAATATAACCGGATAAAATGAAAAAAACAATGTCAATGTTGGTATTTATGTTGTTTCGTTTTTGATCTTTTTAGCTAATTGCAATAACTCACGTGCATGCTGTTTCGTTAAGTCTGTAATCTCCACTCCAGAAATCATACGGCTAATTTCGTTAATTTTTTCTTGTTCGTTTAACGCTTCCACCGTTGTTGTTGTCCGTCCATCTTTCGTTTCTTTTGCAATAAATAAATGCGTATCCGCCATCGCTGCCACTTGTGGTAAGTGCGAAATGCATAATACTTGCGAATGGCGTGCCACGCGATAAATTTTTTCCGCAATGGCTTGAGCGACGCGACCGCTTACACCGGTATCGACTTCATCAAAAATAATAGATGTGACACCTTGATGTTTAGAGAAAATGCTCTTTAAGGCAAGCATCATGCGCGATAATTCTCCACCTGATGCAACTTTGGCAAGCGGTTTTAACGGTTCCCCTGGATTCGTTGAAATGTAAAACTCCACTTCGTCCATTCCGTCTGCTTGCAACTTTACAGGCGTTCCGTCAAGCAATGGATCATCGTACGTTCCTTGCCTTTTTCGAAAAACAACATCAAACGTCGTTTTTTCCATGTATAAATCTTTTAGTTCTTGATGAATGTCGTCGATCAGTTGTTTCGCATATTGCATACGCAATTCGCTTATATGTTTCGCTTCAACTAATAAATCAGCCGTAATGGATTGAAGTTCGGTCTGCAATTTATGAATATGATCATCGCGGTGTTGAATCGTTTCAATTTCTTCTTCCACTTTCGCCGCATATTCTAAGATGTCACGTACTGTTTGGCCGTATTTGCGTTTCAAATGGTTAATTTCATTTAAGCGACTTTCAATTTCATCAAGTCGAAGCGGATCGTATTCTAATTGATCTAATTGCTCACGCAGTTGATGGGCCACTTCTTCTAACAAATAATAACAGTTCGATACAACTTCTTGGGCTTGTTTCAACGATGAATCGATTTCGCTCACATGATCTAAATGATTCATCGCTAATCCAATCCAATCAAGTCCGCGTTGCTCCCCGTAAAGCGCTTCATAGCTACTTTGTAACGCCTCGTATATTTTCTGGAAGTTAACGATTTTTCGCCGCTCTTCCATTAGCTGTTCATCTTCATCTAACTGTAGCTCTGCTTTTTGAATTTCATCTAACTGAAAAGTTAATAAATCTAAACGATGCGCCATTTGTTGCTCATTTTCATTTAACTTTTGCAGTTGACGCTTGACTCGCTCGTATGCCGCATATAAAGCTTTATATTCCTCTAATGCGTCGCGAATACGCTCGCCTCCATATTCATCTAATAAATATAAATGCTTATTTTCATCAAGCAATTCTTGATGCTCATGTTGTCCGTGAATATCTACAAGTGTGGAGCCAATTTCACGCAATGTCGCGATCGTGACTAATTTTCCGTTTACGCGACAGACGCTTTTTCCGTTTATCGTTAGCTCTCGACGAAGCACAATCATCCCATCGCTTATATCGATGCCAAGCTCGGCACATTTGCTGTAACACGGGTGATCATCTTGTTCAAGCAAAAAAAGACCTTCGATTTCTGCTTTTGTTTCGCCGTATCGAACAAATTCTGCTGAGCCGCGTCCGCCAATTAACAAATGAATGGCATCAATAATAATGGATTTTCCCGCTCCCGTTTCTCCAGTTAAAACGGTTAATCCTTTTTCAAACGAAAGCGAAAGGGATTCAATAATGGCAAAATTTTTGATAGATAACTCCGCTAACATCTTACGCTCACACCTTTATTACAGCATGTCCAACAATCGTTTTGAAATAACTTCTGTATCTTCTGGCGTGCGGCAAATAATTAAGCAAGTATCATCCCCACAAATCGTGCCAACAATTTCATCCCATTCTAAATGATCGAGCAGTACACCGATAGCATGCGCATTTCCCGGCAGCGTTTTCATAACGAGCAGGTGACCTGCTCCATCAATTTTTACAAATGCATCTATGAGCGCTCGTTTTAACTTTTGGAGCGGATTAAATCGTTGATCGGCAGGTAAGCTATATTTATATCGCCCATCCATCATCGGCACTTTTACTAAATGAAGTTCTTTAATGTCACGAGACACCGTTGCTTGCGTGACGTTAAAACCTTCTTTGCGCAACATATCAACAAGCTCATCTTGTGTTTCAATATCATGATTTGAAATAATTTCACGAATTTTAATATGACGTTGTCCTTTATTCAACGAAAACACCTCTTTCGTGTGTATAACATATGCATATTTATACTTCTATGTTACCGAACGACAGACGAGCAAACAAGAGGGAATAACCGATCGTTATTCCCCCGCATGTTCTTTATTTTCTTTCAACTCGCCGTGTGCCCTGGCAACTACTTCTTCTGGAGAAACAGTCAAGCGATTTTCTCCTACTTCTTCTTTGCCTTCCCAACGTAAATGAAGCAAAAATTCAATATTTCCGTCACCGCCTGTAATCGGCGAGTGGGTTAGCCCAATAATGTCGTACCCTTCTTGTTGCGCAAATGCAGTAATTGTTTCAAGTACGTGCACATGAACACGTGCATCGCGGACAATCCCCTTTTTTCCGACAAACTCTTTTCCCGCTTCAAATTGCGGTTTGACTAAAGCAACGATATCGCTATGCGGCACTAAAATCGTTTTTAAGACGGGTAAAATTAATTTTAATGAAATAAACGACACATCGATCGTTGCAAAGTTTGGTAAGCCGTGTTGAAAATCACTCGGTGTCACATAACGAAAGTTCGTCCGCTCCATGACTACAACACGTTCATCTTGACGCAGTTTCCATGCGAGCTGATTGTATCCCACATCAAGAGCGTACGACAACTTCACTCCATTTTGCAACGCACAGTCCGTAAATCCGCCTGTCGATGCACCAATGTCAACCATAATCTTATCTTTTACTTCAAGCGCGAACATTTGTAATGCTTTTTCAAGTTTGAGCCCACCGCGACTTACATACGGTAGCGCACTTCCTTTCACCGTTAGCGGAATGTCCACGGGAACTTTTTCCCCTGGTTTGTCAAGCCGCATTTCGTTTGAATACACAAGGCCAGCCATAATCGTTCGCTTCGCCTTTTCGCGCGTTTCAGCCAATCCGCGTTCGACAAGCAATACATCTAAACGTTCTTTCTTCCCTTTCATCTCTCATGCCCTTTTTCTTTTTTTCGGAGTTAATAAACAAATTCGTTCCATTACATGTTCTGTCGTTAGTCCAATTTCTTCAAGAAGTTGCGACACACCGCCATGTTCAATAAAACGGTCCGGAATGCCCATTCGATCAATAATCGCCCCATGATACCCGTGATCATGAGCAAATTCAATTACAGCACTACCAAATCCACCTTGAAGTACCGCTTCTTCAATCGTAAGTAACGGCATGTTTTGTTGTAGTAGCGTATGCAACATCGCTTCATCAAGTGGCTTAATAAAACGAGCGTTGACAACTTGTACAGAAATGCCTTCATTTGCAAGACGTTCAGCTGCTTGAAGCGCCATCGGAATCGTCGTACCGAACGTTAGAATGGCAGCGTCTGTTCCTTCACGCAACACTTCCCACGTACCGATCGGAATTTTTTTCAATTGCTTATCCATCGGTACACCAAGACCATTACCACGCGGAAAACGCATCGCAATCGGACCGTCATCGTATTGAATGGCTGTATATACCATATGTTGCCCCTCATTTTCATCTTTTGGCATCATTAACACGATGTTTGGAATGTGGCGTAAAAAGGCGATGTCAAACACGCCTTGATGCGTTTCGCCGTCCGCACCGACGAGACCTGCACGGTCAATACCAAGAAACACATTTAAGTTTTGACGGCAAATATCGTGAACAACTTGGTCGTACGCCCGTTGTAAAAATGTTGAATAAATTGCTAAAAACGGTTTCATCCCTTGCGTTGCTAAACCAGCAGCCATCGTGGCAGCATGTTGCTCAGCAATACCGACGTCGTACATACGATCAGGGAATTCGCTTGCGAACCCTTCTAATTTTGAGCCAACAGGCATCGCAGGCGTAATGGCAACAATGCGACGATCTTCGCGCGCTAATTTACGCACCGTTTCACTCACGAGTGCACTCCAAGATGGAGCAGATTGCTTTGATTGGATGAAATCACCCGTTTCAATTTTATACGGTCCTGTTCCATGCCACGTTCCGACTTTGTCGCTTTCCGCCGGATGATATCCTTTTCCTTTTTTCGTTATGACATGAACAAGAACAGGCCCTTTCGTCTTTTTCGCATAATGTAAGTTTTCAAATAAATCTTCAAAGTTATGGCCATCTACCGGCCCAAAGTACGTAAAGCCTAACTCTTCAAAAAATACGCCTGAAACAAGCAAATATTTAATGCTATCTTTGACACGTTCCGCTGTTGTAGCAAGCTTTCCACCGACAGCTGGAATTTTCTTTAACAACATTTCTAATTCATCTTTTACCCAATGATACTTTCCTGCTGTTCGCAGGCGACCAAGTACATTATGAAGCGCCCCGACGTTTGGAGCAATTGACATTTCGTTATCGTTTAAAATGACAACCATATCTTTTTTCTCATGTCCGATATGGTTTAACGCTTCTAGCGCCATTCCGCCGGTGAGCGCGCCGTCTCCGATGATCGGAACGATATATTCGTTTGTTCCCTTTAAGTCGCGCGCAATCGCCATACCCATTGCAGCAGATAACGATGTCGAGCTATGCCCCGTTTCCCATACGTCATGTTCGCTTTCGCTACGTTTTGGAAAGCCGCACAATCCTTTATATTGTCGCAACGTATCAAATTGACTAGCACGCCCAGTTAAAATTTTATGCACATACGACTGATGGCCAACATCCCAAATGAGTTTATCTTTCGGGCTATCAAACACTTTATGAAGCGCAATCGTCAATTCAACGACTCCGAGATTCGGACCAATATGCCCACCTGTTTTCGATAATTTCTCAATTAAAAATTGTCGAATTTGCTCGCTCAATTGAACGAGTTGTTCATTTGACATTTGCTTTAAAAATTTTGGGTTTTGAATCGCTGTAACATCCAACGCGATCACTCTCTTTCATGTAAGCTAAAACCTGATATCATACAATTTTATGTATTTTAATTATACAGATAAACATGTTTGTACGCAAAAAAGAGCCGCTTACACGAACGTGTGAACGGCTAACATTTCTTTTCCACTATACCACATGTTGCTTCTTTCCTCAACGCTATTAATGATCGCGTGTTTCGACAATATCACAAATATAATGTAATAGCGATGCATCAATTTTTGCTTCATCAAGAAGTTTGCGAGCTTCTTTCATATGATCGGAAAGTTTTTTCTTTGCTCCATCAAGCGTCAAAAGAGAAGGATATGTCGATTTATCATTTTCAATATCGCTTCCTACTTTTTTTCCGATCTTTTGTTCGTCTCCTTCAATGTCTAAAATGTCGTCGCGAATTTGAAACGCTAAACCGAGATGATCGGCAAATAATGTTAACAACGTTAATTGTTGTTCTGTTGCTTCACCTAATATCGCACCTGCTCGAACGCTATATTGCAACAACTTTCCAGTTTTATGGCGGTGAATGTATTCTAATTGTTGCAAACTGATTGTTTTTCCTTCTCCTTCAAGGTCGGCTACTTGTCCGCCAACCATTCCTTCGGGTCCAGCTGCTTTTGCTAATTCAGAAATAAGACGAACTTTTACATCTGATGAAATGGTTTTGTCATCTGCAACTACTTGAAAAGCGTATGTCAGTAACGCGTCGCCTGCTAAAATCGCATTCGCTTCACCAAACACTTTATGATTTGTCGGTTTACCCCGCCGTAAATCATCGTTATCCATGCTCGGCAAATCGTCATGAATGAGTGAATACGTATGAATCATTTCAAGCGCACAGGCAACAGACATACCGATGCCAATTGGTTTACGAAACGCATGTAACGTTGAGAGCAACAAAAGAGGGCGAATCCGTTTTCCTCCTGCTCGCAACGAGTAGAGCATCGCTTCTTTAATTGTTTGAGGTGCTTGCAACGATTCAATATACGTCGGTAGCTGCTGTTCGATTTGCTCTTTATATTGTCGCAATAACCGTTCCACGTTTATTCCTCCTGCACTGTAAACGGTTCAAGCTGTCCATCTTCCCGTAAAATAAATTCCATTTGTTTTTCCACTTGTTGTAGCTTGTCGTGACAAAACTTCGATAATTTCATGCCCTCTTGAAAAAAATGAATCGCTTCTTCAAGCGGAACGTCCCCTTCTTCTAACTTTTGCACAATTTCTTCAAGTTTGTTCATCGCTTCTTCAAACGTCATACGTTCTCCTCCTCAATATTTGAAACAATACAATGTGCGCGCCCGTCTTGAAAGCGGATATGAACACGATCCCCTGTTTGCAATTGTTTTACTGTCTTAATGAGCGTTTCTTGCTCATCATACGCAAGGCTGTAGCCACGCTCCATAATTTTTAATGGGCTGAGCGCATCGAGCTTCGTCATCGTTGTTACAAGCGACCATTTTTTTTGTTTGATCACATCGTTCATATTACGAACAATTGTTTGTTGTAACGTACGAACGCAATCAGCCGCTTTTTCGATTCGCGATTGTGGATGATGTGCAAACAATGTCAGTTGCAACTGTTGGAGTTTATGTTCTTTTTGCTTTAACATATCGTTCATTTGTCGTTGCAATCGGTCAACAAGCATATCTAACTGCTGCTCTTTTTGTTCGTAAAGCCGTTTCGGATAGCGAAACGCATACGATGAACGCAACGATTGAAGCCGTTTTTGTTCCGCATTTAACCGTTCTTTCGTCGCTCGAATGAGACGAGCTTGTTGGTCGGATACACGCGAAAGCAAATCTGCGACATGCGGCACAGCAAGTTCCGCTGCCCCTGTCGGCGTCGGCGCACGCAAATCCGCAACAAAATCAGCGATCGTATAGTCTGTTTCATGTCCGACGGCAGAAATAATCGGAACGCGCGAGGCAAAAATCGCTCGCGCCACGATTTCTTCGTTAAACACCCAAAGTTCTTCAATCGAACCTCCACCGCGTCCGACGATGAGCACGTCAATATATCCAATATCATTTGCTTTTTGAATCGATTGAACGATCGATAACGGAGCCTGCTCCCCTTGAACGAGCGTCGGAAATAAAATCACTTTTGCGAGCGGATAGCGGCGGCGAATCGTCGTTAAAATATCGCGAATCGCTGCCCCCGTTGGCGATGTTACAACACCAATATGTTGCGGGAATTTCGGAATCGGCTTTTTATGCTCTTTAGCAAATAGCCCTTCCTGCTCTAGTTTCTTTTTTAACTGCTCATACGCTAAATAAAGCGCACCGACACCATCCGGTTGCATCTCTTTTACGTATACTTGATACGTTCCGCTTGGCTCGTATACGGAAATTTCACCGCGTACAAGCACAGTCATTCCGTTTTCTGGTTTAAATGTTAGCTGGCGATTATACCCTGCGAACATAACGGCTTGAATGCGCGCTTGTTCATCTTTTAACGTAAAGTACATATGTCCACGAGAATGATATGTAAAGTTGGAAATTTCACCTTTAATCCATAAATCTTGCAAATGGGGATCGACTTCAAATTTCCGCTTAATATACTTCGTTAACGCTGCAACCGTTACGTACCTCATCTCTGCCACAAAAATAACCTCGCTTACTTATGTTGTTCACGCGCTGCTTGCACTGTATTGTGCAACAGCATCGTAATCGTCATCGGTCCGACACCTTTTGGCACAGGAGTAATGTAGCTTGCTACTTGTTTTACATCATCAAAATCGACATCTCCGCATAACTTTCCGTTTTCTAGTCGATTCACACCGACGTCGATTACAATTGCTCCTTCTTTCACATATGAAGACGTAATAAGCTTCGGTTTGCCGACCGCAACAATTAAAATATCTGCTTGGCGTGTGATCGCTTCTAAATCGTTCGTTCGGGAATGGCAATACGTGACTGTCGCATGTTCGCGCAAAAATAGTTGACCGACCGGCTTGCCGACGATATTACTTCTCCCAACGACGACGACATGTTTTCCTGTAATATCAACTTGCAAAGATTGAACCATATACAAAATACCATACGGTGTACAAGGCAAAAACGTTTGTTGCCCCGTCATCATTCGCCCGACGTTTAACGGATGGAAACCATCGACATCTTTTTCGGGCGCAATCGCTTCAATCACATGTAGCTCATTAATTTGCGGTGGCAACGGCAATTGCACTAAAATGCCGTGTATTGAGCGATCTTTGTTTAGACGAGCAATTTGCTCTAGCAAAAACGATTCGGATATGTCATTTGGAAAAGTCAGCAAAACAGAACGAATTCCAATTTCTTCACATGCCTTTTGTTTCGCTTTTACGTACGATTGTGAAGCAGGATGATCTCCAACAAGAATAACAGCTAACGCTGGCTCAATACCTTCTCGTTTTAACTGTTCGACTTCTTTTGCTAACTGCGCTCGCTTTTCTTTTGCTAATTCAAAACCGTTAATGATTTGTGCTGCCATAAATCCTTCTCCCCCTTATTCTTTTAAGACAATGTTTCTTTTATTTTTGCAAGCACGCCGTTAATAAAGCGACTTGATTTTTCATCGCCAAATACTTTGGCTAACTCAATAGCTTCATCCATACTTACACTCAACGGGATATCATCCATATATTTCATTTCAAATACAGCCATACGTAAAATCGAGCGATCGACGTTTGCGACACGCTCTAACGTCCATTTTTCTAAATGTTGGCGCAATAAGTCATCAATTTCTTTTTGGTATTTAACTACGCCAAAAACAAGCATCTCCATAAACGGATCTGTTTCTTCTTCAATGACGTTCGCAACCGCTTCGTGTGGCTCAATGCCTCCTACGTCAATTTGAAACAATGCTTGTAACGCTTTTTCTCTTGCTGTATGCCGCTTCATGACCAAAACCCTTTCTATCATATTGTCGAAAATTATATCATGATCATAACATATTTCGACGAAAGAAAACACTCACCTATGGAAAAAGGGCGATCTCATCAATGAGATTGCCCCCCTTCTTTATTCGACTTCCGATTCTGGTTTCGATGACTCGAATTGAACGCCGACAATATGAACGTTCACTTCAGCTGTCTCTAGCCCCGTCATCGTCAACAATGCTTGACGAACGTTTTCTTGAATTTTTTGTGAGACGGTTGGAATGGACACACCAAAGTTCATGACACAATAAATATCAATGATAATACCACGGTCTGTTAAGTCGACTTTTACACCTTTGCCATGATTTTTTTTCCCTAGCCGTTCTACAACACCGGCAGCAAAGTTGCCGCGCATTTGTGCTACACCCTCAATTTCAGATGCCGCAATGCCGGCGATGACTTCAATCACTTCCGGTGCAATTTCTACTTTCCCTAAACCGTTATGGCCATTTTCCATTTCTAATACGTGTTCAGACATAACAAATGCCCTCCTTTATCATTAAGAGTTCATTACATCGTATGTTTCTAAAAACTTTGTATTAAAGTTTCCTTCGACAAACTTTTCATGCTCAAGCAATTTCAAATGAAACGGAATCGTTGTATGAACTCCTTCAATAACAAACTCACTCAAAGCGCGTTTCATACGTGCGATCGCTTCTTCGCGCGTCGGTGCATGAACGATCAGTTTGGCAATCATCGAATCGTAATACGGCGGAATCGTATAACCTGGATAAGTAGCAGAATCCACTCGCACACCAAATCCCCCTGGAGGCAAGTACATTTGAATTTTCCCGGCTGATGGCATAAAGTTTTTCGCAGGGTTTTCCGCGTTAATACGGCATTCGATGGACCAACCGTTAAACGTCACATCTTCTTGTTTCAATGTTAATTTTTCACCAGAGGCAACGCGAATTTGCTCTTTAATTAAATCGACACCTGTTACCATTTCCGTTACAGGATGTTCTACTTGAATGCGCGTGTTCATCTCCATAAAATAAAACTGGCGATTACGATAGTCGTAAATAAATTCAACTGTTCCTGCTCCCGTATATTGAACGGCTTGCGCTGCTTTGACAGCTGCTTCCCCCATTTTTTGACGCATTTCTTCATCAAGTACAGGGGATGGTGTTTCTTCTAGCAATTTTTGCAAACGACGTTGAATTGTACAATCGCGCTCACCAAGATGAATCACATTTCCATATGAATCGGCTAACACTTGAATTTCCACATGACGAAAATCTTCAATGTATTTTTCAATATATACCCCTGGATTTCCAAACGCTGTTGCTGCTTCTTGTTGTGTGATCGTAATTCCTTTAATGAGCTCTTGCTCATTTCGAGCGACTCGAATGCCTTTTCCACCGCCACCTGCAGTTGCCTTAATAATAACAGGATACCCGATTTCGTTCGCTAGCGCAATTGCCTCGTCAATGCTTTCAATAATTCCTTGTGAGCCAGGAACGATCGGAACCCCAGCTTGTCTCATCGTCTCACGTGCAACATCTTTCGTTCCCATTTTTGTAATCGCTTCCGGACTTGGTCCGACAAACGTTACGTTACACTCACGGCATAGCTCAGCAAAATCAGCATTTTCAGCTAAAAAACCATATCCTGGGTGAATGGCGTCACATTGGGTTAACGTTGCCACACTCATGATGTTTGTGAAATTTAAATAGCTGTCTTTAGACGTTTTTGGACCGATACAATATGCTTCGTCTGCTAATTGAACATGAAGCGCTTCACGATCCGCCTCAGAAAATACAGCAACCGTCTCGATGCCAAGTTCTTTGCACGCCCGAATAATTCGAACAGCAATTTCCCCACGATTGGCGATTAACAATTTTTTTATCATCTCGATCGCTCCTTTATTCAGGCTTCACAAGGAATAAAGGTTGTCCGTATTCAACGAGCTGGCCGTTTTTCACAAGCACTTCTACAATTTCTCCATCGACTTCTGCTTCGATTTCGTTAAACAATTTCATTGCTTCAACAATACATACAATCGTATCTTTTTTCACTTTATCGCCAACTTTTACGTACGGCGCAGCATCTGGTGACGGTGCTGCATAAAACGTACCGACCATCGGCGACGTAATCGTATGTAAGTTTTCTGTTGCAACAACTTGTTTTTCAGGCTTCACTTCTTCTTTCACTTCCACCTTTTCAACAACTGGTGTCACCGGCGTTTGTTGTTGAACGACAGCTGTTTGTGGCACGTCCACTTTCGGTGCGGCAACAACAACTTGTTCTGTTGCTCCAGCTTTTTTCATTTTAATTTTTGAGCCGTCGTGTTCATATACAAACTCGACAATGTTTGACTCGTTTACTAATCGGATTAATTCGCGAATTTCTTGGATTTTCAACATTGACTTACACCCCTCGCCCCATCATTTGTAGAAAAAGATTATACAATACCATGATACGACACACCTTTTCCATTATTCAATAAAATGATAAGAAAATGTTAGTAAATTTATATCTGGTCATAAAAACAATTATTATTATATAGTATTATAAATTTCGTTTTCAACCGAAAAAAAATAACCGGATTTCCGGTTATTTTTGGAAACGAACAGCTACGTCTTGGACGCGGCCAAGTTCACTTTGCACGAGTTGGATAATTTCATTCGCGGCTTTTTTTGAATGTTCTTTTGCTTTTACTGTAATATGCACTTGATTTTCGTGAACGCGAACAAGGGCATCGTCGTATCCTTTCGATTTAATTAACGTTTCTAACACTGCTTCTTTTTCTGCAATGTTCGATAGTTGTTGCAACTGATCAATCGCCTTGCTTTTTTCTTCGGCAGATACATTATTGGAAGCGACAATGGCATTGAGTTCTTGACGTAACTTGCTTCGCTCATCCTCAATTTCGAGTCGAAGCGCTGTAAATAAATCGTCGCTTCCTGTATTCGTTTGTTCAACAGTCACGTCTTCCTCATTTGCGACTTCTTCTTTCATCGCTTCATCCGTCGGTGTTAAACCTTTTTCATTGTTTGCCTCTTCCTTTTGTTCAAACGCTACTTGCTCTGTAAGCTGAGGACTTGTTACATAATACACCGATAAGACGACAACTAAACTAAACATGGTTAACAACCAAACCGTTTGTTTTTTCAACATATGTTCTCCCCCTTACTTTTTTGGTAAAACAGCAACGCGATGGCTTGGAACATTCAACGTTCTCGTCACTGCTTCGACAATCCATTTTTTCACTTGCACTTGATCGGCTCCTTTCGCAACAACAAGCACACCACGAATTTCCGGCTTTCTCGTTTGCAAAACGAGAGGTGTTTCTTCGTCTCCTTTGCGCACGATCACAATTTTTTCGTCTGTTGATTCATCTTGAATTTCACGCTTTCCTCCTTCTTTATCTTCTTCCATCGTTCGCTTTTTTTGAACGGTTGCATTTTTTTCAAGTACGTTTTGCTCTGTGGCATCAACATTTACGATCACTTTTACTTCACCAACGCCAACAATCGCTTCAAGCGCTTCTTTTAGTTGTTGTTCGTATCGTTCTTCATAGTCGGCAATTTGCTTTAATTTTTTTTCTTCATCTGATTGGCGAAATACAGCTTGAGTTGCTTCTTGCTGAACTTGTTTGGAAGAAGAAAAGTTGAACACGTTGCCAAAAATCATAAACGATAAGCCGAAAACGAAAAGGATGACGATCAATCCGTTTTTTTCAACCCATTGTTTCACCCCTCCCTACTCCCTCCTTTCTAGATGAATCGTAATCATCTCTGGATCCACTTCCCACATATGCGCTAAAAAGCGGGCAATGTCGTCATGTTGTTCCGTTGTTGATGGCGATGATTGAATGCGAATGGGCTTGACAACAGAAGTCGCTTCTTCTGCCAACTCTACCGTAATTGCTTCAATCGGAGGTGGGATTTGGTCTGATTCCCCAATCGTTAATGAAACGTCCGTCACCGTTAACCCATATGTGCGCATCAACTCCTCAGCCACTGTGTTCTTTAGCTGGACAGCCATTTGTTCTAAAATATATGCACGTTGTGAAGCTTGTATTTCTTTTTTCTTTCTTTCAATGTCATTTTCAATCGTTTCGTTTTGTTGTCGCTGAACTGAAGCAAACCACGTATCTACGTTCCCGTGAAACAAACGAAGAAGCGGAGAAAATAAAATGAAAATAAACAATAGGCCGACGACCATTTTTACATACTTTTGAAACGAACCGTTTGGTAAAATCAGTTCAATGACAACGGCTAGCAAAATAAATGTAATGAGATGAGAAATCCATTCTGTCAAGAGTCCCACAGCGTCCATTCCCCTTTCAGCGAACCATCATCGTTAAATTTCCTGCTGCAATGATGACGGTCATACTTAAAAAAAACATAAGCGATACGATCATCAAAGCAACGAGTACATACATAATGCTTTTGCCCATGATGCTTAAACAGGAAATGACGATGCCTCCTCCCATCGGTTGTAATATAGCAGCTGCTAGTTGATAAATAAGCGCGATGACTAAAATTTTGATCGCTGGAAACGCTGCAATTAAGAGCAATAAAGCGACTCCGAACAACCCAACTGTATTTTTTAATAAGACAGAGGCAGTGACGACGGTGTCAGCAGCGTCAGTGAACATTCGTCCAATAATGGGAATGAAGTTTCCTGCGACAAATTTAGCCGCCCGTATCGCAATTCCATCGGCAATGGCGGTTGTCGCTCCTTTGACAGACAACACGCCGAAGAAAATCGTCAACATGATCCCGAGTGAACCGACGCTAATGTTGCGCAACAAATTTGCTAGTTTTGTTACTTTATAATGTTCGCTCAACAAGCTAACAATGCTTAAAATTGTCGCTAAAAACAAAAGCGGCAATGAAAAACGCTCAACGACCGTCCCTGTTATATTCATAAAAAACAGCACAATCGGATGGAAAAAGGCAACAGATACAACTCCCCCCGATGACGCCATAAGCGCCAGTAAAATGGGTAAAAGCGCAATCATAAAGCTTGTCATCGTCTGAATAGCTTCTTTCGCATACGTGACGGCAACATGAAAACTGTTTAGTGCAATAATCATCAGCACCATATAAACAACTGCATGTGCAACTTTACTGACAGCATGGTGTGAAAACGCGTTTTGTAACGATTGTAAAAATAAACTAAATACCGTTAGTAAAATAAGCATACCAAGCAATTTTCCATTTGCCATCAGCTCGTACAATAAAAACTTTATAAACGCCTGTAACCATTCACTAATCGATAGTTCTTTTTCGCCATTTATAAACTGCCAAAACGATCCTTTTTGACTTTCCGGGAGCAACCCGCCGTATTGTTGAACGATATGATCCCAATATTGCTTAATTGACTCTACCCCAACTTGTTCTGCTTGTTGTTTGACTAGCTCATTCGTTGGCGGTGAAGCTTGTACAATAGAAGGCAAGAAAAAAAGAAAAAAGAGAAATAAGATCGGAGCGCGCTTCATGTCATCACCCCTTCATCGGAAGAAAACTCAAAATGGTTTCGATTAGAGCAGTTAAAATTGGGATGGCCATCGCTAAAATTAAAATTTTCCCACCAAGTTCAATTTTTCCCGCAATCGCTCCCTGTCCTGCATCTTTTGAAATTTGTGCACCAAACTCCGCAATATAGGCAATGCCAATAATTTTCAAAATCGTTTCAACGTACACGGTTTGAACGTGTGCTTCATTCGCTAACGTTTGAACCATGCGAAAAATGTCTTGAATGCGATCAATTAAGAATAAAAAAATAACTGTTCCGACAAAAACGGTCAGTAAAAGCGAAATATTCGACTTATGTTCGTTTAAAATCGTCACTAAAAACGTGGCAATCAATCCAAGTCCAACAATTTGTAAAATATCAATGGGTATTCCCTCCTAACTTTGAAACAAAAAAACGGATTTAATTTTTTGAAATAAGTCTTGGACGATCGAAATAACTAAAAATAAAATATAAATAAACCCTAATAATGTAACCCATTGAGCGTATTCTTTTTTTCCGAATCCTTCTAACACCGTATGCAAAAAAGCAACAATAATACCTACACCAGCAATACGAAAAATTAAATCTACGTCAACTCCCATTTTGAATGTCCTCCTCTATATGAGTAAAAGCACGATGAGAATGCCGGTTAATACCCCTAAACTTTTCATCATTTTTTCATAGCGCTGTTGTTTTTCAATGGCATCCCCTTCTTCTCTCTCTAAATGCACCATCGTTAAGCGAATGTAATTTTGCTGAATTTCATGATCGTACTGCCCAAGCGTTTCGCCAAACTGCTTCATAATTTCCAATTCTCCTTCTTTTAAAGCGGTCATTTTCCATACTTCGTGCAAACTTTCTTCCCAAGCTTGCCGAGCGTTCATCGTTCCTTTTTGCAACTTTTGCGCAAACGATTCAAACAACCATGATAACGGTCGCGATAGTTGCTGGGATAAGCGAAGGGAGGCGTCTATTAACGGTGTATGCCCGTACATAATTTCTGCTTCAAGCGACTGCAATGCCATTTTTAACTGACGCAACTGTTTTGTACGCTCTCGTAAAAGTCGCGATGCTTCAAAACCGGACCATGTCGTTGCTAATATGATGCATACTGCTCCGATCCATTTCATTTACATCACACTCATCTTTCGATATACGTCGCGACCGTTTGAATCGCGAATGGCTTGAATCGTTCCAGGACGTCCGATATTCGTCAATTCAACAAAGCGCTCAAATACAGCTTGTTCTATAATCGGACGCAGCGATGGACGCTTCATTAAATCGTCCAGATGGCGACCGTGCGCTGTCATAAATAAGCCAACTCCTGCATGAACCGCTTCTAAAATAGCCGTACAATCCGCTTCGCTTCCAATTTCGTCAACAATTAAAACATCTGGGCTCATGGAACGGATCATCATCATCATTCCTTCGGCCTTCGGGCATGCATCGAGCACATCGACGCGGCATCCGAATGTAAATTGCGGAATGCCTTTGACACACCCAGCAATTTCTGATCGTTCATCGACAATGCCAACTTTTCGAGGAGCAATATGCTGCTCTGTCACTCCACTACTGACGATGCGTGCAATATCGCGAAGGAGTGTTGTTTTTCCTGTTTGCGGTGCGCCAATGATGATCGTATTCATCCATCGTCCGTCGTATAAGTAAGGAAGAAGTGGCTCAGCTATGCCGATTTGTTGTCGAGCTATCCGAATGTTAAATGACGTAATATGTCGGATCGCTTTTACTTTTCCGTCTTCTACAATCACTTTTCCGGCTAAACCGACGCGATGCCCACCTTGAATCGTGATGTAGCCTTTTTTTAACTCTTCCTCGATTGTGTAAAGAGAATATTGACTTAGTTTATTTAATAGTTCGACACCTTCTTCCGTTTGTACAACATGCGGACATATGTACGACCTCCCACCAGCAATGACTTCCAGCGGCCGATGAATACGAATGCGAATTTCTTCAATCGTAGACTGGGGAAAAATAGAAAACGATTGAATGGCATCAACAAGCGTTTTAGGCAATATATTCAACACTGCTTGCATTCTCTTCCCCCCTCATTTCACGACATAAATACCGATCAATATACATACAACCCCAGCGCCGATCCATGCGAGCTTAAATAATGATAGCTCGTTCGCTACTGCCACAAGCCCAATCATCATGACAACGAAAAAAATCGTCGGACCGACAACCGCAAGCAATGTGTTGACCGCAAGCGCCTTTTTTACGTCGTTGAACGACAACATAACGATCGCTGCGCTTAACTCAATCGCTGCAGATAAAAAACGTAACCCTGCCATCGTCCAAACCGTTGCATCAATTTTCATCGCATCCTCCTTGTACAACAGTGCTAGTACAACGTATGCAGAAATGAGACAATTCAGAAGTATAGAGAGGAAAATTTATAGAGAAAGATGTTTACAGATGAGAAGGATATGTATACAATTTTTATACAAAAAGAGGGGATTGCTCATAACCATTTGGAAAGATTCATGGTGAAGCATCAAGCGATATGCTAAATAACAAATGAAGGGAATAATCAAGATGGCATACGTCATTCGCAAAATGAAACGAGAAGATATAAAACAAGTTCAATATATAGCGAAAATAACTTGGAATGCTACATATGAGGGTGTTATCCCTTCGGATGTGCAAGAAAATTTTTTAAAATCAGCTTACAATGACGAGCGCATGAAACAACGATTACAATACTCTACTCTTTTTGTAGCTGAAGTAGAAAACAACATTGTGGGGTTTGCTAACTTTTCTTCAGTAAGAGAAGATGGAAATGTGGAGTTATGGGCTATTTATGTTCATCCAGAACACCAAGGCAAAGGAATCGGTTCAGCTTTGTTGCAAAAAGGAATACAAGACATAGACGGTATAAATAAAATTTATGTAAATGTAGAAAAAGATAATCAAATCGGAAAGACCTTTTATGAAGCTAAAGGTTTTGAAGTTGTGAAAGAGTTTGTTGAGGAATTTAATGGTCATACGTTAAAAACAATTCAAATGGTGCTAAAACTAAAAAAATCCCATATACAAAATTCAGCTTGTTGACAAAGCCAACAAGCTGAATTTCTCAATTTTTACAATTTTCCATTACGCACGTGATACGTATGTGCCGTCTATTGTGTTAATAATTAATACATCGCCTTCATTAACGAAGAACGGTACTTGAACGACAAGACCTGTCTCTAACGTTGCTGGTTTAGAACCACCTGATGCTGTATCACCTTTAATGCCTGGCTCTGTTTCAACAACTTTTAACTCAACGGTGTTTGGCAATTCAACACCGATCGTTTCACCTTGGTACATCATAATGAATACTTCCATGTTTTCTTTTAAAAACTTTAATTCATGCTCAATTTGTTTTGCAGGAAGTTCAATTTGCTCATATGATTCCATATCCATGAATACATGTTGATCGCCGTTTGCATATAAATATTGCATTTTGCGGTTGTCGATTTGTGCTTTACTTACTTTTTCACCTGCGCGGAACGTTTTTTCTTGAATTGCACCTGTGCGCAAGTTACGAAGTTTTGAGCGAACGAACGCTGCACCTTTTCCTGGTTTCACATGTTGGAATTCGATGACGCGCCAAATGTCACCATCGACTTCAATTGTTAAGCCTGTACGAAAATCGTTTACTGAAATCATGTTCATTTCCTCCTACGTCTATAAAGTAATGAGATCTTTTGGTGAAAGAGTGAGCCGCTCATTGCCGTTTTCTGTAATGACGATGTCATCTTCAATGCGAACACCGCCTAATCCCGCTATGTAAATGCCCGGTTCCACCGTCACAACCATTCCCGGCTGTAGCACTGTATCCGAACGCATCGAAAGCGCCGGCATTTCGTGTACTTCCATGCCGAGACCATGACCAGTGGAATGCCCAAAATACTCACCAAATCCGCAAGCAGAAATGTAATCGCGTGTGAGCGCATCTGCCTCTCGCCCTGTCATCCCTGGACGAATATGTTCAACACCACGAAGCTGAGCTTGCAACACGACATCATATATGCGCTTTAACTCGTCACTTACATCTCCAACTGCAACCGTTCTCGTAATATCAGAGCAATATCCTTTATAATATGCCCCAAAATCAAGCGTGACGAACTCACCTTTTTCAATGACTTTATCTGTCGCCACTCCATGTGGCAACGCTGAGCGCACGCCAGATGCAACGATAATATCAAACGATGAACTTGTCGCTCCTTGTTTGCGCATAAAAAATTCTAACTCATTTGCCACGTCTATTTCACGCACACCTGGGCGAATAAAATCGAGAATATGATGAAAGGCGGCATCGGCAATTTCGGCTGCTTCCTTTAATATCTTAATCTCTGCTTCTGACTTAATCAAGCGTAACTTTTCAACCGCGCCGGAAACAGGAACGAGCGTCGCTTTGATCGCTTTTTCATATGCTGAAAACGTTGCATATGAAAGATCGTCTTGCTCAAATCCAAGCTTTTGAATGCCTAATCGTTCGACTTGTTTCGCTACTTCTTCAATGAGCGTTTGCGTATGTTGCACAATTTCATATCCTTCAATTTGTCTTGTCGCTTGTTCAACGTAGCGAAAATCTGTAATGAATACGGCGTCTGTTTCGCTAATTAAAACAACACCTGCCGTTCCTGTAAAATTCGTCATATAGCGACGGTTATATTCATTTGTAATAAGAAATCCGTCAATGCCATGTTCGGCAAATTGTGCACGAAGTTTTTGTACTTTATTCAATGTTATTTCTCCTTCCCTTCAACTATATCAAGCAACGCTAAAATCGCCAATCGATATCCGTTTACACCAAGACCGACAATTTGCCCGGCCGTCACAGGAGCAAGAACAGATTGATGACGAAACGGCTCCCTTGCGTGAATATTTGAAATATGTACTTCAATGACTGGCGTTTGTATGCTTGCAATTGCATCACGCAAGGCATAACTGTAATGCGTAAACGCTCCGGGATTGAAAATGATCCCGTCATATAACGACTCCGCCCGATGAATTTGATCAATTAACGCGCCTTCATAATTGCTTTGATAGCACGTTAACTCTACTTCATATTCACTAGCAAATTCCGTTAGCTGTTTTTCTAGTTGTGCAAGTGTCGTATGGCCATAAATGTGTGGCTCCCTCATGCCGAGACGATTTAAGTTCGGACCGTTTAAAAGGAGGAATCGAACCATTCCCCCTCTCCCCCCTTTGCTGATGAAAATACATATGGTTATTTTACCACATCGGCCTGTTTTTGTCGCCTCATCTCTGCTACTTCGAATGAAATGGAATAACCGATAAACATTCCATATAAAATGTAAAAGCATACCATCGTGACAACCGTATTTCGCTCAAGTTGTGGAACAGCTTTTAATTGAGGAAAAATCGGATTTAATACGTAAAAAACAAGCACCCATAGCCCGATGCCGAAAGCGACGCCTGGCCAAATACCTTGACGATTTTTTAAAAAAGCATAGTATACAAATGCGGCAACGACAGAAGCAATCCCAATGAACAAAATCGCAATCGTCTGACCGAGCGCTCCGTTTTTCCAATCACCGATTGCCCATGGTTGCAAAATGAAATTTGGCGCTACCTCTGTAAAATGGAAAAAATAAGCACAGTATGCGAGGAAACTCCAAAACACACCTCCAATAAAACCAATTAATGCAACTTTTGCTAAAACGGGCATTGGTTTTTCTCTTTTATTTTGTTCTAGTTGTGCATCTTGTTTCATTTTTGTTTGCACAGCAATCACCTCCGTTTTTATCTTGTCCAAAATGTTGGATCTCATGTGTATGAGCTCTCATTTTTGGCAACAATACGAATACAAACGATACATCGACCTAGAGGTTTTTATCGTTTTCTTGTAGAATATAAGAAAAAAGAAAATAGGTTGGTGTCTTCTTATGAGCAAAAACGTATATGGTGGGCAGGCGGTCATTGAAGGTGTGATGTTTGCTGGATGTCATCATTCTGTCACAGCCATTCGTCGCAAAGACGGTTCGATTGAGTATTTCCACGTTCCACGCGAAACAAATAAAACGCTCGCTTCATTAAAGAAAATCCCGTTTCTTCGCGGCATTTTTGCGATTATTCAGGCAAGCGCAAACGGCTCGAAACATTTGCAATTTTCGAGCGAACGATACGATCTTGATTCAAATGAGGATGAAGCATTGCACGCTGAAGCTCCGTCCAAATGGACGATGATTTTAGGCGTTGCGCTTATTGGGGTATTATCGTTTTTATTCGGAAAATTTATTTTCACACTTATTCCTGTATTTTTAGCTGAATTAACGAGACCGATTTTCCCGTCGAAAACGGCACAAATACTTGTTGAAGGCTTTTTTAAACTTCTTTTGCTTTTGGGATATATTTACTTTATTTCACTCACACCTCTTGTCAAACGACTGTTTCAATATCATGGTGCTGAACATAAAGTAATTAATGCCTACGAAAATGGATTGCCGTTGACGGTTGAACACGTACAACAACAGTCTCGTCTTCATTATCGTTGCGGGAGCAGCTTCATTTTATTTACTGTCATCATTGGCGTATTCGTTTACATGTTCGTTCCAACCGAACCGCTTTGGGTGCGCGTATTAAATCGCTTAGCGCTCATTCCTGTTGTATTAGGACTATCGTTTGAAGTATTACAAATTACAAACGCGGTGCGACATGTTCCAATGTTACGCTGGTTTGGCTACCCTGGTTTATGGTTACAACGATTAACAACGAAAGAACCGACTAATGATCAAGTAGAAGTAGCGATCGCATCATTTCAACGGTTGCTTGAGTTAGAGGGAGAAGCGACGAAACAGCAAGAAGAAGTGGTGTAATGATAAAGGAGGTGGATCGATTGCGTCGGCGCCCATTCCCGCTTATCACGTTGCTTATTGTATTTGCTATTTTCGGGTTTTCTTATCGACTATGGAACGATCCAATTCAGTTGTTGAAGCAAGTATTTTTTATCGTGTTTGTTGTAGCTGTCTTTTACGGCATATATAAATGGATGCAAAGACAACGCTCTGGTCACTCATATCAAAAAGCGGTAAAACAATCGAAAAAGCTCCACCATCAAAAAACAAAGCCGACGTCGAAAAAACAAACGCGCCCAACCGCTTTAAAGAAAAAGCACGTCACTCATTTAACAGTCATTGAAGGTAAAAAAGGAAAGAAAAAAAATCGGGCCTCTTTTTGACCCGATTTTTTTCTTTTAATACGTCCATGTTTTTAAAAATTGTTCTGTCCGTTCCTTTCCAAACGAAATAAGCTCCTTTTTTTCTTCAGCTGTTATCGAAAAATCGGTCGCAACAACATGTTTAACAGGAAGAAAAACAATGTTTTTTTCATGACGACGTGAAATATATCGTTCATCGTGCGCCTCGCGCATCGTTTGAAACAACGCTTCATACAACTCAATCGCGTTATTAATTTGCTTTTTTGCTTTTTGTGCCTGTTTTGCACTCAATTTGATACCAAGAACAGGTCTCTTTTTTCGTTCTTCATCAAATAAAAAAATCGGAAAATTGCTTAGTAAGCCACCATCAACGACAATATGCTTCCCTTCGTCCGTCTTTAACCGCACAGGCTCAAAAAAATAAGGAATACCAACGCTCATTCTTACTGCCTTTGCGACTGAAAACCGAAGCGGATCAATGCCGTATTTCGGTAAATCATCTGGCAAAATAAGCATCGTTCCATTCGTTAAATCGGAAGCGACGACGCGCAGTCGTTCGTGCGGCAAATCTGCAAATGTGCGCACCCCTTTTTTGTTAAGCTGTTCAGCTATCCATTGTTCGAGCTTTTCCCCTTTATATAGCCCCATTCTCCAATAAAGGACGAGCCATTTTAACCATGCATACGGAATGATCGTACGTCGCTCATCGAGAAAATCCATTAAATTGAGATCATCCATGATGTTCAATATTTCTTTACTTGTAAACCCTGCTGCAATAAATGAAGCGATGAGTGCCCCTGCACTCGTACCAGCAAGCCGTTTAAAACGAAAACCTTTTTCCTCAATCGCCTCATATGCTCCAATGAGCGCAAAACCTTTGACCCCTCCGCCTGAAAATACACCGTCAATCTCCATCCTCTTCCCTCCTCGCCATATATGTATGAACAACGAGAAGAGTTGAGCATAAAAAAACAAAAAAGAACAAGCGTTTATGCCTGTTCTTGCTCGTTCTGTTTTTGAATGTTGCGAAGCGCTTCAAGACGTGACCGATCTTCTTCAAAATATTGTACTAAGTCACCGATGCGATCAATCGCATTCCAACTTAAATGATGTTCGATTCCCTCAACATCGCGATAAATATTTTCTTCATCTACACCAATGAGACGCATAAATTGTTCCAGTAGCTCATGGCGATACACAAGCCGCTTGCCGATTTTTTTGCCCTTTGGTGTAAGGACAAGTCCACGGTACTTTTCGTATACTAAATATTCGTCTTTATCGAGTTTTTGCACCATTTTCGTCACAGAGGAGGGATGAACGGACAATGCCTCGGCAATATCTGATACACGGGCATATCCTTTTTCTTCAATCAATATATAAATTTGCTCAATATAATCTTCCATGCTTGGTGTTGGCATACGTTTCCCTCCTAAACAAACATCCGTAATCATTATGATTATAACATGTTTACCAAGCATGACAACTATTTACGTAAAATATTCAATCGTTGCTTCGGGAAAAAATTGTGCAATGTAGGAGCGAATCGTTTCATTCAGCTGGTTCGCATCTTCATCTTGATACACATATTTTCCAATTCCGTATCGTCCCCATTTATATTTTCGCTTCGTTTCATCTAGATCGAGCTTCGTTTTTGGATACCGTTTTTGAATGACTGTTTTTGCTGGTTTCGTGAAGCGATGTTGTATTAATTCAAACGTTAAATTCGTTAAGTCAACATCTCGCAAATTAGCATGTAATCGTTCAAATAGCTCAAAATACCCTTCTTCCCAGCCGTCATGCATGTAAATTGGCGCGACGATAAAGCCGAGCGGATAGCCGGCGTGTGCTACTTTTCGTGCCGCCTCTAACCGTGCATCAAACGAAGATGTCCCCGGTTCAAAGTTTTGAATAACATACCGTGAATTGACACTAAAACGAAAGCGGGTTTTTCCGTTATGTTTTGCATCAAGCAAATGGTCGACATGTTCATATTTTGTAACAAAGCGAAGCCGTCCGTATTCCGTTTCACCAATAAATTCAATCGCTTTTTTTAACGCATGCGTTAAATGGTCGATGCCGACAATATCAGACGTACAAGCAGCCTCAAAACGCGTAATTTCTGGAGCGCGTTCATCAATATATTTTTTCGCTTGGGTAAAAATATCATCAAGATTGACGTACACACGAATGTAAGGTTTGCTTCCAAGCGTCGTTTGTAAATAACAATAATGGCAATGCCCCATGCATCCTGTCGCAAGCGGAATCGCATATTCTGCCGATGGCTTAGATGTATCAAACTTTAATGTACGTCTGACACCAACAACGAGCGTAGATTTTGCGTTTCGGTACTGTTGGAGTTCCGTATCACCTGGGATTCCACGCACTTGGTTATGCGATGTCGTTTCGCGTATGTCAATATGCATACGTTTAAATTTTTCATATAACTCTTTGCCGAGCGGATAATGAAGCGCTTCGGGCTCAAAATAAACAAGCTGAGGAATAAATGGCTTCATACAATCACCTCAATGTTAGTATGGTTTATTCGTATGAGGTGATGAAATACAATTTTTGTTATTATTCATAATAAAATAAGGAACGGGTTTTCCCGTCCCTTTTTACATTATAAACCACATTTTAATTGCGCTCCGCAACTTGTGCACGTGTTGCAGCCACCGATTTCTTCGACCGTTCCTTCACGGCATACCGGGCAAATGTTGCCGACTTCTGAACCGATCGTGACGTCCGTTGCGCGTAAATCTGGAATCGTTTCAACAAGCGCAACAGCCCGTTTTTTCGGTTCTTCTGGAAGGAGCTCCAGTTGTTCTTCAACCGCATGTTCTTCCGCTTTTAATGTCAATACTTGCGCATCGCGGCTACCGTCGACATAGACTGTTCCACCTTTTGCGCCGCCCCGCCATAACCGCTCGTACACTTTTTGTACTTGCTCAACCGTATAGCCGCGCGGGGCATTTACCGTTTTCGAGAGACTTGAATCCACCCAACGTTGAATAATGCACTGGACATCGGCATGCGCTTCTGGCGATAAGTCCATGGCGGTTACAAACCAATGCGGCAAGTTGTTCGGATCCGCTTCTGGATGTTTATCTAAATATTCTTGAACGATATCCGCCTTCACTTCAATAAACTTGCCTAGACGGCCGCTTCGATAATAAGAAAAGGAAAAATATGGTTCAAGTCCTGTGGACACGCCGATCATGGTTCCGGTACTCACTTATGTTACTTCTATCCATACATATTGGACAGAAGGCAGGTACGATATTGCTACCCGCTCCATATGTCGCCATATGGGTCAGACTATATCTTCAACCAAATCTCCTGTGAATGTCTTTTGCGATGACAAGGATACTCACATAAGGTAATTAAATTAGATAATTCATTCGCCTTTTCCCAATCACCGTTGAAAGCCCTAAATGGTATAATGTGATGAACTGATAATTCACGTCCATATTCAGCTTCTGTTATTCCACAATCTTGACAAGTAAAATTATCACGTTCCCTAGCCTTCCTGCGCTGAGCTCTCCAGTTTGGCCCATAATATTCTATATCTCCTCCTGCCCAAGCACCATTGTTTTCTCCAGAAAACATCCTAGTTCTTTCATAATAATCACCCATGCAATGCACAGAACAGAAATTAAGTTTTCTAACAACAGAAGGTTTTTTCTCGATTTTTTTGCCACAATTATTACATGTGACAATAATTCGCTTTTTATATTGAGCTTTTCCTCTTTCCCCGTTCGCTTTGCCTAGACATGTTCTCGAACAATATTTTGCGCTTAATTTTCGATTTTCTGGGACATCGAACGTTTTTCCGCAAGTTTCACAAATTTTTTCGACACGTTTTCTCAAATGTTGATTAATTTGATGGGCGTTCTGTATTAGATACATTCTCCTACATTGTTTATTACAAAAATTATTTTTTTGAATAATAGAAGGCTTTCGAAGCATTTCCCTTCCACAAAACGAGCAAAAAACTTTAACTTTTTTACTCATCTTTTTCCAAAATAATGGTGGATTCTTTTTTTGATACTCTGTTTTGCAAGATCGGGAACAAAACTTTTTTCTTTCAAAGTGACTAGGCTTTACATAAATTTCTTCATCGCAATTAAGACATTTTTTCTTCACAGGAACATCTCTCCTTTTCTGTCCTAATATGATTATTATAAAACAGAACAGGTGTTCCTGTCACGAGATTTGGTTGCTCGGCGTGTAGTCGTTGAGGGGTCAGCCACGACTTCCCTGCGGATTGTCTGGTAGGATAATCCAACACTCTTGCATTTTTACCTCTTTCATGTGCTGGCAAGGCACAGGTAGCAAGAGATACGCCAGATTTCCCCGCATATAGCCGAGTTTTCACTGTATTTTTACAAATACAGGGGGCAACTACTTACCCGTCGGAGCCACGGTCAGCAAATGCGAGTTGCGAATGCCGTATTTTAAAATATCTTGGCGAATATCGTCCGGCATTTTTTTCATATAACCGGTGTGAATGAACGCTTCGCGCAATTTCATCGTTTCTTCTTCCGTTTCGCCAACTAAAAACGGAAAGCTTCCTTTTTCTTTCGCAAGCTCAATCGACGCGCGGTATGCCGTTGTCGCAATTGTTTTAAACAGCTCGTCAACTAACTGATTTCCTTCTTTCGAACCGTACTCTTTTTCGCAATAAATGAGCAAATCAGCTAATCCCATCACGCCAAGACCGACGCGGCGCTCCCCAAGCGCTTGCTTTTTATTTTCCTCAAGGAAGTATGGGGTTGCATCAATAACGTTATCTTGCATACGGACACCGACTTCAACCGTCCGCTTTAATTTTTCATAATCGACAACTTTCTTCTTTTTATCCACCATATTCGCCAAATTAATTGCAGCTAAATTGCACACAGAATAAGGTGCGAGTGGTTGTTCACCACACGGATTTGTTGCGACTACTTTTTGTCCGTACGCTCTTGCATTCGTCATGTCATTGGCGTTGTCGATAAAGAAAATGCCTGGTTCTGCAGAATACGTTGCGCAAATGTTAATGAGCTTCCATAGCTCTCGCGCGCGAATTTTTCGATAGACGCGAACGCGATAGCCCATTTTCTCCCATTCGCGCACATCGCCGACTTCGTGCCATTTTTCGTTGTAGATGCGCATTTCTTCTTCTGAATACGTTTCAACATCTGGGAAGCGCAATTCGTATTCTTCATCGTTTTCTACTGCCTGCATAAACTCTTTCGTTAAGCAAACAGAAATGTTCGCTCCTGTTAAAAAGTCCGGATTGTGCACGCTATACGTACCGCCTGTCCGCAACTTTTCTTCCGCGTCTTTAATAATTTTTTCGCTAAAACCCCCGTATCCTGGGATGTTTTTATAGTTGACGATTCCTTGATACATCGCGCGCTCTTGTTCAGTAAGTGGCGTAAACTTTAATTTTTCTCTCGCTGCTTTTTGAATGCCTTCATCTTCTGTATTTTCAAGCAAGTAGCGCAAAATGCGGGGATTTTGCATTTTTGAAATAATAAATTCAATAATGTCCGGGTGCCAATCGGCTAGCATAATCATTTGAGCGCCACGGCGCGAGCCACCTTGTTCGACAAGATGGGTTAGTTTTGCAATGTCGTCTAGCCATGACACCGATCCGGACGATTTTCCGTTCACCCCACGCGCGAGTGTATTGCGTGGACGAAGGGTCGAACCGTTCGTTCCGACACCGCCACCGCGGCTCATAATTTCCATCACTTGTTTTCGATGTTCAGAAATGCCTTCGCGAGAGTCTTTCACAAACGGCATGACGTAACAGTTAAAGTACGTCACTTCTGTCCCAGAACCTGCTCCGTACAGTACACGTCCAGCTGGAACAAAATTCAGGCTGACGAGCTGTTCATAAAACTTTTCAAACCACTCTTTTCGTTTTTCTTCTGTTTTTTCAACAGCGGCTAACCCGGTTGCGTTCCGCTTTGCAATTTGCTCATAAAAAATTTCAAGTGGCTTTTCAATGACATCGAGCGAGCGAACAACAACACCTGTTTTCGCTTCGTCTCCTTCCAACACATGACGATATTCTTCTTCAACGAGCACGTGTGCTTTTTTATTTTCCCAGTCCAACTCAACGATAAATCCAAGGCCACGCGCTGGAAATTTCGGATCTTCCTTTACCGTTAAAACGACAAAGTCTCCAACGCTTAACGTCAACTTTTCCGTATCTTTAAACGAATAGCGATCAAGCATCACTAAACGCGACACACCCTTATATGTAATGTGCATCTCAGGAGTAATCGGGTGCACTTGTGGGAATAGGTGAATGTCTTCATTCAACTTATCTACATTCACCGTCATTTTTTCAGAAAACGCAACCGTCATTTTTTACCTCTCCTCTACCAACATAATCTTACTACATTAAACTACCATATATCGACAACAATAATCAATAAAAAAATCAATATATAGTATGATTTTTTAAAAATCACATACTACATATTGATAATTAAGTCAAGCATTTTTTATTTGTCAAGAGAAAAATTTACCGTTTAAAATTCCATTCATCTGTTTCGTATTTGTTTTTCGCTAGTTGCTGAACGTAGAAAAGCTCATCATCTGTTAATTCATATCGTTCAAGCTGAACATTTAACCCTTTTTCAAATCCTTTGAAAAACGCTTCTTTCGCCTCATTGATCGTAATGTTTCGATCCGTTAATTCATTAATGGCGACTGCTTTGTTTTTAAAGTTTTGCCTTAATCGTTCTTTCACTCTTTCATTCGGATACTTAAATAGACTAAAGAGCATGTCTTCGTCTAAATCTAATAAAATCGATCCGTGTTGTAAAATGACTCCTTTTTGCCTCGTTTGGGCGCTTCCTGCCACTTTTCTTCCTTCGACAACGAGCTCATACCAAGACGGTGCATCAAAACAAACAGCCGAGCGCGGATTTTTTAAATCTGCTTTTTCTTCTTCTGTTTTTGGCACCGCAAAATACGCATCAAGCCCTAGAAAGCGAAATCCTTCTAAAATGCCTTGTGAAATGACACGATACGCTTCCGTCACTGTTTGTGGCATAGCTGGATGCGATTCAGACACGATAACGCTATACGTCAACTCTTGGTCATGAAGCACACCGCGTCCCCCGGTTGGACGTCTAACAAAACCAAGACCATACTTTTTGACCGCTTCCATATCAATTTCTTTTTCGACTTTTTGAAAATAGCCAATCGAAAGCGTCGGTGGATTCCAACCGTAAAACCGAATCGTCGGCGGAATTTTTCCTTCGCTATGCCATTCTAGCAGCGCTTCATCAAGCGCCATATTAAACGCTGGAGAACAATTGCCCGAGTCAATAAAACGCCATACTTCTTTTTCCATCTACTCCACCCTTTCCTCTATCATTTTATAGTGTAGCAAACATAATAAGTCAATGGAAAATGCTTTGCTTCTTGCCTAAAACATTTATATAATAGACATGGCAACGATGAAAAAAAGGAGGGGCATCATGACAATCGCTCTTATTATTCTCGGAGCAATTATTGTGTATGCGGTCATTACATACTTTTACCAAAAGCGAATCGTTCAAACGTTGACGGAAGAAGAGTTTCGCGCAGGCTATCGAAAAGCACAACTCATCGATGTTCGCGAACCCGATGAATACGCGGCAGGTCATATTTTAGGAGCTCGTAACATTCCGCTTTCTCAATTACGTTTACGCATGAAAGAATTGCGTAAAGATCAACCAATTTACTTATATTGCCAAAGCGGAATACGTAGCAGTCGCGCGGCACAAATGTTGTATCGCAACGGCTATCGGGATTTATACCATTTAAAAGGCGGATTTAAAATGTGGACAGGAAAAGTAAAGAAAAAATAAGGTGCCAAGCCAACACGCCTGGCACCTCGTTTATTTAAGAAAAAGAAAGCATACACGTGATTAGGTAGGGAGCTGTCTAGCTCCAAGCGCCATCGGCTCGAGTCGCTCCGCCCCACACTGCGGCGGCGACAGCCTCCTCGGTGGGGCTTGTGCGCTCTTCGCGGAGCCAAGGATGGCGACATTTCGCCGTTGCCCGCAGGAAGCGGGCTGCCTTTAGGCGAAATTGGGGCGCTTTGCGCTTTTCTTAATAACGCAAAATTGGTTTGCGAGCAGCCGTCGTTTCATCTAAGCGTTTGACGACCGTTGTATGTGGCGCTTCTTGGACGATTTCTGGCGTTTCTTCCGCTTCTTTTGCGATTTGAATCATCGCATCAATAAATGCATCAAGCGTCTCTTTTGACTCAGTTTCGGTTGGCTCGATCATCATGCACTCTTCGACGATGAGCGGGAAATAAATTGTCGGCGGGTGGTAACCAAAATCAAGCAAACGCTTCGCAATATCAAGCGTACGTACCCCTAATTTCTTTTGTCGCTTTCCTGACAAAACAAATTCGTGTTTGCAATGACGGTTGTATGGTAAGTCGTAATACTCAGCCAATCGGCGCATCATATAGTTGGCGTTTAATACCGCATATTCTGTCACTGCTTTTAAGCCATCTGGCCCCATCGAACGAATATACGTATACGCACGAACGTTAATGCCAAAGTTGCCATAAAACGGCTTCACACGCCCGATCGCTTGTGGTCTATCGTAGTCGAAATAGTAGCCGTTCTCTCCCTTTTCCACCGTTGGCTTCGGTAAAAACGGAATGAGATCCGCCTTCACGCCGACAGGACCTGAGCCAGGGCCACCGCCACCGTGTGGACCGGTAAACGTTTTATGAAGGTTTAAATGCACAACGTCAAAGCCCATATCGCCAGGGCGTGCTTTGCTTAACACCGCATTCAAGTTAGCCCCGTCATAATACAGCTTTCCGCCTGCAGCATGCACAATTTCTGCCATTTCTAAAATATTTTCTTCAAAAAGACCGAGCGTATTCGGATTAGTAAGCATAAGCGCTGCAGTATCTGGACCGACAACGCGGCGTAAATCGTCTAAGTCAACAAGCCCTTCTTCCGTCGATTTTACCGTCACCGTCTCAAAACCTGCCACCGTTGCTGATGCAGGGTTTGTGCCGTGTGCAGTATCTGGGACGATGACTTTTGTTCGATTGTAGTCGCCGTTTGCTTCGTGATAAGCGCGAATCATCATGAGTCCTGTCCATTCCCCATGTGCACCTGCAGCTGGCTGTAGCGTTACCGCGTCCATTCCAGTAATTTCTTTTAAATGCTCTTGTAAGTCATACATTAATTCAAGCGCTCCTTGCACCGTTTCTTCCGGCTGAAGCGGATGGATGTGAGCAAATCCAGCGAAGCGGGCAACATTTTCGTTTATTTTCGGATTGTATTTCATCGTACAAGATCCAAGCGGATAAAAGCCGGAATCGACCCCATGATTGCGCTTGGACAACGCTGTATAATGACGCATAATATCAAGCTCCGACACTTCTGGAAGCTCGGGTGCTTCTTGACGAATGTAATCGGTTGGAATGACTTGTGCAACATCGATGGCTGGCACGTCTAGCTTCGGTAAGCTATACCCAATTCGCCCTGGCTTACTTAATTCAAAAATAAGCGGTTGGTCTTTATGCATGACAATCCCCCAATTCTTTTACAAGCGTGTCGATTTCTTCTTTCGTGCGTAGTTCCGTCACTGCAATTAACATACAATTTTGTAGTTCTGGATAATCACGCCCGAGATCGTAGCCACCAATGATTCCTTTTTCCAATAGCTTTTTATTTACTTCTGCTATCGGTTTGTTCAAGCGAATGACAAACTCGTTGAAAAACGGTCCTGTAAATACGACATCAAATCCATGATTAACAAACGCCTCTTTTGCATAGTGTGCTTTTTGAATATTCATCGTTGCCATTTCTTTTACCCCGTTTTTACCAAGCGCAGTCATCGCCACCGACGCTGCAAGCGCGTTTAACGCTTGGTTCGAGCAAATATTCGATGTTGCTTTGTCGCGGCGAATGTGTTGCTCGCGCGCTTGTAATGTCAAGACGAAACCTCGGCGACCTTCTTCGTCTGTCGTTTGTCCGACAAGACGTCCCGGAATTTTGCGCATGAGCGCTGATTTCACCGCAAAATAGCCGCAATGCGGGCCGCCAAATTGCGTTGGAATACCAAATGGCTGCGCATCGCCAACGACGATGTCCGCCCCGAATTGGCCTGGCGGCGTTAATACCCCTAATGCAAGCGGATTGCTGGCGACAACGAACATTCCTTTATGCGCATGAGCGATTGGCTCGATGTCTTTTAGCGGTTCGATTTGTCCGAAAAAGTTCGGATATTGTACAATGACACATGCCACATCTTCGTTCATTTCTGCTTGAAGGGCGTCAATATCCGTTACACCGTTTTTGTACGGTATTTCTACTACCTCTAGCCCAGGACCTTTCGCATACGTTTTCACGACGTCGCGGTATTCTGGATGCACCGCGCTTGATAACAACACTTTTTTCTTTTTCGTATGCGCCGCGCTTAATAACGCTGCTTCTGCTAGCGCTGTTCCACCATCGTACATCGATGAATTTGCCACATCCATGCCTGTTAGCTCGCAAATCATCGTTTGAAACTCGAAAATGGCTTGCAATTCCCCTTGCGAAATTTCTGGTTGATACGGTGTATATGCCGTATAAAACTCGGAACGTGAAATGACGTGATCCACAATCGTCGGAATGTAATGATCGTACACCCCTGCCCCTAAAAACGACGTGTGTGTCTTCATATCCGCATTTTTTGCCGCTAATGCCATTAATTCTTTCATTAACTCCGGTTCTGATTTTGCCGGCTTAATGTTGTACTCTCCTTGAAAACGGACGCTTTCCGGGATGTCAGAAAACAGTTCATCAATGGACTGTACCCCGATCGTTTGTAACATTTGCTGCTTATCTTCTTCTGTCATCGGCAAATAACGATGAAGCATAACTCTCTCTCCTCACATTATTTTGTACGCTTGTAAAACGGTGTTGCCACCACTCTTGCTTTTAACCGCTTCCCACGAACGTCTACTTCTACTTCCGTATCAAGTGCCGAAAACGCAGTAGAAATAAGCGCTAGTCCGATATTTTTTTTAAGCGTTGGCGATTGTGTTCCGGTCGTGACGAAGCCAATTTGCTCATTGTTGACATACACCGCATATCCGTGACGCGCAATGCCTTTGTCAATCATTTCGATTCCGACAAGTCTCCGTGGCGTTCCTTCTTCTTTTTGCTTCTTCAATACTTCTTTTCCGAAAAAGTCGACATCTTTATTCGTTTTTACTGCAAATCCAAGCCCTGCTTCGATTGGGGTAATATCTTTGGCCAGTTCTTGTCCATATAGCGGCAAGCATGCTTCAAAACGAAGCGTGTCGCGTGCACCGAGCCCGCATGGAAGTACCCCTTCTTCTTTTCCTGCTTCTAAAATGGCGCGCCAAAGCGTTGGGGCATCTTCTGCTCGACAATATAGCTCAAATCCGTCTTCTCCTGTATATCCTGTTCGGGACACAAGCGTTTGAACTCCTGCAACATCAACATGATCTGCAAAAGCGAAAAACTTCATCGTAGATAAATCGACCGTCGTTAATTGCTGTAATACTTTTTCTGCAAGTGGGCCTTGTAGCGCAAGTTGCGCAATATCGTTTGAAATATTGACAAGTTCGACATCCCCAACAACATGCTCAGAAAGCCAAGCAAAATCTTTTTCAATATTGGCAGCGTTTACGACAAGAAGATAATGATCGTCCGCTTTTTTATAAACAAGTAAATCATCAACGGTTCCCCCATCTTCATAACACATCAACGTGTATTGGGCGCGACCGTCCGTTAACTTCGCAACGTCGTTTGTCATCATTTTTTGTAAAAAAGCAAGACTATCTTTTCCTTTCACTTCAAACTCGCCCATATGGGACACATCAAATAACCCTGCACGCGTTCGTACAGCTTCATGTTCTTCTTTAATGCTAGAAAACTGCACAGGCAACTCCCAGCCACCAAAATCAATCGTTTTTGCGCCATACTCTGCATACAGAGGAAATAGCGGTGTTCTTTGTAACATATGCTCCCTCCTTGTTCATAAAAAAAGACAGACGACCCCCATATTGTCATATGGTAGTCTCTGTCCTTTCACCTGAAAGTTTCCCTAAGTAATTAGGTGTCCTCGTGGGTGGTTCACGTTTGTGAACGCTCTCCAGAGCTGCGTCAAACAAGAGTTCTTTTGCCTGAGAGATTCGTGTTGCCACTTGCTCCTTCGGCGCTACGTGCTGTAGTCTCTCCCCTTGTTCTCATCCGCCCGTATACAATTGTCGTTTTTGTGCCACACTACGTGTAAACACACCAATGAAACAATTTTACAAACTTTCTTACGTTTTTTATTATCTTATAACTTCTCATTTGTCGCAATACCTTTTTATAAATAAAATACGTAAGTTTATTTAGTTTTAAACAAAAATGTTCGGAAAATGAGGGATACTTGATGGACATCACCATGCATTGGGAGAGAAGCTGGAAAGATGAATTTGCCAAACGTATTGAACGTGACGGCCCGTGGTCAAATTGGGAATTATATGAGTTAGCGCTTGAAGCGACGGAATCGTTAGCCATTCCTCGGTTTGATGGGCTACAAGCCCCAAAACATTTACCACATGTTACCATTTTACCCCATCAATACGACGTTGCTCGTCAAGTCGTTGAACAAATGAACGGAAAAGCCATTTTAGCTGATGAAGTTGGACTCGGGAAAACGATTGAAGCAGGATTGATTTTAAAAGAGTATATGATTCGTGGTCTTGTGAAAAAAGCGCTTATTCTCGTTCCAGCCTCTCTCGTGTCACAATGGGTGCAAGAATTGAACGAGAAATTTTTTATTCCTGCTGTTGCCCAAGGGAAAAGTTACGTATGGGAACAATGCGACATTGTCGTTTCATCCATTGATACAGCAAAAAAACAACCACATCGGGACATCATTTACGAACAAACATACGATATGGTTATTATTGATGAAGCGCATAAGTTAAAAAACAACAAAACAAAAAACTATGAATTTGTTCAAGGACTGAAAAAAAAATTTTGTTTACTATTGACAGCAACACCGATTCAAAATCGTGTAGAAGAAATTTTTCATCTCGTTTCTCTACTGAAACCAGGACATTTAGGAAATGCCGAACAATTTCAAAAAAGATATGGAAAATTGCGCACATTACACGATGATGCTCATTTAAAAGAGCTTATTCGCAAAGTGATGATTCGTCACCGTCGCCACGATACAGGAATTGAATGGACGAAACGGCACGTTGAAACGATTTTCATTGAGTTCTCGGAAGCGGAGCGAAATGTATATGAAACAATTCAGCGGTTCAAGTCTCCTTTGTTAGATACATCGCTGTCACATATGACGTTATTGCGTGAAATATGCAGCAGTAAAGAAGCGCTTTTTTGCACGTTAAAAAACATGCTTGAACAAAAACCTCATCTTGAAACGACAATTAGTGCATTGTTACAAAAAATGAACGATATCAACGAACATACAAAAGCGAAAAAAGCGTTAGAGCTTATTCAAACAATAAACGATAAAGTCATTGTATTTACAGAATACCGAGCGACTCAATTGTATTTGCAATGGTTTTTTAAACAGCACGGCATCTCTTCCGTACCGTTTCGCGGTGGATTTAAACGTAGTAAAAAAGATTGGATGAAAGAGCTGTTTCAGCATCGTTCCCAAGTGTTAATTGCAACCGAGGCAGGGGGGGAAGGGATTAACTTACAGTTTTGCAATCATGTCATTAACTATGATTTGCCTTGGAACCCTATGCGTTTGGAACAGCGAATCGGACGCGTCCATCGTCTCGGACAAACGAAAGATGTCCACATTTATAATTTTGTCGTGCGCAATACGGTCGAAGAGCATATATTTACGTTACTGTACGAAAAAATTCAGCTATTCGAACGGGTCGTCGGTGAACTAGATGATATTTTAATGAAGCTACAGTCTCCTGCATTTTCAAACCATTTAGAACGCATAATTGCTCAGTCGAAAAGCGAAGGAGAACTGAAAATAAAAATGCAAAATCTTGTAGAAATTTTAGCGAATACGGAGGAACAGACACATGCAGCAAGATGACATACAATCTTTTCTTGAACGTTTTTTTACCGCCGCCCATTGTCCCATTGTCGAACGTAGCGATGGACATATACGTGTTCAACTCACCGTTGAGATGGATAAACAACTCATGAATCGCCCGTTTTATTGGCATTATGTTGAGCGCATCGGTGCTATAGGTGAACCGTTGCAACTATCACTCATCACGAAACGATCGATTCACGAAAAGGGAGAGCATATTCATTTTGGTTCGCCACGCCTTCATCAAATTTTTTCGATCGCTAAAATGAACGGACGGTTCGTTCGACTCTATGAGCAAGTATTCGAACGATCTGCCGCTCTTCATCCGTGGCTTCATACAAACATATTGCTTTCATATGAATGCGACCGGAAGCAAGATCGTTTATTATCGTTAGGTATTCATCTCATTAGCGGAACAATCGTCGAGTCGTTTTACGACGTGTTAAAAGAAAAACAATGGGGAGTCACTGTTCCAGATTATTGCTTTACGATTTCTCCACTTATTAAGCCAATTAGTGGACTTGCGCGTCTTGAAGCTTTTGTTGAACGTCTCATCGCCTCCGAAACGCATGAGTGGGCAGATGCGGCGCGCGCGCGTTGGGAAGAAGACTTAGCATTACTGAAACATTTTTACGAGGGGATCGAAGAAAAACAAGAAGAGTATGAAAAAGAAAAAGAAGCGTTGCGACAAAGGTATGAACCGAGAATTCACATTTCCATTATCAACGGTGGTGTATTTTATTTGGAGGCGAAATAAGGCTAGCATTAGCCTTATTTCCGCTTAAATAAAAGCATAATGGCATACGGAATAACACCGAACCAGCGATATAAAAACGGCTGCTTTTGTTGTTTTTTTAGCTGTTTCTTCTCTTGTCTTTGTCTTTTCCGTTCGTCTTTCGGTTGGTCTAAATATTTTACAACTTGCTCAGTCATAAATTTAACATAATCGTTTCCTGCCATCGTTCATCACCTCGATGCTAGTATCGTCAAAAACGAGGTGATTTAAGCAAAGATACAATGTTTTCTACGATGTCATCTATCGTGCGATTTGTTGTATCAATGGTCATATGCGCTTCTTGATAAAACGGAAGACGATGTTCAAATAGCTGTTTCATTTGCTTTTGTTTATTTCCCATCAGTAACGGTCGGGTCTCATCATCAGCTAAACGCCGAAACAATTCATGTAGCTCACAATGCAAATAAATGACGATTCCATGCTCGCGCATAAATTGACGATTTTCTTCTTGAATGACAATCCCGCCACCTGTTGTAATAATCACATGTTCCTTTGGAAGCTTCTTTAATGCGTCTCGTTCATACGCTCGAAACGCCTCTTCCCCCTCTTCTGCGAAAATCTTTGTAATCGTTTTTCCAACTTGTTGTTCAATATATGCATCCGTGTCTATCACAGATAGCTGTAATACTTCTCCTAATCGTTTTCCAATTGTTGTCTTTCCTGCCCCCATAAATCCTGTTAAATAAATCGCTTTCATGTTCCCTCTCCCTTCTAGTATACTTCTCGCCACACTGATATGTTGTTTGTTGAAGCATTGAATTGAAATTGGACGTCGTAACGAAATTGTGCATTCGTTATGCACGATACAGTTACAGACCATACATCAGGCTCAATACGTGTTGCACGATATGTTGCTTGCCCATGAACAAATGAAACCGTTTGGGTTAATGATGACACGTTTTCTGGTGTACTGGCAAGCGTTTGTTTCACATAAATAAGCGCTTGTTTCATTAAGTAATCTGCTTCATATCCTTTCTTTTCTTCCTCAAAAAATTGTATTTCTGTATGATACAATGCAACAGCATGCAAAAAAAGAGCGCTCATGAATAACGCACACATGACAGTAAAGAGAAAAATAACCCCTCGTTCATATTTCAAGCTAATGAAAAGATGGAATGAACGCTTCATATGCATCCCCCTTGTCTGTCAATACACGAATACGGATGCCTGCTCCCTCTTTTTCATATGATATTTGTTGAATAAACTGAAGCATAATTTCATGACCGGTAGCATTCACACGTCGACGAATGATCGTTCCGTACTTTTCATACGTTACGCGCTCCCCTGTCCATTTATCGAATTGAATCGTCGTTCCGTATATACGAACATCTTTCGATTCCCTTAGTTCCATTTTTGCTTGTTGAATAAAAACAAGCCATTCAAAATAGTGAAAGTTTCCACGTTTGGCTGTATAGTTTACTGCTAGATGAAATGCGGGTGTCAATAAAGATAAAATGATGAACAAAACGATAAGAGACATGAGTATTTCGATTAATGTGAATCCTTTCTCTTTTTGAATCATTGTCCTAACGACTCACATCTTTCTTTTGTTCGTTTCAACCTATCTTCCCAGCGCACACATTGCTCATTTGAACGCATAAATAGTGAAAATGTATGTGTACCTCGCACCACGGTCGTTTCATTTCCAATCTGCTCGTTCATCATCACCTCATATAAAATTTGATTGGCGATCGTTTCTGCTTTTTTGTTTTCTCGCCCTATCATAATGATTGTCCAATGAGCGATGATCATAACGATTACCCCGCTCCACACACTAAGCGAAATAAGCAGTTCAAAAAATGTAAAACCGTTACAATTTTTGTACATACAATCGCCCTTTCCCTAATTGAAAAACGATTTTATATTTTTTGTTTCCATACGCAACAAGCAATGTTCCCGCCTTATTGATATTGCCATTTGGATAATAAAACAACGGTGGGGATAGTGTAGCCATTTGAAATTGAAAAGGGGAAGGGAAGGAACGAGCGATTAATTCCTTCCCAAACGTCCCACCTTCTTTCACTTGATAGCGACATATATCGAAATAAAACATAATCGCTACCGTTTTCTTTCGACTAATCGCATATTGTTGGGCATATAACATATCGTTACTAAACTGTTCTAAAAAATATTGTAACTGCCGCTCAGCTAACGTTTGTTGAAGCGGTGGAACGGTAAAAACCATGATCGTTGTGACAATAAAAAGAACGATCAACATTTCTACAAGCGTAAACCCTCGTTCATTCACCTTCTAAAACGTCTCCTTCATTTGTAATAACGATCTCTTTTCCATTTGGGCAACGGTTGCTCTCAATATATTTTCCATCTACTAATTGTTGCACAGTCGGGATTGTTCCGTACTCCATTTCGTACGCTTTCACTTGAGACTGAACCATTTTTATAAAAGCCGAACATCCTTTGTTGTTAATCATGCTGTTATGTTTTGTTACATTTGGGATCGTAATTAAAATTAAAATTGTGATAACCATTAGCACAATTAACATTTCAATTAATGTAAACCCTTTCTCATTTCGCATATACATCCCCCATTATATGTGATTTAACAATTGAAAAATGGGCCACAGCATCGCCATATACATGAGAATAACGAAAATACCAATAAAACTAAGCAACAAGGGTTGGATGAGATATACAGATTTTTTCAACCGGGTTTCAAGTTTTTGCAATGAAAATTGGCTGTAATGAAATAATTCTTGGACTAATTCCCCATTCGACTGACCGTGACGAATGACGAAAGGTAGTTCCTTCTCGTAATATTTCCGCTGTTCGATGATTTCATCTAATTTTTCACCTGCACATAGCTGTTGTTTCATCAATTTCGCTTCCTCTCTCAGCAATGGAAGGTGAGATTGATGTTCAAAAATTTGGATCGCCTCATAAATCGATAATCCACCTTTCAACAAATGGCTTAATTGCAGTGAAAATACTTGCGTATGAAAAGAAACGATCCACGAGCGAACAATTGGAATGTTCATAAATAGATTCATTTGTTTATAAATAGGCCATGAACGAACGACAAAAAAGTAAAACAATACGAAGAAAATGAACACGATGAGCGCAATAGAAAAAATGCGAGGAAGCCATACAGCAACAGAAAAAATGAACGTAGAAAAAGCAGAACGAGCATGAAATGAAGAAAGAAGATGAGAAAACTGCGGAGCTAATACTTGCTGAAATATGAAAAACATGGCGATACAAAAACTAAAAAGAAACAATGGGTAGCGTAACATACGCTTCACTTGCTCAACGTAATGTGCCCGCATTTGTCCGATTTCCCCCGCTTCAATAAACCCGTGAGCAAGTTGGCCGTGTTGTTCAGCGAAAAATATATATCCTAAAAGATGAGAATGAAATTGCATACGTGAAAAAGTTTCATGAATCGGTATACCGGCTCGCAATGCTTGCATGCAATCATCTAAATCTTTTTGTTTTGCTACAGGTTGCTGAATTTGTAAAAACTCAATCGCCTGAGCAAGCGAATACCCTTTACTGAGCAATTTCCCAAGTTGGATGAAAAACGAACTTTGCTCTTGTAACGACCAATTACGACGTCGCTTCATCTAACAACCAACTTTCAATGACATGCTCGTGTAAAAAACCGAGCGCAATGCCTTTTTTAATCACATCTTTTAACCGAGTATACACGTATGTCGCTTGCTCCCCTTTCGCTGCCCGCATCGCTTGTGCCAGTTCACTTCCGTATAATAATTCATAAACACCGACTCGACGAACAGGTCGATACTGTCGACAAAAAGGTGAGCACTCTGCTTCACAAAACGGACATTTCAATTGCACAAGACGTTGGGCTGTCACAGCGACTAACGTTTGCACCATTTCTTGAAATGGTACACCAAACTCAAGAAGACGATAAATCGCTCCAACCGCATCTTTCGTATGCATCGTTGTTAGCACAAGATGTCCCGTAAGCGCTGCGCGCACAGCTATTCGCGCAGTCTCAGCATCACGAATTTCCCCAACCATAATGACATCTGGATCGTGTCGCAAAATCGCTTTTAACCCTGCAGCATACGTAATCCCAGCTTTTTCATTGACTTGTACTTGTAGCACATCTTCCGCTCGCTTTTCAACCGGATCTTCTAATGTAATGACATTTCGTTGAAAATGATGGCGACATACGTTTAACAAGCTGTATAACGTTGTTGTCTTTCCCGATCCTGTTGGTCCTGTGAAAATAATAAGCCCATGGGAATAATTTAATAGCGCGAGCAACTTTTTTACGGTCGAAGGAAATAGCGCGAGTTGTTTGAGCGGAAGAAATGAGTGTAGCGGAAGCAGACGGATAACTAAGCTTTCATCATAAATCGTAGGCAATGTCGATAAACGAAGATGGACAGTTGTGTGGGCAACGTTCATTTCCATTGCTCCACTTTGCGGTCGGCGACGTTCGCCAATATCCATATCGGCAAGAAACTTAAAGTGGGCAAGCAAACGTTCACACGTCTGTTTTGATAACACACTTTTTGTAACGAGCATACCCCCTAATCGAAACTGAACAAGTGCATCTTGCTTACGCGGAACGATATGAATGTCAGAAGCTTGAAGAATATACGCATCCTCAATAAGTCGATCCGCCAATTGCTCGATTGTTTGCAATGCGATCCCCCTTTCTTTATTTTTCGCCTTGATTATTCAACATCTTTCGTCAAATTCCTGCTTCATTCGCAAAAAAATTCAAAAAAATATTCACCCATAGGGTGAACGTTATGAGACACAAACACGACGATATTTTTTCGCAATGTTTTTTAATGCTGACGGGTTATAGCCGACAACAAGCCGTTTACCATCTGTGACGATCGGACGACGAAGAAGACGAGGTTCTTTTACAAGCAACTCAACAACTTTTGATAAAGGCCAATCCTCCACGTTTTCGCCAAGTTGTTTAAACGACTGACTACGCGTAGCTAAAATTTCATCGATCCCTTCCGTCGTTAATGATAACAAGTGCAATAGCTCCTCATGTGTCGGTGTTTCACGAAATAAATGACGCTCATGAAAGACAATATTGTTTGCACATAACCACTTTTTTGTTTTTCGACACGATGTACAACTCGGATGCATATATACAGTCAGCATAGCAACACACTCCTCTCTCCACTTAGTTATACATATTGTATAATATTTGTTTAATATTTGTATATAAATTTGTTTTAAAACTTTGTGAACGTTACAAAAAGATAGGGAAAAAGACCTATATATGCATTTCCATTGTGGAAATACATGTATTATAATGTAAATGAATGAACATATAGGAGTGAGACATAATGGACCAAGTACTGAAAATTACAAGCGTCCTTGCTGATCCGACTCGTTATGAAATTTATCAGTATATCGCGAGAAAACATCAAGAAGTAACCGTTCAAGAAATTGCTGATGCGTTCCATATTCATCCGAACGTCGCTCGTCTTCATTTAACAAAACTAGAAGACGTCAATATGCTTGTATCCGAAACGAAAAAAACAGGAAAAGGAGGCAGACCGAGCAGACTATACCGCCTATCTGATGATGTCATTCAGCTTCATTTTCCGTTTCGCGACTACCAGCTGTTATCAAAAATTGCAATCCATGCGATGATGAAACTTGGAGAAGTAGGGAAACAAGCGTTGTATGAAACAGGAAAGTTATTTGGTCAAGAACTTGTACAACAACACGTCCAATCGATGCAAGCGCTTGAACAGTTAAGTGTGGAAGAAAAAATGAACATTTTACAAAAAGCAGCGGAAGCCGCTGGATTTTATCCGACATTCCATTACAGTGAAAATCAAGGGAAAATTTACTTTGAAATTTTCAACTGCCCGTTTAAAGAACTCGCATTTGCACATCCAGATTCTGTCTGTTATATGCATAACGCCTTTTTAAAAGGAATGTTAGAAGTATTATTTACAAACGCTGAACTTGTGACTGAAGAAATTATGCCATCAGGCTGTAATTCGTGTACGTATCAAGCCATTCTTAAAAAATAGAACGTTTACACAACCATTTCGAGTACATTATAATAAGTAAGGGAAACGGTCAGAAAAGGAGGGATACATATGGATCGTATGTTCCGCGTCTTGTCATTTTGGACAGGAATTTTTGCTGTCATGTTCTATCTTGGCCATATGCATACAACATCATTATTGTTCCTCGGCCAAACAGGATTCTTTCTTTTGTTAAGCTACTTAAAATTAACAGAAAGAATGTACATTTACATTTTCGGTGCGTACTTAACGGTCTTTTTTGCCGGATTTACGTACTGGACAACCTTTATGATGGTTCCTGGTATGGGCGAATAAAAAAGCGATGAGTGTACCTCATCGCTTTTTTATGTAAAAATAGGAATATTCATGTTTTTTTGTTGCACCATCACATGAAACGCCCTGCCGATATCGCTCATGACTAGCGAGCGAATAGCACGATTATGACGCTGTTGCTCAGAAAACGGATTTGGATCATGGTGGGCAATCAAATGATTTAAAATGCCTGCCTGCAATAAAAATTCATCTTGGCGCCATAAATGAGTATATGTCCACCCTGCTTGTTCTCCATAAAATCGTAACGCGTCCCATTGAATGTGTGTGGTGAGATCCATCTCACCTGGATAACGAAGCGCATTGTCGATGAGCTGATGACGATAATAACCGCGCAAGCTCCCACGTTTTCGCGCTGGGTGTTTCCATTCCTCATCCGTATATCCATAATCTACTGTAAAAATAATTGCTTTATCGATTACTTGATCGAGCTGAAAAATAAACTTTTTCATCGCTAACGGAATTTCAAATCGCTGTCCGTCAACGAGCTGAATATTCCGTTCAACGATATATTGAGCAATTTGCTCATTTTCAAGCGGAACACATTTCTCAACAAGCTGATCGTTTTCTACTTCAATAAAGCACTCGTATATGTGACCTTCTCGTTTCTCAATGACATGAACAGGAAACGCATCAAATAACTCATTGCTAAATACAATACCAGAAAAAGAATCAGAAAGCTCAGCAAAACTGGAGATGATACGAACGTAATCAATAAACGGAGCGAGCGTTTCCGCTTGTTTTTCCCGATGGTACGGACTTGCTTCGATCATTATATATTGTCCTTGTGAAAACGTTTTAGGTGATTGACGTTTCCATTGTTCTAAAACAGCATGAGCAAATCGTCCTGTCCCCCCACCGATTTCACAGATGAGCGGTGGAACATGATGTGTTTCTATCAAGCGAACAAACACATCTGCAAATACACGCCCAATGATATGCCCAACGTTACTCGTCGTAATAAAATCCCCTTCGCGCCCAATTTTTTCTTTTCTTCTCATATAATATCCATACTGTTCATCGTATAATGCTAATTCCATGTATTGTGCATACGATAAACGTTTATTTCTCATTTTTTCTAACATATTTTCATTCGCACCCTTTTTCACTATTGACATAGTGTTAAATTTGTTATATTGTTAATGTAGTAGCTTAACTATATCCCCTCCCATTATAGGAAATAAAACATCCCCCAAACCCCCTTCTCTGTATAGAGAAGGGAATTTTTTTGTCTAAAATCCATTTAAAAAAGGGTTTGTATCCATTTCCGCTCCAATCGTTGTTTCTGGTCCATGTCCACATAGTACAATCGTTTCTTCAGGAAGAACAAGCAACTTACGATGTATACTTTGTAACAATTGCTCGTAACTCCCTTCAGGCAAATCTGTCCGACCAATACTCCCTGAAAACAACACATCACCTGATACGATCACTTGAGCGTCTTCGATATAGTATGACACACTACCCGGCGAATGCCCTGGTGTTTCGAACACTTGAAGTGAGAAATCGCCAATCGTCAACGTTTTCTCTCCTTCAAGCAACACGTCGGCATCGTTTGTAGTAATTGCTTCTCCCATAAATAATAAAGAACCATTTTTCATTGGATCAGTTAGCCAATGTTGTTCTTTTTTATGTACATACACAGGAATGGACCACTTGTTTTTTACGTCGTCAACCGCTCCAATATGATCAAAATGAGCATGTGTAAGCAACACCGCAAGCGGCGTCCAGCCGTTCGTTTCAATATAATGAATGAGTTTTTCTCCTTCGCTACCGGGATCAAAAATTAAACATGTCCCATTTTCATGAACAAGCACATACGCATTTGTTTGTAACGGTCCTAAAGGAATTCGTTCCCACTTCATTGCATTCCCTCACTTTCTGTATATATTCTATCCTCATTGTACATGAATAACATACGTTTTGCACCTCGACAAACGTAACAAAAACGATTACAATGAAAAAGGAATAATCGGTGTACATAAGGAGGGGAAGTTATGCCAACAGGAGTTATTTTGGTTGTGATCTTTACATTAGTTACGTTGCTTGCCGCTTACGGCGTAATCCGTTCGTTGCGCGAGAAAAATTTCCTCGGCGTATTGTTCGGGTTAGGAACAGTTGCCGTGTTCGGTTGGTTTACAATTATGACTGTCATTCATCACGGATATCCAGTTGCCCATTAAAAAGACGCCAATATAGTGGCGTCTTTTTACGTGCGGGCAAGAGCTGTCATAAAAATACCGATGCTGTCTTTATAAATATTATGGAATTGAGAGAATGGAAGTGGATTTACCCCTTCACCAAGTTCAATCGTATACCCACATCGCTTCCAATTAAAAATAAACCAATCGCGATATCCAGCATGGCTATCAATATACCGAACAGGTACATAACCGCTCCATTTCGCAAATTCATTCACTTCTTCTTCTGCTTCGGGTGGCTCACATCGTTCATATCCCCAATAAATTTCTTTTCCTTGTGTATGAAATGCGAGCACCTTAAAAAAATCACGTTCTTTTGTCAACGTTGCTATCGCTTGTGCTTCTGGTTCGGTTAACGGAGAAAATCCAGGAAAATCACGCGGTGCAGGTGCTTTTGGAATTTTTCTTTCTTTCTCTACTTCCCATTTCGCAGGAAATTGATTGTTTAAATCAACCCCGCGAATATTTGCTTTCCATTGTGAGAAATCTTCACTTCCCCCATTTATGCGTACCACTTCATCTTCATAATGTTGTGCCGCTTTTTTTCCGTGTAATACAAGATCCACTCCATCGGGATTTACCATCGGAACAACGGATAAAGTCGTTCTTTTATACAATTGTTGTACATCATAGCCACAAAGATGCTGTTTGTTCTGTAGCGCTTCCACATATTCACGAACAAACGCCATCACAACTGCTGAAGTAATCCACTCGTTCGCATGAAACGAGGCATTCATATGCACATATGTTTCACCTTCTCCAATTTGTAACTCAACAATCGGTTTTTTTAACACACTTTGCCCAATTTCTTGCGTGCGGACGAACGAATGACACCGCAATTGATCGAGATCATGCATTAAAGTTGAAAAATCGTACATCGCTCTCCCCCCTTGTTTCATCGTATGAACAGTACATTTGTACATATGTATGTAAAAAAGCTAGCTCTGTCACAAGAGCTAGCTTTATCGTTTGTTTTCTTGTTGTTTATTGTAGAAACGCAATAAGTCACCATATACAATTTTGTCGGAGTAATCAAGCTCCTGACGTGCTTTTTCCATATACGGTTCGCAATGAGACGCGTCGACTTCTATCCCTGTTTTCTTATCGTAGCATGCGTTTTTCGTATATACATAATCTTTTGTCACGAAGCTACCATCACGAAGAACAACGAAGTCCAGCTTATCTTTTGAGAATAAATCTTCACCAAAATGAATTTGGTTGCGTGTATCAATTCCGAGCAAATGAAGCAATGTCGGTTTCACATCAATTTGCCCTGATACTTTTGAAATGACTTTTGGATGCTTATCTGTTACGCCTGGAATATGGATGATCAACGGAACGCGTTGCAATTGAACGTGATCAAATGGCGTAATTTCATCCTTACCTAAATATTGAGCCATCGCTTTGTTATGATTTTCAGAAATACCGTAATGGTCTCCGTAAAGGATGATAATAGAATTTTCATACAATCCTTCTTTTTTCAGCTGCTCAATAAACACTTTCAGCGCTTCATCCATATATCGAACCGTCGGGAAATAACGGTTTAACGTCCGGCTATTTGATGTGTACTCTGGAACCATTTTATCCTCTTCCCCTAATTCAAACGGGAAGTGGTTCGTTAATGTAATAAACTTTGTATAAAATGGCTGCGGCAACGTTTTTAAATGTTGCACAGATTGCTCAAAAAACGGAATGTCTTTTAAACCCCAACCAACTGAATTTTCCTCCGTAATGTTATAGTCTGTCATCGAGAAGAAACGATCGTACTTCATCGATTGGTACATCACATCACGGTTCCAGAAACTTTTATTATTTGCATGGAATACAGCTGAATAGTAACCGTAGTTTTTCAATATTTCTGGCGTTGCGTTATACTCGTTTGTCGCATGTGTGAAAAAGACCGCACCGCGTCCAAGAGGATATAACGAGTTTTCAATAATAAACTCCGCATCTGATGTTTTTCCTTGCCCTGTTTGATGGTAAAAGTTATCAAAGTAATAACTTTGTTTAATAAAGTCATTCAAAAACGGCGTAATTTCTTGTCCGTTCACCGTATTGTTAATAACGAAGCTTTGTAATGACTCCATCGAAACAATGATCACATTACGGCCTTTGGCAATACCAAATAACTCTTTATTCGGCGCTTTTTCATTTGCATTAACGTAGTTTTGAATATCCGCCAATTCGCTGCTATCCGCTAATGCACGTTGCGCTTTTGAGCGCGACTGTAAAATAATATCATATACATGGTAGTTGTATATACCTAAGTTTTTAATTAACATTTCACGGTCAAACGTGCGCGTTAACAGCTCTGGACGTTCCGTCTCCGCTAATCCTAAGTTAAATAAAGCAATGGCTACTGTTGCAAGGAAATAAGTGCGGCGAAAGCGTTTTGTCGCTGGTACGTATTGCGCAATAGACACTTTTTTATACGCCATCCAAGCCAGCAATGCGACATCAAGGAAAAAGAAAATATCCGAAACGTTCATCAATTCAAACACACTATTTCCTAAATCACCCATGTTATTCGTTTGGAACAGCACAGGAATCGTAATGAAATCGCTAAAAAAGCGATAAAACATGACGTTCGCATACAAAACAAATGAAATAATGAAGCTCGTAATGACAATATAGCGATTGCGTCGCTTCTCACTCATAAATAAAGCAAGCCCAAAAATAAATAACAGGAAGCTTAACGGGCTAATAAACAAAATAAACTCCTGCTTCCATGACTCAATTTTTATATCAAAACTATTTTTATAGACTAAATACGTCTTTAACCATAAAAGCAATACCGTTAACAAAACGAAACGGTAGTTTTTCATATACTCTCCCTCCTTTAATCCATCCACATCTGTCTATTCTATGTTGTATGAGGCACATCCGTTTTTTTACATTTTTTTATCTTAACCAAAGACAATATTAATACTTTCTTAATAAAAAAGCAACTGTTATCTTAAACTATAAGCGATATAATAGACAAGTCGCACGTCCACATATGACTGTTTTACACCTTTTCTTACAAAAAAGCAAGACGCTTTTTACCGACAAATTTTCGACAAAAAAACAGACGAGTGTTTCGTCTGTTTTTTACATCATATTTGTTTTCACTAACCATGCTCCACCGATCACGCCAGCATCATTTCCAAGCGTAGCGATGACAATGTCAGCAGCTTCAGCGACGCGCGGGAACGCAAAGCGTCTGAAATGACGAGCAACCGCTTGCGCTAACATATCCCCTGCCTTCGATACACCGCCACCGATGACAATTTTCTCTGGATTTAAACCGTTGGCTAAATGAGCAAGCGCTAAACCAAGATGAAACGTCACTTCATCAACAATTTGTAGCGCTAACGTATCATTCCCTTTCGCTGCATCAAATACATCTTTCGCCGTAACAGCTCCTGTTTGTTTCCATACGTCCCGCAAAGAGCTCGGTGCATCGGTTTGCTGCAAACGCTCTGTCGCGATGCGTGCAATACCTGTCGCTGAAGCGATCGTCTCTAAACATCCTGTTTTACCGCAATTACAAGATGCCCCTCCTTCTGGAATGGACGTGATATGGCCAATTTCCCCACCAGCACCGTTTGTACCATGCACGATTTGACCATTTACGATCACACCGCCCCCAACACCTGTGCCAAGCGTAACGAGAATTAAATTTTTCGCGCCATCGCCCGCCCCTTTCCACATTTCTCCGATCGCTGCAATGTTCGCATCGTTATCAACAACGACAGGAAGACCTGTTTCCATTTCCAACCGATCTTTCAAAGGGAAGTTTTTCCATCCCAAATTTACAGCTTCATAAATATCTCCTGTCGCCATATTAACAGGTCCTGGTGCACCGATGCCAATACCGACAAGCCGTTCTTTTGATTCATCTAATTCACGTAACTTTTCATCAATGGCTTTTGCAATGTGTGTTGTAATATGTTTCCCTTGTTCGGATTTATCCGTTGGAATCTCCCATTTACAAATGATTTCCCCATACATGTTCACAAACGCTAATTTGACTGTCGTTCCGCCTAAATCCACTCCAACTAACCATTGTTCCATTGTTCTTTCATCCCTTTTTCTCTTTTTTCTCGTTCGATTTGTGCTTCATGACGCAAAATAAGAAGCGCCATTTGATAATCTTTTACGTCAATGAGCTGCGCTTGAAATAATTCTTTCAGTTCGTCTTCCATCAATTCCAAATCAGCGAGACGGTCACCGACGTAAATAATCGTTCCATACTTTTTTAGCAATTGTTGTACATCGTATACAGATTTCATGTTCTTCACCTATCGTGTATAAGCGTTTTCAATCTACATATTCTAAATGTATAAAGAAAACAAAAGGGCGTCAAGAACTGAACAATGACTTTGCGACATTTTTCACATCTTACCGATCCGGATCTTTCGGATGCAACACCGTCGGTCGTCGATTTTTTAACGGAATTGGGGAACGGATGAGCACATCGCGCATCCCGCGATATGAAAATGGAATAAACGGCCATAAATATGGGACGCCAAACGATTGCATGCGAGCAAGCATAACTAACCATGCAGTAATACCAACAACGTAGCCAATGACACCAAATAATGCTGTAACAACGAGCAAAGCGAGGCGAACGAGCCGATTGGCTAGTCCTAGCTCATAACTCGGTGTCGCAAACGTCCCGATCGTCGCCATCGCAAAATATAAAATGACTTCGTTAGAAAATAAGCCAACCTCAACTGCAATTCCACCAATCATCAATGCTGCAACAAGCCCAAGTGCTGTCGCTAAGGCAGAGGGGGTGTGAATAGCTGCCATTCGCAACATATCTAATCCAAATTCGATCAGTAAAATTTGTCCAAACAACGGAATATTCCCTTCCGTTGATTTTGCGACAAACGATAATGCATGTGGCACGAGCTCTGGTGTTTTCATCCACATATACCAAAGCGGTAATAAAAAAATCGATAGCCATACCGCAAGAAACCGAACAAAGCGCAAATATGCACCAACAATCGGTTTATTTCTATATTCTTCCGCATGCTGCAGATGATGCCAAAATGTTGCAGGTGTAATTAACACGCTCGGAGACCCATCAACAAAAATGAGAACATGTCCTTCATATAAATGAGCTGCGGCCGTATCTGGCCTTTCTGTATAACGAACGACAGGATATGGGTTGAAGTGCCTGCCTGAAATAAATTCTTCTACCGTTTTTTCCCCCATTGGCAAGCCGTCTGTATCAATTTTGGCTAATGACTGTTTCACTTCTTCAACAATGTGTGAATTCGCAATATCTTCAATATAACAAACACAGACATCGGTTTTTGAACGGCGACCAATTTGCATATATTCCATTCGTAATGAACGATCTCGCACGCGCCGTCTTGTTAGCGCTGTGTTAAATACAATCGTTTCCACATATCCATCGCGTGCACCTCGAACAACACGCTCCATATCTGGCTCTTGAGGTCCGCGCACAGGATATGTGCGTGCATCAATTAAAATCGCTTTTGCCATTCCATCAACGAACAAAGCGGTCGGTCCTGCCAACACACCATCAATTACCCGTTCGAAATCATCTGTTTGATCCAACTCTACATACGGAAGATGCGTTTTTAATAATTTATCTAACGGTTGTTCATCTAATGTGCCATTTGGTAGCTCAGATAATAATTTCATTAAATAATGAAGAATGTCATCTTTCACAAATCCGTCAATCATAAATAACGCCATGTCTTTTCCAGCATAATGCACGTCTAAGTAAATGACGTCAAAACTTTTCCCTACTCCAAGCTTTTCCTTCATATATGAAACGTTTTCTGAAAGACGTGAAGATACTCGTTCCACTCCAATCACCTACCTTACATTCATTACCATTCATCTTTGACACATGTAAATGTATTCATACATATTTCCTGTCATATGCACATACATTTTTTATAAATGTAAGCTTGACCGGAGGAATAAGATGAAACGTTTATTATCGATATGCATATTTCTTTTGTCATTTGTCATCATCATACAAGCGTTTGAACGACCGGCGCATGAAGCGATTATGTTTTTCCCGATCGATCCGACCGTTCACTTTACAACTGCCGAAACAAAATTATCACTACAGCCCAAAAAGAAGGAGACACGCTATGTCGTCGATTGGATCGTTACTTCATCGCTTGATCGAACTGCTTATCTTCGACAAGATGTTTCGTTGTTATTTGCTAACGGAAGGCTTGTTGCTACACAAACGAAATGGAAAGAAAATGGAAAAAGTCTCATTCAGCAAAAACAGATCGAACAAAAAGGAAGTCGATTGTTTCAAGCCATTTCGTATCACCAAGGAGAATTGCATAGCGACAATGATATTCGGAGCAGTCAAAAAATGAGTGGGGACGTATTATACGTCATCGACTCATCCTTCGCACCACTTCAATCGTTTCGTAAACCAACGACAGCCGAACAAAAAACATGGGCAAACACATTAAATAAACAAACGCAAACGATCGTAAATAAAACGGCCAATCAAATGGGGAATATATTGCCAGCAGACGATTATTACCATTTGTATTTACCGGAGCTCGTTCAATATAATGAGCAACCGTTTATGGATTTGACAACAAATGAAACGGAAACGATGATCGGAAACTTATGGGAAGGGTTGTACAAAAATTATTTTTTAGGCATAAAAAAACAGAACGGTTCGATTGAATCTCCAATCGGTAGCACCGTTCCGCTTATTTTAATCAAAAAGGATTACAGTAAACTGTTTGTCGTAACAGAAACAGCAGACGGAGAACTCGTCATATTAAAGCAACTGCTCGAGTTCAAGCAATAATCGTTGATATTGCTCATTATTTGGTTCAAGCTGCAACGCACGCTCTGCAGCTTGTTTTGCTTTTTCATAGTTTTTTTCTTCCGCATATAATAACGCTAAATAATAATACGCTTCATGAAAACGGTTGTTTTTTTCGATGGCATCATATAAATATTGTTTTGCATCATCGTAATCTTTTTGTTGTATGTGAATATAGGCACGCAAAAAATCTGCCTTATATGCTTCAGCATCTTGTTCATGAATGAGTGTTAACATTTGCTCTGCTTGGCCGTATTCTCGTTCATCAATATATTGCTTGGACAACGCAAGAATAAGTTGTGCTTGATCTGCTGGCGGTCGTTGAAAACCAATATATAAGCAAATGAGCGTAACGACCGCTGCGAACAAAGCAGCAAACCATTGTCCAAAGCGAACACGTTCCTTTGGGAAATGAACGATATTTGCCGCTAAAAACCCACCAATTAAACCGCCAATATGACCTGCATTATCAATATTAGGAACGACGAGACCGAACGCTAAATTGATGCCGATGACGGTGATGACGTTCATTCCAATTGTTCGAAAAAATATGTGCGGTTTTGCTTTTCCGAAGTATAACAAAGCCCCAAAACATCCGAAAATGGCACCAGACGCCCCAGCAGATACGGACGGCGAAAATAAAAAACTAGCAAGCGAACCTGCAAAACCAGCGAAAAGATAAATAAATAAAAAACGAAACGAGCCGTACAATTTTTCAACAAGTGGGCCTAAATAATATAGCGCAAACGTATTCATGAACAAGTGTAAAAAGCCGATATGCAAAACAATAGGGGTGAAAAAGCGCCACCATTCTCCTTGCAAAATAAGCGGATTAAACTTTGCGCCGTATTGAATGAGCGTCAACGTATTTGTACTTCCACCGTTCCATTCTAAAATAAAAAACATCACTATTTGTAAAGCAATAAACACATATGTAAATCTCGCTTTTCCACGTTCAAATATGCGCCGTTCATTTTCATACATGCGCTCTGCAAATGATAACACGTGTTGTTTAAACGTTTGTAATTCTTGTTGCAACATTGGAGAATCATCAGGTACGTACACTCTTAATGATTGATGGAACTGCGTGCTTAGCTTATGCAAGACGTCATACATATTGTAAAGATGCATCACATATGTTTGCATGTGCACTCGCTCAGTCGTGAATGGTCGCTCAACATACAGTTCCCAATCGTCAACAGGGGGATACATCATGACATAAATGTTGATGACTTGCAGTTGGCGGCGAAATTGTCGCTTGCGCCATTCATCAACAGCGACTAGCCCCCGATTCATATCATTTTTTAATGACACACCCCAATCCATATCAGTACGAACAAGGCGTACAAGCGGCGCTTTTCGTTCCCTCGTAGATTGCAACCAAACCTCCCGCTCATCAGGTGACAAATAAACGATTTCATAGTTCATCTGTAACAATTGAAACATCATTTGCCAATATACAAAATCGAAGCGAATGCCCAACCTTCCCTCTCCCTTCGCTATCATACCCTTCTTTTATCACACTCTCTTACAAAGCGCAACTATTTGTACTTTTGTAAAAATAATGTAGGAACAAGGCGCTGGCGAATAAACGGAACGGACATTCCCCATTGTACCACTCGTTTTTGAACCGCTTCTCGTTTCAATATTTCATTCAATAACCGATAGCGAAACTGATAAAGAACGATCCCTGCAATGATGGTAACGATCAACGTTTTTCCATTCAAGATGATCACCCTCCTCATGCTTACCGTTCCCTTTTCACGTTAAATTTATAAAAAAGGTTGCCTCATCATGAGACAACCTATTGCAATCCAACGCGCTTCATCACATCTTTTAATACAGTTGCAGAATGAGTAAATTTTTCTTTTTCCTCTTCGTTCAATTGCAGTTCAACAACTTCACGAATACCGTTGCGATTTACGATCGCTGGTACGCCAATGTACATATCATTTTGGCCATATTGGCCTTCTAAGTAAGCTGAAACAGTAAGAACGCTGTTTTCATTTTGTAAAATCGCTTTTGTTAAACGAACAAGTCCCATGGCAATGCCGTAATATGTTGCACCTTTTCGCTCAATAATTTGATACGCTGCATCGCGTACATTCACAAAAATGTTATCTAAATCTTCTTGTTTATATTGTGGCTTTTCTTTCATTATATCGGCAATTGGACGGCAACCGATGAATGCATGGCTCCAAACAGGCAACTCCGTATCACCATGTTCCCCAATAATATAAGCATGTACGTTGCGCGTATCCACATCGAAATATTCACCTAACAAATAGCGGAAGCGAGCTGTGTCTAAAATCGTTCCTGAACCGATCACGCGCTCTTTTGGCAATCCTGAAAACTTCCATGTAGCGTATGTTAAAATGTCAACCGGGTTTGTGGCGACGAGAAAAATACCGTTAAATCCGCTTGCCATCACTTGATCGATAATGTTTTTGAAAATTTTCGTGTTTTTCTCAACCAAATCTAATCGCGTTTCTCCCGGTTTTTGATTCGCTCCCGCAGTTAACACAACGAGATCGGCATCTTTGCAATCTTCGTAATTGCCAAACCAAATTTTCGTTGGGGATGGCGCAAACGGCATGCCGTGATTTAAGTCCATCGCATCCCCTTCCGATTTTTCTTTATTAATATCAATCAAAACGAGCTCTTCTGTCACTCCTTGGTTTAAAAGCGCAAACGCATAACTTGAACCGACAAAACCTGTTCCAACTAAAACAACACGATTCACTTTATTTGACATCTTTCTTCCACCTTTCGTTTATATCATTTTACAATCTGTGCGTTGTTTATCTGTTTCACACTTACATTGTACACTGTTTCACAAAGTTTATAAGGCATGAATTATTAACATTTTGTTAATTTTTTCTCCTGTACAATATGAAAGCGCTTATGCTGTTTTATTATTCGTTTTCACAAACAACAATTCCTTCGTTTGTAATAATCATTTGGACAGGGATGTCGTGCTGTTCAACCGGCAACGTAGAGACGATTTGACAATCATATGCAAGGGAAATTGTATCGTTTGGAAAATCAACTAAATATCGATCATAATATCCCCCACCATAGCCAAGGCGATATCCTTTACGAACAAAAGCAAGACCTGGAACAAATAGGAGCTCGATTTCATGTTTTTGCACTTCTCTCGTTTCTTCCACAATCGGTTCATATAAATCGAAAAAAGAGCGTTCCGTTTCTTGAAACGAACGAATTTCACGAAATGTCATTTGTTTTGTTGTTACATCGCATTTTGGAATGGCAACTTTTTTCCCTTCTTGCCATGCTCGTTCAATGATACATTTTGTATCGATTTCGATTTGTCGTGAGATCGTAATACCGACCACTTGTGCCGTTTGCCAAAGATGTTGGTGAAATAATATATCGTGAATGATGTTCTCCTTTTTCTTGCGTTCTTCTTTTGTCATATGTAAGAGACGTTGTTTTATTTGTTGCCGCAATTGTTTCTTATTCATTATCCTTCCCCCTCTTTCATAAAAAAATAAGCAGCAGGAAAAAAATCCTACTGCTTACTTCGTTTCACGATGAACTGTTGCTTTTTTGTCTCGTGGGCAATATTTTTTCAATTCGAGGCGCTCCGGATTGTTGCGCTTATTTTTTGTTGAAATATAGTTGCGTTCGCCGCATTCTGTGCATGCTAACGTAATATTTACACGCATCGTTCTTTCCCTCCAAACAAAAGTATTGTAATCACACCTTTCCATCATATCATTTTTCTTAAACAATTTCCATATGAATTTTATACGTTTTGATATTGCCGAATTTTCTTTATATAGTATTTCGTATATTCTTTTGCTTTTTGAGCATTTGCTGCTTGTGAATAAATCGTTAACGTCGGTTCATCTACTTTCGGTAAAATGAGTGTCCATGCTCCATCTTCATGATATACTTTCATGCCATCTGTAAAATCTACATGCTTGTCATACGATTCTTCTAACAATTTACGCATAACAGCCGCCCGTTCATCCCATGGGCAATGAACATCACGGCATGATAAATGAATAGTTGGAATAGACGACACAATGGTACGAAGCGAACAACGTTCAATCGCTAACAAATGCAATAGTTGTACACATGCATACAATCCATCGAAATAAAAATGAAACGGCTCATGATGATGTGCAAGCAAAAAATCTCGTCTCGTATCTTTTACATAAACAATATCTCCATATAACCGTTCTGCTAATGTGTGTAACGCAGACGGTGCCCAAGCAGGAACGGCTACTTTTTTCGTTTCGCTAAATAAAAGAGATGTGAGCACATGCAACGAGATCATTTCTTCTTTCGTCAATGCAACTCCTTGCCCATCAAACATTCGAAAACGTTCCCCTGAATAGTCAAACACGATAGCAAATTGGGCTTGTTCTCGCTCGATTAGCTCTCGAATATGTTCATCATCACGCTCTTTTGTCCAAACAACTTCTATCGCGAACAACAGAAGTGTGCGTTCAATGATATGCTTCAATAAAGGAGAACTAGCGACGACAACTTTCCATCGCTCCGATGAAGAAAAAGAAATCGCTTGACGCAATGCTTGAATATACATTTCATCGCTCTCTTTTTGTTTCATTGCTTCGCCAATTTGAGCCACTGACATGTGATGTTCATGTTTCATTCGTTGTTCAATCGCGCGTTCCGTCGTGCAATCAATGGGAAATCCTTGTTCATCGTGTATGTCAATAACTACTTCATCATGTTCGTTCACCGTCACAAATACGCCACCGCGATACTGTTTATGAGAAATGATATAACGAAAAGCAGGCAAATATCCCCCCTCATATACATTTGTGTACATACCGTACATATGCAAACATTGAGCAAACAACGATCCGAGCGCCTGAGACAACGGGTGATTGTCATAGCCCATTAATATGTGACTTCCTTTTTCATGTAGACTGCTATATGCTGAAGCCAACTGTGTAATAAATATCGGATGAGCATCAACGTGAGCGCGCATGCTGATCCCATTTTGGCGAAACAATACGTTTGGGCGTTGTTCACCCCATACAATTGAACCTTTCACTTTCGTTTTTTCTGCAATTGTTTTATTCGGCCAAATTTTAGCCGCATGCTGCACTTTCACTTTATTTTTTAATTTGCATTTTGCCCCAATGACCGCATAATCAAATATTTCATTTTTTTTACCGATATACACATCATTTGCTACAACTGCTCCCCGTAATTCACTATGTTCATCAATATAAACATTGGACCAAACAATCGATCGCTTTAACGATGCGTATTTACTAATAACTGAACGTGAGCCAACCACCGTATATGGTCCGAGTGTTGCATAGGCATCAATGCGCACATCGTCCCCAATAAGAATCGGTCCTTCTAATTTTACCTCTTGTGCAATGTTCACTCGCTCACCGATCCATACATCAGGAGCTATTTCTTTGTAATGAGAAGAAACGAGACGTTGATTTAGTAAATCAACATGTGTTTGATGATATTGTTCGATGACACCAATATCAGACCAATATCCATCCGCCTCATATCCGTATATTGGGTACTCTTGTTGAATGAGATGTGGAAAAATATGTTGACTAAAATCGTAAGGTGGATGTTCAGGCATATAATTAAAAATCGCTGGATCGCAAATGTAAATGCCTGTATTGACTAAATCGCTGCACACTTCATTCCATTTTGGTTTTTCTACAAAATGAATCACTTTTCCGTTTCGATCTGTCACAATTCCACCGTATGAAAGAGGAGTCGCTTCGTGGTGCATAAGAACGGTAACTAATGCTTGTTTGGAAAAATGGAAATTGATTGCTTGCTGTAAATGAATTGTCGTCAACGTATCTGCACTAATAACAACAAACGTATCGTCTAAAAAAGACTGAGCATGTTTTACGCTCCCTGCCGTTCCAAGGGGCGTCGTCTCTTCAAAGTAATGAAGATGTACACCGAATCGACGTCCATCACCAAAATATTCAATAATTTCATCACTTAAATATTGAACGGTTACAGCAATATCCGTAATTCCATGATGTTTTAACCATTCAATACTATACGCCATCACAGGTTTATTCATAATTGGTACGATCGGTTTCGGAACATGACAAGTTAACGGACGTAACCGTGTTCCTCTTCCCCCTGCCATAATGACCGCTTTCACAACATATCCCCCCCAAGTGAAAGCACACTTTTTTCCATCATATCATGACAATACTATGCGGACAATATACGAAAATTGTCGATTTTACATGAAAATGATGCATGATCGCTACATTCCTATGTATAATAAAGTGGGGTGACAGACATGATCGAATATACATTGATTGGACTCATTTCTTTTGCAATCATACTATTGCTTATTTCTTTCTTTCAAAAAGATCGTGCGAAAGAGGTAGAAGAGCAAGTAGAGCAACTCACATTATCGACGATGCAACAATTGTACGAAATAAAAAAGCGAGTTAAAGCGCTTGAAGAAGAGCTGCTTGTCGGAATGGAGTTGTTTTCAACTGAAGAACAAATATGTCATCTACATAAGCAAGGTTGGACAAAAGAACAAATTGCCCGCAAACTCAACATGCCGATAGATGAAGTAAATATTATGATCGCGAGGAATGAACGATGAGAAAGACAACACGTGCATTTGCGGTTGGAATGTTGTTTGCCACAACGATACTTGCTATCGTTCATTACATGAATGACAAGCAGTATACTATCATCAGCGAACAGCAGTATGAACAAATCGTTGCTGAACGAAATGAACTCGCTGAAAAACTCGAAAAACAAAAAAAAGAAACTGAAAAAACAACACCATCTCAAAAAGAAAAAGTGTACATTTATACGTTAACGATTGCCAAAGGAGAGGCAAGTCGCGACGTTGCTAACCGACTTGAACAAGCGCACATTATTGATGATGCTCAATCATTTTTAACATACCTCGATACCCACCAATTAACGCGTGCGCTACGCCCTGGAACGTATGTTGTTACAAGTGACATGTCATATGAACAAATCACCAAAAAAATCACAAAATAAGGATGTCCGCTGTTGGACATCCTTTTGCTTTAATCGTTTAAGTCGTAATGTCTTCCCTTGACTAAATAAAAGACATTTTCAGCGATGTTTGTCGCGTGATCTGCAATACGTTCAATGTAACGTGCAGTAAACGAAAGCTGAGTAATTTGCGACATCGCATCTGGATGTGCTTTTGTGCGCTCGAGCAATTCCCGAATCGTTTCGCCGTACAAACGATCAACTTCATCGTCCATGTCAGCCACTTTTTTCGCTGTAACGACATCTTCTTCGTAATACGCTTTTAACGTTAACGAAAGCATATTTACTGCGATTTCATGCATTTTTTCTAATTTATTTAATGAAATAACAAATGGCTGTTCACCGATTCGAATAGCCGATTTCGCAATGTTGACAGCAAAATCCGCCATTCTTTCAACGTCCGTTGCAATTTTAATCGCAACAATAATGCGGCGCAAATCGATTGCAACAGGTTGTTGTTTTGCAATTAGTAAAATCGCAAAATCGTTAATTTCCTCATCAAGTAGATCAATTTTGGTATCGTTCTCGAGCACTTGCAATGCTAAATCGCTATTTTTTGTTTTTAACGCTTCAAACGACTGCGTTAATGCGATTTCAGCGAGACTTCCGAGCTGTAGTAATTGATCGCGCAACGTTTGCAAATCGTAATCAAATTTCTCACGTACAGACATGCTTACTCCCCCTTTATTTTGAAAAAATCGTGCGAGCGTACCCGCACGATTTTTTATCCAAATCGACCTGTAATGTAATCTTCTGTTCGTTTATCGTCTGGATTCGAGAATAATTTATCTGTGTCGCTATATTCGATCACTTCACCGTTCAAGAAAAACGCCGTTTTATCAGAAATACGAGCCGCCTGCTGCATATTATGTGTAACGATAATAATGCTGTAGTTTTTCTTTAGCTCTTGCACAAGCTCTTCTACTTTCAATGTTGAAATTGGGTCAAGCGCAGATGTCGGTTCATCCATTAAGATAACATCTGGCTCAATCGCTAAACAGCGGGCAATACATAGACGTTGTTGTTGTCCACCAGACAGTCCATATGCATTCGTATGCAAACGGTCTTTTACCTCATCCCAAATCGCCGCACCGCGTAAACTTCTTTCAACGATCTCATCTAAAATTTTCTTGTCGCGAATACCGTGAATACGCGGACCGTATGCCACGTTATCATAAATTGATTTCGGGAACGGGTTAGGCTTTTGGAATACCATGCCGACTTGCGTACGCAATTCTTCGACACGATACGATTTATCAAAAATGTTGCGCCCGCGATACGTAATTTCTCCGGATGTGCGAACGCTTGGCACAAGCTCAATCATTCGGTTTAACGTTTTAATGTACGTCGACTTTCCACATCCCGACGGACCGATAATCGCTGTGACTTCATTTTCGTAAATATCTAAGTCAATATTTTTTAACGCATGATGTTCTCCATACCATAAATTTAAGTTTTTCGTCCGATACACAACATTTTTTTCGCTTCGTTCTTCAGCTTGTTTTTTACGTTCTTTCACAACTGTTAATTCCATTAATAAGTTCCCCTTTCAACGCACGATTAATAACGTTTTTGAAACTTGTTGCGAATAAAAATGGCAATTGAGTTCATCAAGATTAACACAACGAGCAAGACGACGATTCCCGCTGCCGCGACATGTTGGAAATCAGCTTGCGGACGTGACGTCCAGTTGTAAATTTGCATCGGCATAACCGTAAATGTATCCAAAATACCGCGTGGTAAATAGGCTAAAAACGTCGGAATACCTAAAACGACAAGTGGTGCCGTTTCACCGATCGCACGTGATAAAGCTAGAATGCTACCTGTTAAAATACCGGGGATCGCTGCTGGAAGAACGATACGATAAATCGTTTGCCATTTCGTCGCTCCCATACCATATGATGCTTCGCGCAATTGATTCGGCACGGCACGAAGCGCCTCTTGTGCCGCAACGACGATGACAGGAAGCACAAGCAAACTCATCGTTAAACCAGCCGCTAGAATGCTACGACCTAAATTCAATTCACGAACGAAAAGCGTTAAACCGAGCAAACCGAATACGATCGACGGAACACCTGCTAAGTTGGAAATATTCGTTTGAATAAAATCTGTAAAACGATTTTTTTTCGCATATTCCTCTAAATAAATGGCAGTTCCTACGCCAAGAATAAGCGAAACAGGAGCAACGATGACCATTAACCATAACGAACCAACTAATCCCGCTTTAATTCCTGCTTTTTCCGGACGACGAGACGGGAAGTTATTTAAAAAGTCCATGTTTAGCCAGCCAAGTGCTTGAGTGAGTATCCGATATAGAAGGACGACGAGAACAATCAATCCGAATAATGTCGCTAAGAAAAACAAAAATTTTAACACGTTATTGCGCAATAGACGACCGTTCATATGTTGAACGACACGTTGTTTATCAATTAACTTTTCCATGATTAATACTCCTCCCTAAAGCGACGAGAAATGTATTGCGCGAGTAAGTTCATGGCTAACGTGAATACAAACAGCGTCATACCGACCGCATAAATGCTGTAATAAACCGTTGTACCGTATCCGGCATCGCCTGTTGTTACTTGGACAATGTAGGCAGTTAGCGTCTGAATCGATTTCGTTACATCAAATGTGAAAACAGGAGATGAACCACCCGCTACAGCTACAATCATCGTCTCACCAACAGCACGAGAAATTGCAAGCATAAACGATGCCGCAATACCTGACGTCGCTGCAGGAAGGACGACTTTTAAAGCAACTTCTAACTTCGTTGAACCGAGGCCAAGCGCTCCTTCACGAATGGAGTTTGGCACAGAACTCATCGCATCTTCAGATAAGGAAGCAACCATCGGAATAATCATAATACCCATGACGATGCCCGGGCTTAACGCGTTAAAAATCCCTAAATCTGGGATGATTTTTTGCAAAAGAGGTGTTACAAATGTTAATGCGAAAAATCCGTATACAATTGTCGGAATTCCCGCCAACACTTCTAATATCGGTTTTAATACTTTTCGTGCCTTTTCAGACGCATACTCACTCAAGTAAATCGCTGAAGCTAAACCGATTGGGATGGCTACAACCATCGCAATCGCTGTCGTTAAAAGCGTTCCCGTTACAAGAGGAGCAATGCCGAACGAACCTGTTTTTTCATCCCATGGAAGCCATTCTTTGCTCGTTAAAAATTCAACGATCGATACTCGTTCAAAGAAAATAAATGTTTCAAATAACAATGTAAATAAAATGCCGATTGTCGTTAAAACCGAAATGGTAGCTGTTAATAATAACAATTTTGGCATGAACCATTCCATAAACTGTTGTCCGCTTTGCTTTTTCTTATTTTCTTTAATCATCTCACGGACGGAATATGAACGATTCCCATCTGTCATCGCCATAATGTGAAAACCCCTTTCCAAATTCATGGCAAGATGAGAAGCGACTGTGGTGTCGCTTCTCATCTTTACGTTTCGTTATTTCAATCCTTCAAGCTTTTTCAATTGCTCATCATATTTTTCTTGTGGAAGCGCTACATATCCAACTTCTTCAGCAAACTCCGCACCGTTCTCTAATAAAAATTTCGCGAAATCATATACTTGTGGCTTTTCTTTTAACGCCTTTACGCTTACATACGTAAATAATGGGCGAGAAAGTGGTGCGTATTCACCGCTTTGAACTGTTTCATGCGTCGGCTCTACTGGACCGTTTCCGTTATCGATTGGTACAGCTCTCAACTTATCTTTATTTTCAATGTAGTATGCAAATCCGAAGTAACCGAGCGCATTTTTATCGCCTGCAATTCCTTGAACAAGTACGTTATCATCTTCAGATAATTGCGCTGTTTTGTTTAACGGTTGTCCATCTAAAATCACTTCATCGAAGTAATCGAACGTACCAGAGTCGTGTCCCGGTGAGAACAATTTAATTTCTTCATTTGGCCATTCTGGACGAATGTCTGACCATTTGACTTTGTCATTACCGTTTACCGCACCGGATGTGAAAATCTTCTTTAGTTCATCAACTGTTAAATAATCAACCCAGTCGTTATCTTTATTTACTAAAACAGAAAGACCGTCGAATGCAACTTGGAGCTCTTCAAATTGAATGCCGTTTTGCTCAGCAGCTTTCTTTTCCTCTTCTTTAATTGGACGAGAAGCGTTTGAAAAGTCTGTTTCCCCTTTTGTAAACTTTTCAAATCCGCCACCTGTTCCGGACAAACCAACAGATACTTTGACATCTGGTTGTTCACCCGCATACGCTTCAGCGGCAGCTTCAACAATCGGATAAACAGTAGACGATCCATCTACAACAACGTTACCGCTTAATTGCTCTCCGCCATTTTCGCCGCCTTGCTCAGCGCCGCCACCACATGCTGTTGTAAATGCTAATACAGCGCTTGTTACACTTGCGAGTGCAAACCATTTGTTTTTCTTCATCTTTTGATTTCCCCCTACTTTTTCATTAGTTTTTGTCCCACGAGTTATAGAATAATGGAAAGGTATTAAATTCGTTTTAAACAAATGTTAAGCTTTTGTAAATTCGCTTTCTTTTATCTTTCCATTGTTTGTTCCTCATTATTCAACGGTTCAGTAGAGGGTTGTTCCCCATATTGACGCTTTGTTTTCAATTCAAAATACGCATCTAAAATTTTTCTCCCAATATAGTTATTGATCGGATAATGGTTTCTTGGATTTTGATATACCCAAGGCACAACGACAGCAAACGCCACCTCTGGATTGTTGTACGGAGCAAAGCCAACTAACGTTAAATTGTACGTTTGTGCCATTCGTCTTGATTTAATCGGTCCATCGTAAAACGCCTGTGCCGTCCCTGTTTTTCCCGCTGGGTCATATGGAGCGTTTGCAAAAAACGCCCGTGCTGTTCCGTTTGAACCGTGCATAACGCGATAAAAACCTTCACGCACCCGCTCAATATACTCTGTTTTCATATCAATTCGGTTTAACACTTTCGGTTCAAACGAGTAGATGATGTTCCCCATTTGATCTTTTTCGCTAATCGGTTCACGAATTTCTTTTACAACGTGCGGTTGAATGCGATATCCACCGTTAGCGATCGTTGAAACGTATTGCGCCATTTGAATTGGCGTGTATACGTCAAACTGTCCAATGGCTAAATCGAGCAAATGCCCCGGAAGCGTACTTTGTCCAGGCCATCCGATAATTTCCCCAGGTAAATCAATCCCTGTTTTCACCCCTAAGCCAAACTGATTAAAATAGCGCCGCATAATGGAAAACGCCTCTTTTTTAATCGGGAGCGGTTGATGCGGACGATACGTAGAACCTGCAATCGCAATGGCCGTTTTAAACATATAAACGTTTGACGACATTTCAAGCGCTTTTAAATCATTCATTGGTCCTGGACGAATACCGCTATGCGATTTTTTCGTCGGCGTGTCTTTAATATATAGCGGTTCGTCAACTAGCACCGTGCCTGGTTGAATGACACCCGTTTGAAATCCTGTTAATACGGTTGCTCCCTTGACTGCTGACCCCATCGCATACGCTGATGTGATTGTTCCAAGGGCATAATCTTTGAACACTACTTTCCCATTCTCATCACGTGTATACAGTTTCCCAGCTAGCGATAAAATCTCTCCCGTATTCGGATCCATCATGACAACGAAAGCACGATCGAGCAACTCTGTTCCAGCGCGCCGTTTCATTGTCGTCAATTCTTCTTCAATAATTTGCTCGACACGTTTTTGTAATTCCATATCGATCGTTAGCACAATATCTTTGCCACGCTGTCCTTGCGATATTTCAATCGTTTCAATAATGTTGCCTGCTTTATCTGTCACATTTTTAATTTTTGCCTTTTGCCCACGTAACACATCTTCATATTGCGCTTCAATGTAACTTTTCCCTACACGGTCATTACGGCTATAATCGCGCGCTAAATAGTAGTCAAGCTTTTCACGCGGTAACCCTTCTTCCGATGATGTAATGTTTCCGAGTACGGTACGAAACGTGTCGCTAAAGGTATAATGACGATCCCAATCTGTCGTTACATCTACCCCTGGCAATTCTTCTAAATGCTCGCTAACAACCGCATATTCTTCATTCGTTACCCCTTCATTTTTAATCATTTGTGGCGTCAACGCATATCCACTATTCATTTCCCGAAAAATAGCGACAACTTCAAGCTCCTTTTCTTTAATTGCTTTTACATCTTCTTCTGTAATGCGCTCAAGTTGCAGTCGATAAATATCTTTATCTTTCAACTTTTTAGCGCGAAACTGTTTCCATTCTTTTTCTGTAATTTTTTCCTTCGCCTTTTCTCCGTTTGTTAAAATCCAATAGTCTTTTATATCCCGCTCTGTCACTCGGTCGGTTGGCTTTTCAATATATGCAGCTAACTTTTTAGCCACTTCAATCATCTCCGACGGCTTCGTTGTTTGGGTGCGCGTGTACGTAATCGCATGAAGTGGCTCGTTATCGACGACGACTTGATAGTTGCGGTCATAAATTTTTCCACGCGGTGCTGGTGTATTAACTGTAACATTTTCTGTGCGCTCAACTTCTTTCCGATATTGTTCACCGTAAACAATTTGAATGACACCTAATCGTAAAATAAGCGCAGAAAAGAGTAAAAATACAATAAAAAATAGCACGTTTAACCGAAATGGCACCTGCATTCGTTTTTTCTTTTTCTTCGCTTTTTGAGCATGTTGTATTTGTTTCAAAACGTGCGAGCACCTCCTTTACTTGCTCCTTCTCATTGTAAAAGAAACGCTCGCAAATTTCTACATGGAAAGTCGAATGCGCCGCACAAAAAAATAAATGATGAAATGACCAGATCCAACAATTAACATTAATAATGGAATCGCCTCTTTTGCATCAAATAACGTAATGGCTAATAAAAACAATAAAACAGACGTTGCACGCCCACCATTCAAAAATAATTCCCTCATCACAATATATTCAATGCGCCACTCCTTTGCATGATTGCTTTGTCCAATGACGTCAAATGTAAGCGACAAATATGGGACAAGCAAAATCGGATAACCAATAGCAATAAGCGCACCGTATATCATCAGCTTTGTGTACGACAAATCAAAAACGAGTAAAAAAACAGAAGCATACAATAACACGCCACCAAATAAAATCGCGCGCAATCGCCAGCGTTGCTTTATATATTTGGATGCAAACGAGTACGTCATGAAGGAAACAACTGCGTTAATAAAACCAAATACGCCAAGCGCTTTTTCTGTTCCTGTTGTTATAAATAAAAAAATAGAAACGATAAACACAAATGTTCCTTCCCGAAATCCTTGAAAAAAGTGGGCGTTTGTAATCATTTTCCAATTTTTGTTTTTCTTTCGTTCATCGTATGCTGAACGAAGTGCGAATCGCCCTGATGAGCCTCGTCGATGTAGGAAGAAGCTGAGGATCACCGCGGCAATAAACAAACATAAAGAAGCTAAAAAAATCGCCATGTACCCCGTAAACTTTTCACTCGAAGCGATAACCCATCCTGCTAGCGGTGGCCCAATCATTCCTGCCACAGATGTCATCGCTCCAAGCAACCCGTTAAATAAATCGCGCGTATTTGGCTCAGTAATTTCAAATGTTAATACGTTAAATGCAAGCCAATAAAAGCCATAACCAACACCAAGCAAACCACCAAGGAAAAACAAATGATTCATCGCTTGATTTCCACTGAATAATACGACTAAAAAAAAGAGTGCCAAAAACGTCACGCCCATTCGTAAAACGATGACGCGATCAATTTTTTTGGCGATTTTCCCAGCAACGATAAATGCAAGCGGCTGCCATGTGACAATCGCTAAATTGTACACACCTAGGGCATGAAAACTGTTCACTTTTTTCCAAACATATACGTTTACAAACGTATTGGACAAAGCGATGCTAAGAGAATACAATCCGCCGATTGCTAGTAAAAGAAACAATTGGCGATGTGTGTGAATGTGCGCGATGATTCGTTTCCATCTGTTCATAGGCAAACTCCCTTTCTTGACAAGTAGTTTGCCTACTCTTTTGTAGCGATATGCAAAAAGAGCTCGACAAAATTTGCCGAGCTCTTCATCATTATTTTGCTGCTGCGTAACGTTTGGCAACTTCGTCCCAGTTGACAACATTCCAAAACGCTGAAATATAATCTGGACGACGGTTTTGGTATTTTAAGTAGTATGCATGCTCCCATACATCTAATCCTAAAATTGGTGTTTTACCTTCCATTAATGGCGTATCTTGGTTTGGTGTACTTGTTACCTCAAGCTGACCGTTGTGCACAACAAGCCATGCCCAACCAGACCCAAAACGTGTTGCAGCCGCCTTTGAAAATTCTTCTTTAAACTTTTCAAAGCTGCCGAATGTATTGTTAATTGCTTCAGCTAATTCACCTGTAGGCTCACCGCCACCATTTGGTGAAAGAATTGTCCAAAAGAGCGAATGATTTGCATGCCCTCCTCCGTTGTTACGAACAGCTGTACGGATGTTTTCCGGCACCTCGTTTAAATGAGCCATTAGCTCTTCGATTGTTTTGCTTTGTAATTCTGGATGACCTTCAAGCGCTGCGTTTAAGTTTGTTACATATGCGTTATGATGTTTTGTGTGATGAATGTTCATCGTTTCCTTATCAATATGTGGCTCTAACGCATCGTAAGCATAAGGCAATTGTGGTAATTCAAATGCCATACTTCATTCCTCCTCATTTATTATGTAATTGGTCACAAATGAAACCGTTCAATCACATTTAGAAACAGAAAAGTTTCATAAGTGAACCTACTTTAAGAGTACCAAAATAAAACGAATGTTTCAAATTATTTGCAAAAAAACCTCGCTAATTCACTTAGCGAGGAAAATGGACCCTGCAGGACTCGAACCTGCGACCAGACGGTTATGAGCCGTCCGCTCTAACCAGCTGAGCTAAGGGTCCATCATATCCGATGGTAATTTTAGCAAAAATGATGAAGGGCGTCAATACGAGACAAAATGGTTGTGTAGCGAATAGAAAAAGAAGTAGAATGAAAAATGATGATGCCTAAAGGATGTGAATGATCATGTGGAAACGGTTGTTACAAAGTCTTTATTCGCCTGTACATATTGCCCGCTTTCGCTTTCATCCGATCGGAAAAGCGATTAGTTACGTGTTCTTTTTATCGCTTATTGCGACGTTGCCGATTGCTATTTATTTTATAATAAGTATAAACAAAACGATCGACTCAACGCGCGAACTATTGAGCGAGGAGCTTCCCCCATTTGAAGTCGTCGATGGCATATTGACATCGGACGAAAAAAAACCAATTGAGCTCATACATCCTGACGTGACTATTTTATTAGATAGCACAGGTACATTAACTACCGATGACGTAGCGCGCTACACAAATGCAGTGGCGTTTTTAAAAGAAGACTTTTCGCTCGTTGTAAATGGCCACGTTCAATCGTATCCGTATGCCGTCATGCAAGTAGATCGCTTTACAAACAAAGACGTATATGAATTTACACGCACGTTGCAATCATTACTTCCTATCGTCATTTCACTATCGTTTTTTGTTTTATACTTTTTCACATGTACAAGTAAATTTCTTTACGTGACCGTTCTCGCATTCATCGGTCTCATTTTTCGCGGCACATTAAATAAGCGTGGAACGTACCGTCATATGTGGAGCATCTCCGCTTATTCGATTACATTATCAACTATCTTTTTTACAATAATGGAATCGTTGCAAATTGTTGTTCCTTATGCCGTTGCTTTAGACTGGTTCGTTTCTGTCACGATTTTGTTCGCTTCCATTAAAGAACTCCCTTCTATGAAAGAAGCAGGCTGATCCGCCTGCTTCTTATAGTTTAAATGATGAAGTGATTGTAGATAACGATTGCGATAATTCATTTAATCGTTCACCAACACGATACATATCATTCATCTGCTTCGTTTGGTCATACGAAAACGACATCATTTCTTCCGCACTTGCAAGCGTTTGTTGGGCAACGGAGGCAAACGCCATCGTTACAGTCTCGATCATCGGCAATAATTGTTGAAACTGCTCTAGTTCATTTTCCATTTGTGCTACGTTACGATTGACGCGTTGAATTTCTTTCAACAAATGGTCAAATGAATGTTTCGCTTCGTTTGCAGACATGAGTTGATGTTGTAAATGTTCGACCATTCCTTCAAATTGATTCGTCGCATGAATCGATACTTCTTCCATCGCAAAAATGGATGATGTAATTTCTTCCGTTGCTTTCGAAGCATGTTCCGCTAACTTTCTCACTTCTGTAGCGACAACCGCGAACCCTTTTCCTGCTTCACCAGCACGGGCAGCTTCAATTGTGGCATTCAGCGCTAATAACTTCGTTTGCTCAGCGATTTGGCGAATGACATCGACAACTTTTGTAATCGACGTGGAATGATGTTTCACACTTTGAATCGTATCGTTTACTTCTTTGAATTGTTGAGCAAATAAGTGAATATCAGCAATTAAATGCGTCAGACGCTTTTCACCACTTTCCGAAGATTTATTCATATCAAACGCACTTGTTGAAATGTTTTGTACGCTTGTTAGCACATGTTGCATTCGTTTTTTCATCTCAGCTACCCGATGAATGCTTTCATCTGAAGCGTTTGCTGTTTCTTCTGCCCCTTGCTTTACGGTTGCAATGGCTGATATGAGCTGATCGTTCGACTCAATCGCGTGTTCAGACACATGCTTTAAGTCTCCTCCTGTCATGGCCAACTGCCTCGTCGTTTCATTCATTTCGCAAATGACATGTTTCATGCTCGTCAACATCCGTTGGAAGCTACGTGCAAGGGAATCAATCTCCGGCGCAGTTGAATAAATCTGCTCATTGATTGTTAAATCTCCACGCGACAATCGACTCATTGCATGACGAAGTTGAGCAATCGGCTTCGTTAATCCACTAACTAACCATTTAATCATGATCGTTGAAATGATAACGCTGATCATAATCGTTACAATTGTTAACTTGGCAAGCTGTTGAATCGGCTTCATAAATTGTTCATCCGGCACAGCAACGACATATGTTCCTTTTAATTCTTGAATCGTCTTATATGCAAATGTATATGTACGTCCGTTCCACTCCAAATGCGAAACGCCATTTTTTCGTTTCACAATCGTTTCTTTGATCGATTTTGTTACATTCAGCTGTTCATTTCGCTCAAATGTTTTTACTTTTCCATCACTTATTAAAAAAACATCTACACTTAACCCATCTTGCATCAGTTCTGCTCTTTGCTGCTTAATTGCAGAACGCAAACTTTTTTCAAACATTTGTTCATTTCCGGCATGAATATACATAAGATTGCGTGCCACTTCAAACATCATCGTCGCTTCTCTTTCAAGACGGTCTTCAATCGCTTTTACGGTCGTTTCTTTCGCCTGATGATAAGCAATCATCCCCACAATGCTAAGCGAAGTAATTAGAACACTAAAAAATAAAATGAATAGACGGTTTTGTAAACTCATTTTTAATAACCATTGTTTTACTTTCGGTGATGGTTGAATACGAAATATTCTTATATGCGGTTTTATATTTTTCAATGGCACGGCACATCCCCCCTTCGACAAATACAGACAAAGAATACTAAAAAAATATGAATGGGATGTTAAACAAATGTGAAGTGATGTAAAAGAAGTGTAATTTTTGTGCATATATGATAAGGACAAGCCATATGCATGAAGAAAGAAGAACGACAGGTGGGGAAATAGGATGAAAAAAGTAGTTACCCTTCTTATCTTCATTGCTATATGTGCGATTGCTTACCATGATGTAACAGACGGAACGATTCATACGATTCGTGCGGAAAAAACGAACAAGCGGACGAACGAATTACCTTATCGCGAAATAACCGTCCAACGTGGCGATACGCTCCTCTCCATTATCGAACGTGAAATGAATGGTAAATTGCCCGTACCCATCGATCAACTCATTACTGATTTTCAAGCGCTCAATCCACATGTAAATGCGCATTCCCTTCAAGCTGGCAAAACGTATCGTATTCCACTCTATAAACAGAAATAGCAAAAACGTTGTCAACAAATAAGAAACATTGCTACAATAAAAAATGATTTGATTAATACGTTAAAGGAGCGATTGACGCGTGAGTGAAATCATTCATCGTTCGAAAACCCGCCCTGTTCGTGTTGGAAACATTACAATTGGCGGGAATAATGAGGTTGTCATTCAAAGCATGACGACAACAAAAACGCATGACGTCGATGCGACTGTTGCCCAAATTCATCGACTTGAAGAAGCTGGATGCCAAATTGTTCGCGTCGCTTGCCCAGATGAAAGAGCAGCAGATGCGATTGCTGAAATAAAAAAGCGCATTAATATTCCACTCGTTGTCGATATTCATTTTGATTATCGCCTTGCTTTAAAAGCGATTGAAAACGGGGCGGATAAAATTCGCATTAATCCAGGAAATATCGGGAAACGCGAAAAAGTTGAAGCGGTCGTTAAAGCAGCGAAAGAACGTGGCGTACCGATTCGCATCGGGGTCAACGCCGGTTCACTTGAAAAGCGCATTTTAGAAAAATACGGCTATCCTACTGCAGATGGGATGGTCGAAAGCGCTCTGCATCATATTCGCATTTTAGAAGACCTCGATTTTCAAGACATTATCGTGTCATTAAAAGCTTCCGACGTTCGTTTAGCGATTGAAGCATACGAAAAAGCCGCTCGTGCATTTGACTATCCGTTACACCTTGGGATTACGGAATCGGGTACGTTATTCGCAGGAACGGTAAAAAGTGCTGCGGGACTTGGTGCGATTTTAAGTAAAGGAATTGGTAACACCGTACGGGTATCCCTTAGCGCTGATCCTGTCGAAGAAGTAAAAGTGGCTCGCGAGTTGTTGAAAGCATTCGGTCTTGCGGCGAACGCTGCAACGTTAATTTCTTGTCCGACGTGCGGGCGAATCGAAATTGATTTAATTAGCATTGCAAATGAAATTGAAGAGTATATTGCCCAAATTAAAGCACCGATTAAAGTAGCAGTTCTCGGCTGCGCAGTAAATGGGCCCGGAGAAGCGCGCGAAGCTGACATCGGCATCGCAGGGGCACGTGGAGAAGGATTATTGTTCCGCCACGGGAAAATCGTTCGTAAAGTACCTGAAGAGACAATGGTGGAAGAGCTGAAAAAAGAAATCGATAAATTGGCGGAAGAATATGCCTCGAAAGGGAAACAAAAATAAGAGGGGACATTCCCCTCTTATTTACCAAAATCGGACGAAAAAGCTTAAAATGATGGAGACAGCACCAATTCCAATCGCCCACGCTCCTAACGTTTCCGCTCCTCGACGGCGAGCGATAAATCCGAAAATAATGCCGGCCGCCCCCATAATGACTGGCATAAGGAAAAGAGAAACAATCGATAAAGCAAGTGCAAGCCAACCTATCCCCCGACCGTTTTCTTCACGCTCTACTTCTCGGTCAGAAAATCGAATCGGCTCAGCAATTTCACCTGCTGTTTCTTCCATAAAATCTTGCTCAATGTTTGGAACCGTATCTATTCGTGCGTTGTCATACGTTTGACGCTCATTGTCCATGACAATTCCCTCGCTTTCGTAAAATGAGGAGCACTATTATTATGCAATAAGCGATACGTCATTATAGATGTTACTTTATGTCAATGTTATAATGGGCAAGAAGCACCCGACATGAAAGGATGAACAAACAATGATCAAGCGACGATTTGGAATCGATATTGATGGAACAGTCACATGTCCAAGTACGTTTATTCCATATTTAAACAAATCATTCCGAAAAAATTTAACGCTCGATGATATTACTGACTACGATTTAGTTCCTTTTTTAGATACGACAGAAGAAGAACTGAACGAATGGATGGAACGATATGAGCCGATCATTTATAGCGAAGCTCCTCTTGCGAACGGAGCATTAGAGGTCATTAATAGCTGGAAAGATGAATATGAGCTATATTACATTAGTGCACGAGGTCGTCACTTATATGAAATAACAGAAAAATGGTTTCAACAACAAGGCGTTCATTATCATCATATTGAACTTATCGGTTCGCACAATAAAATTGAGGCTGTGAAAAAATACAACATCGACATTTTTTTTGAAGATAAATACGATAACGCGTGCGACATTGCGGAACAATGCATGATCCCTGTCATTTTATTTGATACTCCGTATAACCGCGGTCCTATCCCTAACAACGTCATTCGTGTATACAACTGGCACGAAGCAAAACAACAAGTAGAAAAATTGCTTACAACAACAAGCTGACATTACACGTCAGCTTGTTGTTGACACATCGGACACGTGCCGTACACTTCAAATTTATGTCCTGAAATGGCGTATCCTTGCAAGTCTTCCGCTAATTCATTCATCGGACATGTGACAAGTTCTTTCGTTTTGCCACACGTCATGCAAATAAAATGGTGGTGGTGATGGCTCATGTTGCATGTAAACCGAAAGTGCTTTTCTCCAGATAGCTCAGTCATTTCTAAAATACCGAGCTCAACGAATAGTGCCAAGTTGCGATAAACAGTATCAAAACTAAGTCCGGGATACCGATCTTTCATCACATCAAGCACATCTTTTGCAGTTAAATATTTATCTGTTTTCGCAAACAATTCAAGCATTTCCTCGCGCTTCCCTGTATACTTAAACCCCTTTTCTTTCATTAATCGTAGCGCTTCAGAAACGTTCACGCTTTTTCATCCTCTCTTCCATTTTTTCCACATGATTGATGCGATTAATATGCAAACCGCTAGCAAAACAATTGTTCCACCGGGAGCTAAGTTTAAGTAATAGGAAAGAAATAGTCCAACAATGACAGCAAATTCACCGAACAAAACGGAAAACCATAACGCCTGTTTAAATCCTTTCGCTATTCGAATACTTGCGGCAACAGGAAGCGTCATGAGTGACGAAACGAGCAAAATGCCGACAATTCGCATCGACGCAGCAATGACGAGAGCGACTAACACAATGAAAACAAAATGGAGCGACTTTACTTTTACTCCCGATGCTTGTGCATATTCTTCGTCAAATGACAAAATAAACCATTCTTTATAAAATAGAAAAATGACAGTAAGCACAATGAAAAAAATGATGCTAATCGTCCATACGTCCGCTCGGCTTACTGCGCTTACACTTCCGAATAAATATGAAAACAAATCAGTATTAAAACCATCCGCAAGCGAAATGAAAATAACGCTTAAACCGATCCCTCCTGATAAAATGATTGGAATCGCCAATTCTTGATAATGTTTATATACCGTACGCAGTTTTTCAATAAATAACGAACCGACAACAGAAAAGGCCATGCCAATATAAATCGGGTTTAATGTTGCAAACGTAAAAAATTTTTTTTGCACAAGTAAGCTTGCTGCAATTCCTGCTAGTGTGACATGGCTTAACGCATCAGCAATAAGCGATAACCTTCGGACGACAATGAACACACCTAAAAGTGGGGCAATAAATCCGATCAATACACCGACAACAAACGCGTTTTGTAAAAACTCATATTGAAATAAAGCTTCTAACATACACACCCCCCTTTCTACGCATGGTCGTGAGCAAGTAAATGAAGATGATGTCCATAAAAGGATGCGACATCTTCTGTTTTTAACTGTGCAAACTGCTGCACACTACCATGAAAATGTAAATGTTTGTTTAAACATGCAACATGCGTCACCTTTTCCGTAATTGTTCCGATATCATGAGTAACAAGAAGCAACGTCATATGATGTTGTTTATTTAATCGGTCAAGCATATCGTAAAAACTTTGCACATGATGTACATCAACCCCGACAGTCGGTTCATCTAAAATTAAAAACTCTGGTTGCGATACGATAGCCCGAGCGATAAACACACGTTGTTGTTGACCGCCCGACAGTTCACCGATATTACGCCGGATAAATGGGCTCATGCCAACTGCATCAATCGCTTCATATACCGCTTTTTCGTCCTTTTTACTTAACCGACGAAACAAGCCGAGCTTTCCTGTTAAACCGCTTGCGACAACTTCATATACGGTTGCAGGAAATCCAGTATTAAAACTGTTTGCTTTTTGAGATACAAAACCGATTTTATGCCAATCTTTAAACTGCTCAATCGACGTGCCGAACAAAAAAATTCGCCCCGTTTGTGGTTTTAACAATCGTAAAACACATTTTAACAATGTCGATTTCCCTGACCCATTCGGACCAACTAAACCGACGAACGCGCCTTTTGGAATGCGAAAATTAATATGTTGCAATACATCTTCATCATCATACCGAAATGAAACATCTTCAACACGCAAAATATCGTCCATCGTTTGACCACCTTAATTCAAAATGATTACGATTCATAGTATAGCGCATTTATTTTCATTAATGAATAGCAGACTTAAATTTCGCCCCACGTACTTCTTGTGTGTTCATAATGGTAATAAAAGCATTTTCGTCAATTTCGTATACAATCGACTTCAGCTTCGTCACTTCTAAACGTGTCACGACCGCATAAATGACTTCTTTTTGCTCGTCCGTATATCCGCCTTTTCCCATCAACTTTGTCGTCCCGCGTCCGAGTCGATTTAAAATGGCATCCGACACTTCTTCATAACGGTCTGATACGATCAAAACTGCCTTTGTTTCATCTAACCCTTGAATAACCGTATCAATCGTCTTAAAAGCGATATAATAAGTTAAAACAGAGTACATCGCTTGCTTCGGTCCGAATACAAACGCAGCCCATGTAAAAATAAAAATGTTTGTAAACATAACAAACTCACCGACAGAAAACGGCAATTTTTTCGTCATTAAAATACCTAAAATTTCTGTTCCATCTAACGAACCTCCATGACGAATAACAAGTCCCACACCCGCACCAAGAATCGCTCCGCCAAATACTGTAGCTAAAATGGAATCTGTTGTAAATGGAGATACATGGTGAAACAATCGTTCCATCACAGCTAACACAACGATGGAATAAAGTGAGGAAAGCATGAACGTTTTTCCGATCTGTTTATAACCAAAATACATAAATGGTGTATTCAACAAAACGACAAGTGTCGCAAAGTTCAACCATGCGTAATTTGGAAGAATGCGATCAAGAATAAGGGAAATACCGATTATCCCACCGTCAATAATTTCATTTGGCACTAAAAACAGCTCGATGGATACCGCTGCAAGCGTGGCACCAATCGTCATCATCACAAGACGATACAACAAATGGCTAATCGTCTCTTTTTTATGTTGTCTTTTCATCCAAATCTCCCCCTTCATCTATTTTATTATATCATTGCACACCTTCCTTTTCCCGCTCATATCGTAAACAAGGAGGGATGTTACGTGAATGTATATCATAAAATCGTCCAACATAAAATGAAATCCATCACCGCAAACGAGTTAATGACATATGCAAAAGAATATAACGTTTCACTTTCGCCAAAAGATGCGGAAACGATTGTTCAAATGATGCGCGAGAAAACGATTGATGTGTTTAACGAACAAGCGAGAAAAAATTGGATTCGCGAACTCGCTTATCGTACATCACCACAACTCGCCAAGCAAGCCAATGAGTTCATTCGTCAATTTATACAGTAAGAAGGCTGCCGATGACAGCCTTCTACTCAACAATTTTTTCACGAACATTTGGATCGAATTGTTGTGCACGCAACATAGCAATTTCGAATTTATATGGCGGCTTCGCAGACGTTTTCTCACCGACATATGGCGTTTCTAAAATTTTTGGCACGTGCGTAAGCTGTGGGTGATGCACTATATAATTGAGCGCATCGAAACCGATATAACCAAAGCCGATATTTTCATGACGGTCTTTACGGCTTCCACAAGCATTTTTACTATCATTAATGTGCAATACTTTGAGACGATCAAGCCCAATAATGCGATCGAATTCATCTAATACTCCATCAAAATCATGAACAATATCGTACCCGGCATCGTGCGTGTGGCACGTGTCAAAGCAGACAGACAATTTGTCGTTATGTGTCACACCGTCAATGATTTTCGCTAACTCTTCAAAACGACTTCCACATTCTGACCCTTTTCCCGCCATCGTTTCTAAAGCAATTTGTACTTGTTGGTCAGTTGTAATTACTTCGTTTAATCCTTCAATAATTTTTTCAATTCCTGCTTCAATACCTGCGCCAACGTGCGCTCCCGGATGAAGAACAAGCTGCTTAGCACCAATCGCTTCCGTTCGTTCAATTTCTGAACGCAAAAAAGAAACACCTAGAGAAAATGTATCAACGTTAATTGTATTGCCGATATTAATAATGTACGGGGCATGTACAACAATTTCATCAATCCCATGTTCCTTCATATGGGCAAGTCCTTTTTCAATGTTTAGCTGTTCGATTGGTTTCCGTCTCGTGTTTTGTGGCGCTCCGGTATAAATCATAAACGTATTTGCCCCATACGATACCGCCTCTTTACTCGCGGCTAGCAACATCTCTTTTCCGCTCATTGATACGTGCGAACCAATTTTTAACACGTTCTTCTCTCCCTTATTTCTTTTTCGCTCTTTGTTTTTTTAACTGCTCTCGCAATTTTTTCTTATATCCTGGTTTTACTTTCTTTTGTTTTTTCGCTATTTTTTCAACGAGTTGTTCCACTTCATCGACTTTTTTCTCTTTTTTCCGTCCGTTCCATGCATCAAGCTCGATCCATTCACCTTGACGCAAATCACGATGGAGAAAATGAATCCCTTTCTTTTCTAACTTAACTAACGCATGTTGATCGGATGCTTCATAAATCGTTGCAGCAATCCCCTCATAACCGGCACGTCCTGTTCGCCCAGCGCGATGAACGTAAAAATCTAGGTCTGACGGCAATTCATAGTTAATGACGTGACTGACGCCTTCAATGTCAATTCCGCGCGCCGCTAAATCAGTTGCAACAATATATTGAAATTGTAAATCACGAATCGCTTTCATCATTTTTTTCCGTTCACGTGGTGATAAATCTCCGTGTAACACACCTACTTTTAATCCTTTATCAATTAAGTCGTTCGCCACCTCGTCAGCTGTTTTTCTTGTATTGACAAACACAAGCGCTAAATATGGGTTGTAGCTCACTAACACGTCATGTAAAAGCTGCAAACGGTCGCGATGACGAAGCGGAATTAAAATATGTTCAATCGTTGGTGCTGCGATCTGTTTTGGGGAGATATGAATATGAGTCGGGTTCTCCATATACTTTTTCAAAAACGGCTTCAACTTCTCTGGAACAGTAGCAGAAAAGACGAGCATTTGTAAATCTTCAGGCATACGACCCGCGACGCGATCGACATCTGCAATAAACCCCATATCAAGCATCACATCCGCTTCGTCAACGACGAGCATGCGGGCAGTATGAACAAATAACGCTTGTTCGCGAACAAGATCATCAATGCGCCCCGGTGTACCAATGACAAGATGAGGTTGTGTTTTCAGCTTTTCAATCGAACGCAACTTATCTGTTCCGCCAACAAAACAACGGGCTGTAATGCGGTGATCATTCGGACAAAACTTTGTGATTTTTAACACTTCATGATAAATTTGCGTTGCCAATTCACGCGTCGGTGCAGTAATGACCGCCTGTACTTCAGCTACACGCGGATCAATGCGCTGAATGATCGGCAACAAATAAGCATGTGTCTTTCCTGTTCCCGTTTGCGACTGGCCGATGACGCTTTCACCACGCAACACGGCTGGAATGACACGCTCTTGAATCGGTGTCGGTTTATGGAATTTTAAATGTTGAATCGCCTCTATAATAAACGGATGAAACGGAAAACGCTCGAACATCGTTTCTCATCCCCTTTCTCAGTTCAATAAAAAAATAGACCAGTTACATATTATATACGAACATCAACCGTTCATTCAACTATATGAGCTTTCTTGCATATCGTAATATAGATAAATAAGCACAACACATAAAGAGAGGAGGAACTTCATTGCGACGTCCATTTATGTTTCCACCTTCACGTCCACCGATGCCATCTATGTGGCAACAACCAATGATGCGGCAAGCACAAGGAGGCATGTTTTCACGATTGTTCGGCAGCCAACTGCCTACACAAGCTTTCGGTGCTCAAGGAGCATTACCGAGCATTGATTCGATGTTAACAAATGTACAAAAAATGTTAAACATGGTCCAAACGATTACCCCGATGGTGCAACAATACGGTCCACTCATTAAAAGCGTACCATCGATGATGCGAATTTTTCGTGAATTGAAACAATCTGACAACATAAACGAAACAACTGAAACAGCCAATGCAACAAGTGCAGCAACAACAGAGAAGCAAATGGAGCAAAAAATGCCGAGAAAACAACGCCCCGTTCCAACAATAAAGGAACGAAAACAACAACAAACGGATGAAAAAGGGAAATCTGTTCCGAAACTATATATTTAACTTTTGTATGTTCGCTTCTTCTTTTATATAATGAAGACGACAAACACGCCAAGAAGGAGCGATCCATATGGAAGTCATTAAAATTACGCCACGCGGATATTGTTACGGAGTCGTTGATGCGATGGTCATCGCCCGCAACGCTGCGCTCGATCCGACGTTGCCAAGACCGATCTACATTTTAGGTATGATCGTTCATAATAAACATGTAACGGACGCGTTTGAAGAAGAAGGAATTATTACACTTGACGGGCCAAATCGACTTGAAATTTTAGAAAACATCGATCATGGCACAGTCATTTTCACCGCTCACGGCGTTTCACCTGAAGTAAAACAACGAGCGAGAGAAAAAGGACTTGTCACCATTGATGCCACATGCCCAGATGTCACTAAAACACATGATTTAATTCGCGAAAAAGTAGCGAACGGATACGAAGTTATATACATCGGAAAAAAGGGACACCCTGAGCCTGAAGGGGCAATTGGCGTTGCTCCACATGCTGTCCATTTAATTGAAACGCCTGAGGATGTAGAACAACTGGATATTCAATCGAAACGCATTATTGTGACAAACCAAACGACAATGAGCCAATGGGACGTGGCACATATTATGGAAAAAGTAAAAGAAAAATATCCTCATGTCGAGATGCATCGTGAAATTTGTTTAGCGACGCAAGTGCGGCAAGAGGCGGTCGCCGAACAAGCGAAAGAAGCGGATGTGACGATCGTTGTCGGTGACCCAAGAAGCAATAACTCGAATCGACTCGCACAAGTATCGGAACAGATTGCCGGAACGAAAGCGTATCGTGTTGCAGATGTAACCGAAATCGACATCGAATGGATTAAAGATGCAAAAAAAGTAGCGGTTACTGCCGGAGCATCTACACCAACGCCAATTACAAAAGAAGTCATCGACTTTTTAGAGCAATTCGATCCAAACAATCCTGAAACATGGAAACGCGAACGAAAAGTACCGCTTACAAAAATTTTACCAAAAGTGAAAAAAAGAGGCGAATAAGCCTCTTTTTTATATGAACGTAAACGGCTCTGTATTGGCTTGTGATACATATATATCGATATCAAATTTTTGTTGTGCACACATCGTTTTTAATACGTTTGCAACTCCTTCTTTCATCACCTTTTCGACGTGATGCCCAGGATCAACAACGTTTAAACCAAGCATTAACGCATCATGTGCGACATGATAATATAAGTCACCTGTCACATACACATCAGCACCGCTCATTTTCGCTTGATGAATATATTTATTTCCGTCTCCACCGATAACAGCTACTTTCCGAACGCGATTTGTTAACTCCCCAACGACACGAACTGTCGGCACGCGCAACGATGTTTTCACATGTTGTGCAAATTGCTGTAACGTCATCTCTTCACTTAATGTCCCAATTCGACCAAGTCCATATGTCGTCCCTTTATTGTCAAGCGGATATACGTCGTACGCTACTTCTTCATACGGATGAGCTTGTAACATCGCTTGAATGACTTTTCGTTGCAAACGTGCAGGAACAATCGTTTCGATACGTACTTCTTCTACTGTTTCTAACTTCCCTTGTTGACCAATAAACGGATTTGCTCCTTCTTCTGGTAAAAACGTTCCCATTCCTTCGCTATTGAATGTACAATGGCTATAGTTTCCGATATGTCCCGCACCGGCATCACCAATGGCTTTGCGCACCGCATCTGCGTGTGTGCGTGGCACATATACAACGAGCTTTTTTAACGGCTCTTCATATGTTGGAACGAGCACATCTACGTTTTGTAATTGCAATGCTTCAGCGAGCCAATCGTTTACACCACCTTTGGCAATATCTAAATTTGTATGTGCAGCATAAATAGCAATATTATGTTTAATACACTTTTCAATCATGCGCCCATACGGCTGATCGGTCACAATATGTTTGAGCGGTCGAAAAATCGGTGGATGATGCGCAATAATTAAATCGATCTCATGTTCAATCGCTTCATCGACAACATGTTCTAATACATCTAACGTAATCATAATACGATGAATCGGCTTGTTTAACGTACCGATTTGTAATCCGATTTTATCGCCTTCCATCACTAAATGTTTTGGAGCAAACTGCTCAAACAACTGGATGATTTCATATCCGTTTGGCGTTTTCATCGTTTTAAAGCCTCCTCTACCATCTGCAATGTTTCGAGAAATTGTTGCTTCTTTTTGATCGCCTCGTCCGTTTTCGCATACTTCAATTGCTCGATGACATTCTGCCAATGTTTCATTTCCATATCCCATTTTTTCCTAAACACTTCATTTCGCTCTTTCAATAAAAACGGACCGAGCAACAGCTCCACATGAAGTTGGGTGTACGGACGAGAAGGATCACCACGTTCTGCAACAAGCACTTCGTATATTTGCCCATCCTCTTCCAAGATGCGCTCATCAATTAATTCCCATTCATTATTTAGTAGCCATTGTCTTACGATATGTGCACCGACATTTGGCTGTAAAATAAGACGTTTTACAGCTTCTAACTTCTCTTTTCCATTTTCTAAAATGTTCGAGATGAGCGTTCCTCCCATTCCGGCTATTGTTATACAATCTACTTCATTAGGCGCTACAACTTGTAGACCGTCTCCTTTGCGAACGGAAATGACGTGAGAAAGCCCGCTCTTTTCGACTTGTTGCTTTGCAGAACGAAACGGTCCATCTGCCACTTCACCCGCAATTGCTTTTGTTATGTATCCGTGCAAATACGCATAACACGGCAAATATGCATGGTCTGAGCCAATATCTGCTAGTACACTTCCTTTTGGAATAAATGACGCGACCGTTTGTAACCGTTTAGATAGCTGTAATTCGTTCACAAACATCACCACACTTTTTTCTTCAGTTTATCATGTTTTGCAAAAAACGAAAAATCCCTTCACCGAAGTAAAGGGACTTTTTCGCTTCGTTTATTTTAATTCAGAAAGCCATTTTGCCATTGCGTCCGCTTGGTCTGCAGGAACTAATCCACCTGGCATGCTTCCGCGACCGTTTGTGATGACTTCTTTAATTTGGTCAACAGATAAACGATCCCCGACACCTTTTAATGCTGGACCAACGCCACCTTCATAGTTAGCACCGTGACATGCTACACAGCTTTTTTTGTAAATATCTTCTGGACCCGCAGTAGCTGTCTCTTCTGTCTTTGCGCCGTCTTCTTTCTCTTTCGCAACTTCTTCCATATCTCCGAGGCCTTTCACAGACAGAAAGAAAATGAGTCCAATTCCCATCACCATAATGAGTACAAATGGGATTAATGGATTACGATTCATACTTTACCCTCCCTTATGTAATAAAGCATGTTTTTCAAAATGAAAACGTTACAAACAATTTTATTGTACTTTAAATTCCCATAAAGGAAAAGCCCTGTATGTAATTTTTTTAAACGAAAAATGAAGAAAAAAGAAGAATGATGCCAACAACGCCCGAAATGACAAAATACATGAGCGAAAAACGCCAACCGATCAACAACCAAACAAAACAATTACACATGACTGTGATCGCTAACGCACTCGTGCTTTCAGAAAAGAAAATATCTGATACGCGAATCGAAAGAAGAAGAAGCGACAAAGCACCCACAATGAGAGCGATATGAGTGAGCATTTTATGTTGTACAAAAAAACGAACGGTCATAAAACAAATTATGACAAAAAGTGACAAAATGAGCGTTTGCAAAACGAACGACAATTCAGTAAAATAAATGACAAGAAGGGCAAACGGCAGAAAGACACCGATCATTATCATCGTCACTCGAATGGCCCATGCCGGAACTTGCTTCGTTGGCTGTTCAACATCGTCACGATTCCCTTCTGTATACAGCGCAAGCAAAAAGTCGCAATATTGTTCTGGTAGCAATCGCGTTTGTTTCCAATATTTAATTTCATTGATAATGATTTCTTTTCGTTTTTGTTCCATTGAATACGCATTCCTTCCTAAATAAAGAAATAGCTTACTTCCATTGTAAGAAGTAAACTATTTCTTGTAAACGGTTATTCTAAAAAGTCTTTTAAACGTTTGCTTCGGCTTGGATGACGCAGTTTCCGCAACGCTTTTGCTTCAATTTGACGAATGCGTTCGCGCGTGACGCCAAACACTTTTCCGACTTCTTCGAGCGTTCGCGTGCGTCCGTCATCAAGGCCAAAGCGAAGACGAAGCACATTCTCTTCCCGATCTGTTAGCGTATCTAATACGTCTTCAAGCTGTTCTTTCAATAGTTCATACGCGGCGTGTTCGGCTGGAGATGTCGCATCTTGATCTTCAATAAAATCGCCTAAATGTGAATCATCTTCTTCACCAATTGGCGTTTCAAGCGACACAGGTTCTTGAGCAATTTTTAAAATCTCGCGCACCTTTTCTGGCGTTAAATCCATCTCTTCTGCAATTTCTTCTGGAGATGGCTCGCGTCCTAAGTCTTGTAAAAGCTGGCGCTGAACGCGAATAAGCTTATTAATTGTCTCAACCATATGAACAGGAATACGGATCGTGCGTGCTTGGTCAGCAATCGCCCGCGTAATTGCTTGGCGAATCCACCATGTTGCATATGTGCTGAATTTATATCCTTTGCGGTAATCAAATTTTTCGACCGCTTTAATTAAGCCCATATTCCCTTCTTGAATTAAGTCAAGAAAGAGCATACCACGACCGACATACCGTTTTGCAATGCTCACAACAAGGCGAAGGTTTGCTTCAGCTAGGCGACGTTTGGCTTCTTCGTCACCTTGCTCAATGCGTTTTGCTAACTCAATTTCTTCCTCTGCCGACAATAACGGAACGCGGCCAATTTCTTTTAAATACATACGAACAGGGTCGTTAATTTTTACACCTGGTGGAACGCTTAAATCGTTTAAATCGAACTCTTCGTCTTTTAAATCATCGAAGTCTGGATCATCTAAATCTGTATCATCTAGATCGGACTCTCCAACGACTTCGATCCCTTGCTCATTTAAATACTCATAATATTCATCCATTTGATCGGAATCGAGATCAAACGGGGATAATCGCTCGGCAATTTCTTCATAGGTAAGAACACCACGTTTTTTACCTAGTTCAACTAATTGTTCTTTTACTTGTTCTAACGTTAAATCGGAATGCGTTGACTTTTCAGCCATTTATTCCCCTCCTTCCAAAATACAAAGACCTTCGCATCGCAATCATTTCGCTAGCAATACGTTTCGCGCGCTCATAATCTTTTTGACGTTCAGCTTCACGCAGCTCTGCTTCTTTTTGTTTAAGCAACTGCTCTTTCGGATAATTGAGCACGCATTGGATGTAATCTTGTAACTCAGCCGATGAAATATTTTCGTTAATTGGCATCATCGACAATTCCGTAACAATGCGTTTTAGCTGCGAATCATGAATGCGTTCAAGCAACGAGCTCACATCGGGTTCGTGTCCTTCTTCGTAAAACGCATATACATAAGCGGCAATAGCGCGATGCTCCTCGATGTTAAACGCGCCTTCGATCGCCTCTTGTACCGTAAATGCGATCGATTTGTCGCGCAACATATGGGCAATTAACATTCGCTCCGCTTTTTGAAAAGCTGGTAGCAATTTCGCCTTCGCAGGTAAGATGACTGTTTCACGGCGCTCTTGTTTACGTCCTATTTGTTGCTTTTTCCCATGAAGCGTCATTTGTTCACGTAACGCATCGAGAGAGATCGAAAACTCATCCGCTAGTTGTCGCAAATAATAATCGGCTTCGATAGCATTAGATAAGCGACTAATTTCTTTGACTGCTTCTTCAATATAACGAAGCCGTTCGCTTTCATTTTGTAAATGACGTCCGCGCTTCAAATATTCTAGCTTAAATGCGGTAAGCGATAAGCTCGCGTCAAGTACATGATGACGAAAGCGGTCAGCACCATATTTACGCACGTACTCATCAGGATCGAGCCCGTCTGGTATCATCGCTACCTTAACATAACAACCAGCTTCCGTAAGCGTCTCGGAAGCCCGAAGCGCAGCATCTATTCCAGCTCGATCACCATCGTAGCACACAATGACAGATGAAGCGTTGCGCCGAAGCATGCGTGCCTGTTCTTCTGATAAGGCTGTTCCCATCGTTGCTACCGCATGGGAAATGCCAGCTTGCACAGCAGCAATGACATCCGCAAATCCTTCAAATAACACCACTTGCTGCTTTTGGCGCATCAGTAACCGTGCCTCATGGAAGTGATATAAAATGTTGCGTTTGTTGAAAATAAGTGTTTCAGGACTATTTAAGTATTTCGGCTCTTCGTTTCCGATCGCCCTTCCTGAGAAAGCAACCGTCTCTCCGTGATGATTGTGAATCGGAAACATAATGCGGTGTCGAAAACGATCAAAGTATGAGTCCTCGCCTGACCTTTTTACAATTAACCCTGCCCGTTCCATAAGGGGAAGCGAAAAACCTTTATTTGTTAAAAATGTGACAGCCGCATTCCAAGTTGGCAAAGCGTAGCCAATTTCAAACTGTTCAATGATTTCGCGCGTAAAGCCTCTTTGAAGCAAATAGTTTAATGCTTCTTCTCCTTCATTTGTATGCATAAGCAAATGATGATAAAACTTTTTTAGCAACTCATGCGCAGCAATCATCGTAGCTGTTTCTGTTCGCTCAGTTGGCAAATGATCATCAACGATGTGCGACAAATCCACATTTGCTCGTGGTGCTAGCCGTTTGACAGCTTCGATAAAAGAAACCCCTTCAATTTCCATCAAAAATGAAAACACATTTCCGCCTGCCCCACAACCGAAACAATGGTAAATTTGCTTTTCAGGTGAAACGGAAAAAGAAGGTGTTTTCTCTCCGTGGAAAGGACATAACCCAAAGTAGTTGCGTCCTTGTTTTTTTAGTGAGACATACTGTTGAACGATGTCTACAATATCGACTGAGCGACGGATGTGCTCAACCGTTTCTTCAGGAATGCGTTGTCCCATATTCCAACAACCCCAAACATATTTCGACAAAACGTGTGGCTTTGCCCCAACGGTTTTGTATGTTTTTATTCTCCATCGCGCGAAACAATCCTTCTTTTTAAGAAAAAAATATTGTCGAAAATCCCGATGCATTGTCACTTGACAATTAGCTATAAATAGTTTATTCGTCCTATGTTCAGTCTAAACCTGTTTTATCACAATTTTTTATTATAATATAAAAAACGTTAGTTGGCTATACAAATGTTTTTATAAAAAGGAAAAGCACATATCACACGTTGTGACTGTGCTTCGCCTGTTTATTTTTCTCTTTTGCGCATAATATTCATAATGACATTCGCTGTTTCTTCAACGGCTTTGTTTGTTACATCGATAACTTCACAACCAATTTTCTTTACAATTTCATCAAAATATTGTAATTCTTCTTTAATTCGGTCAATGTTTGCGTAAATGGCACGATCATCTAATCCAAGCGATTTCAAACGCTCTCGGCGAATTTCATTTAACTTTTCTGGACTAATTTTTAGACCGAAACATTTTTTAGGCGGCACTTGAAACAGTTCTTCAGGCGGATCGACTTCTGGAACGATCGGCACGTTCGCGACTTTAAAACGCTTATGGGCTAAATATTGCGATAGTGGTGTTTTCGAGGTGCGCGATACCCCAATTAAAACGATATCAGCTCGCAAAATGCCACGAGGATCACGTCCATCATCATATTTTACCGCAAATTCGATCGCTTCAATTTTTCGGAAATAGTCTTCATCTAATACACGAACAGGACCTGGTTCACAACGTGGTGCCATTTGAAATAGTTGTTCCATTTGTTCAATGAGCGGTCCAATAATATCGTATACAGGAACTCCTTCACGTGCTGCCTCCGCTAATAAAAATTGACGCATCTCGGGTATAACTAATGTAAAGACGATAATTCCTCGGTTCATTTTTGCTAAAGCGACAACCTCTGATAGCGTTCCAACATCTTCTACGTACGGAACACGACGAAATTGAACGAGCGCTCCTTGAAACTGGCTCGCTGCTGCTTTCACAACGAGTTCGGCCGTCTCCCCCGCTGAATCGGATACGACGTATACGATTTGACTCATATTTTTCCCCCTTTAAAGCACGTCTTCTTTTGCTAACGCGACAAGCACCTTTGTCATGTTTGTTTTTGTAATACGTCCAATGACTTCATACCCTTTGTCGACCTTTTTAACGACTGGCATCGCATCAATTTGTTTTTCAATTAGTTTTTGGGCGACATCAATCAGTAAATCATCTTTTTCACAAAATGTAATATTCGGCATTCGCGTCATAATGATATTGACAGGAATAGACGTCAACTCTTGTTTTCCGATGCTGGCGCGCAGCAAATCTTTTCGGGATAGCACACCGACAAGCAGCGACTCTTCATCCACAACAAACAACGTTCCGACATCTTCTAAAAACATCGTAACAATCGCATCATAAACGCTCATGTTTTCATGAATGACAACCGGAATGGATTGATAGTCGCTCACCTTCATTTTCTTAATTTTATCAGCAAGCAACTGTGTCCCTGTTTTTCCTGTATAAAAATAGCCAACACGAGGTCTCGCTTCTAAATACCCTGCCATCGTTAAAATCGCTAAATCCGGACGTAACGTCGCACGTGTTAAGTTGAGCTTTTCAGCGATATGCTCCCCAGTAATCGGGCCGTGGTCTTTGACGATTTGCAAAATTTGTTCTTGACGTTTATTGAGTTCGATTGTCGCTCACCACCTTACAATAGGCTACATTATAACATCATATTATAATTCATCTTCGTATTTTGCAAACAAAAGTGGGAAGCGGACAACGCTATATTTGTCCGCTTTTACCGTCTAACGTATGTAGTTGCTGTAAAAAACGTTTCGTCTTCAGCGAAAGGCCCGAATATTCGTCGTAATAAGATGCAATAATCGTTTTTATTTGTTGTTTCGTTTCCGATTTGACAGCGATTTGACCGATGCGAGACAAATCGACGTAGTAAAAAAGGCGAAGTAATTTTAAAACCGATGGGGTCATCGGAATGCGGTGTGGATCGTGCTCAAAACAGCGGTGACACAAAAATCCTCCTTGTGCAATCGAAAAAGCAAACGTCCCTTCTTTTTCTCCGCAAATGGCACAGCCGTCTAACTTCGGATATAGCCCGAATACCGGAAGCAGCTTCATCTCGTATATATACGTCAACACTTCCGCATCGAGTCCTTCGTTCATATATGTGAGCGTTTGTAAAAGAAGTTCAAATAAATATGGATTCGGACGTCTTTCTTCTGTTGCTTTATCCGTCAATTCGACAATGTATGAAGCGTATGCTGTTAAAAAAATATCTTCACGTATATGGCGCATCGTTGAAAGCAATTCCCCTTGATGCAAGCTTCCAACCCCGCGACTTTTTTGAATTAAAAATATACCGTATGTAAATATTTGCGTGACAGAAGAAAGGCGGCTGCTCGGCTTTTTTGCTCCACGTGCCATCGCAGCAACCTTCCCCCATTCGCGCGTAAATATTGTAACGATTTTATTCGTCTCTCCATAATCAATTGTTCGAATGACAATTCCTTCGCATTTTTCAAACATATAACATAACCTTCCAAAGTTACAGGACGTGGTAATCTCGTTCACTTAAATGATACATGGAATCGCTCGCCTGCTCTTTCGTTTCACGTTCTAGCTCCTTAAACAAAAGATACGTGTCAATATTTCCTGTTTGACTGAATAGCTTCCAGGTAAAATCGAGCATCGAATCACACCTTTCTCTCGTTAGTTGACGGTGATTGAGCAGCTCACCTGTAGTTTGTCCGTTTGTCGCTGTCACGATGTTATTTAAAATTTTACAGCATTAATATTCATCTTCACGATAGCCAAGGTCTCGCAACTGTGCCATTTTATTACGCCAATCTTTTTGTACCTTCACCCATAACTCTAAAAACACTTTCGAACCGAGTAGCGCTTCGATATCAGCACGTGCACGTTGACCGATTTCCTTTAACATTTGACCGCGTTTGCCAATAATAATTCCTTTTTGCGAATCGCGTTCAACGATAATTGTCGCCGCCACATATACAGTATCGCTATTTTCCCGACGTTCAATCGAATCGATGACAACTGCAATGGAATGTGGTACTTCTTCGCGCGTTAAATGAAGCGCTTTTTCACGAATAAATTCGGCGATAATAAATCGCTCCGGGTGATCTGTCACTTGATGCGCAGGATAATACTGCGGTCCTTCAGGTAAGTAGTTTTTAATTTGCCGCAACAATGTTTCTACGTTATTTCCTTGCAACGCTGAAATAGGAATGACTTCGGCAAACGAATGGAGTGAGCGATATTGCTCAATCAGCGGTAATAGATCATCAGGATGCACTTCATCAATTTTATTAATGACTAAAAACACTGGCGTTTGTACTTGTTTTAAACGTTCAATAATAAACTCGTCACCGCGACCGAGCCCTTCTGCAGCATTCACCATAAATAAAATTAAATCAACTTCTTGCAACGCGCTTTGCGCTACTTTCACCATAAAGTCGCCAAGCTTATGTTTCGGCTTATGAATGCCTGGCGTATCAATGAAAATGATTTGTGCGTCATCTGTTGTGTATACACCTTGAATTTTATTGCGCGTCGTTTGCGGTTTATCGCTCATAATCGCAATTTTTTGCCCGATGACGCGATTTAAAAATGTAGATTTCCCTACATTTGGTCGTCCGATAATTGCCACGAATCCTGATTTATATCCTTCCTGAATCATAAAAACCTCCATCGCATAAAGTTATGCTTGATTTTTATTTTACCAAAATATGAACGCGATTTCACTACTATTTATGAAAATGTAAAGAATTTTTAAAAAATACATGCAAATAAGGCAAAAAAATGGAAATACCGATGATGATAGAAAGAAAAGCAAAAACAAGTACGGCACCAGCTGCTAAGTCTTTTGCTTCCTTTGCCAATGGTTGATACTCATCCGTCACTAAATCGACCGCCCGTTCTATTGCGCTATTGACAATTTCCAAGCTGATAACGATACCGATCGTTATCAGCAACACAAGCCATTCCATTTTCGAAACGCGAAATACCGCTGCAGCGACGATCACGATAATCGCGGCTACGAGATGAATGCGCATATTTCGCTCATAACAAACCGCAAGACGAACCCCATTTAAAGCATACCATACGCTAGCGACAAATCGTTTCCAACGCACGATCGATCATCTCGTTAAACCGAACTGTTGTAATAATTGTTCTTGTTTTGCAAACATCACTTTTTCTTCTTCTTCCGTTTCATGATCGTAACCGAGTAAATGTAAAAAACCGTGTACAGCTAGAAAACCGAGTTCGCGCATAAACGAATGACCGTATTGTTCTGCCTGCTCACGCGCTTTTGGAACGGAAATAATAATATCTCCAAGCACAGGTGGTACATCTATACCGACAATTTCAATTTCTTCTTCACCCATCTCTTCAAGGGCGAACGAAATAACATCGGTCGGCTGATCTTTTCCACGATAATCGCGATTAATTTCGCGAATTTTTTCATTATCCACAAATGTGACACTTACTTCTGCATCATCTGGCACATGCTCCTCTTTTGCAGCGTGTTGCAATAATTGCTCAATGAGATTAATCTGCTCTTCGGTCATCTCATTCGTTTCATCGATAAAATCAATAATTAACATACTCTTCCCTCTCTCCGTTAAAGTGCAAAAAGGACCCACATGAGTGCGGGTCGCATTTACATTCCAGCATCTTCATATGCGGCGATAATTTTGCCGACAAGCGGATGGCGTACAACATCAGCTTGCTCCAAAAAGACGAATGAAATTCCGTTTACATTCGTTAAGATATCTTTTGCAATCGCAAGCCCAGAACGAACACCTTTTGGCAAATCGACTTGCGAAATATCGCCGGTAATGACCATTTTTGAACCAAAACCAAGACGTGTTAAAAACATTTTCATTTGCGAAGGCGTTGTATTTTGCGCCTCGTCTAAAATGACGAACGCATCATCTAACGTTCTACCGCGCATATAGGCAAGCGGAGCAATTTCAATGGCACCGCGTTCAATCAATCGTTGCGTATGCTCATGACCGAGCACGTCATGAAGCGCATCGTAAAGCGGACGTAAATAAGGATCAACTTTCTCCTTTAAATCTCCCGGCAAAAAGCCTAAATTTTCGCCCGCTTCCACAGCCGGACGCGTTAAAATAATCCGCTTAACTTGTCCGTTTTTCAATGCCTGTACAGCCATCACAACCGCTAAATACGTCTTTCCTGTTCCTGCTGGCCCGATACCAAAAATTAAGTCGTGGCGCTGGATAGCCGATACGTATTGACGCTGACCGAGCGTTTTGACACGAATCGCTTTTCCTTTCGCGTTTTTTCCAATTTCTTCGTTGTACAGTTCAACGAAGTAAGAAATTGTTCCGTTTTTCGCCATTTGTAGTGCATAAAGCACATCTCGTTCGCTAATCACAATACCTTTACGAATAACAAGTAACAAATGGCGAAGCAATTCATCAACAAGCTCAACATGTTGCTTGCTTCCTGACACGCTTATCGCTTCTCCGCGCGTCACAATTGAAACACCGAGCTCTTGCTCAATGCGCTTTAAATGAACATCGTGCGTACCAAATAAAGCGAGCGCTTCATCTGCATTTTGTACGTTAGGATAAATCGTGACAAACTGTTCCGACATTCCTCAGTCTCCTTGAATAATTGGTTGTGGTGTCGCAATGTTTTCAATGACTTGGTAATGCATTTCTACTTTTACTTTACCATTCTCCTTCGTCTCATGCAAAACTTTTTCACCTTGGATGGTCGCATCCGAAGGCAGCTGTCGCTTTAACTGTTCACGCGCGATTTGTTTCGCCACTTTCCTTGCTTGATCGTATGAATATTCACGAACAGCGATTTCTTTTTCGTGCCACACTACTTTTTCATAGCGAATCGGTAACGTCCATGTCAAGAAACGAAACGTTTTTTCATCGACTTGTTTTTCAAATGTTGAAAATTTTTCTTTATGATTCCAAAAAAATGGGATTTTCCACGACCAAAAATGAACGTAATGTGTTTCGCGTTTTTTCCCTGTCAACATATAAAGTTCTGTTTTCATCGGAACGACGACTGTAGACTTGTACCACGTCTCACCTAAAATTTGACCGCGCGCTGGCACGATCTCTGTTTGCCCTTCTTTGCCAATAAAACCGGAAACGAGTAGTTGTCCTGGAACGACATGATCATTTATTTCTACAACTGCTTGCCCTTGCTCAACAAACATATACGTAATAACCGCTTTTTTCTTTGCAACAAGATGTTGGGGGGTATTCGATTTCGTTTCTGTCGGTTGCTTTTTTTCAACGACTCGGCAATAAAGTGTCGTCCCACGCCATTCCACACCAATCCACGTTACTGTGTCCATATGATTCATTAACGTACGCTGGATCGTTTCAGGACTCGGGATTACAAACTGTAGCGCCCCTCGTTCAACCCCTATTTTTTTTAATTGTTGCCTCACCGTATGTTCTACTGCTGGATTCGCTCCTGTGATTTCAATGCGCCAAATCATATTAGACAATAAAAAAACGATGCATATAAAAGCAACTAGTCCGACAACGATACCGCTATTTTTCCATGACGCTTTCAACCAAAACGGTACCCCATGTCGCTCAAGCACATATAGCTTACAACCACTTTTACGCATCGCTACTCGCACGTGGCGAATATCGCGAAGAAGTATATAACACGTGAGCGAATGTTCTCCCTCTCGCCTCACGTTCCATACGTATATCCCTCGGCGTGTAAATTCATTTAATAACCGTTCTAATCCTTTTCCAACAATACGTATGCGCAAGTTGCCTGACATTCGATACATCCACTCGTTTTTCACACCCGCCCCCCCTATTCTTCTAAATATAATACTTGACTAATTTTCCCTTCGAGCAAAATTTCTTCTGGCAAAATCGTTTTAATGCTAAACGATTCCCCTTTAACAAGTAGCTGACCATTTTTTAACAACAAGCGTAATTCGCGATCTGTAAACAGAAGTAAACCGCGATGGTTTTCTATGTAAATATGAATATGCCCAATCATCGTAATGCGGGGGAGGTCAGCGACAACGTCCGCAGGCAGTTCCATTTGATTTGTTAACCATTGTCGCATTTTGTTTTTCCATTTTCCGATCATAAACAAAACCCCCTTTCATCTCATATGTATGAGCGAAATGGGGGTTATAGCACTTATTTTCTACCGTACGGACGCTTTGCGCGGGGCGAACCGAGTACCTCTGAAAAGATCACACCTTGCACGAGCGGATGTGTCGGCAATTGTTTCGCCTTTTTATGTTGCTCTTCTGCTGGCTGTGATACAGTCATTTGCTCTTGCACCTTCTTAACTGGACGCGTCGTCACTTTCGGTTCTACTTCTGTCACAACGACCGTTGTTTTTTGTTCTTGCTGTTGTGTTCGTTCAACTGTTTCCTCCACAGTTTTGATGCGTTTTCCGATCCAAGAAATAAACGCTCCTAAAATAAAGACGACAAATATGTTATTAAGAAGCCACTCGATGAGCGTCATCATTTATTCCTCACCTTTTTTCTTCATCTGGGTTTTGTGTAAGTTTCCCAATCGAATCACGCATATTCGTGTCCGCCATAATGTTTTTTAAGTTCATGTAATCCATGACACCAAGCTTACCCGAACGGAGTGCTTCTGCCATCGCAAGCGGCACTTGCGCTTCGGCTTCTACGACTTTCGCCTGCATTTCTTGCACGCGTGCTTTCATTTCTTGTTCAAGTGCAACTGCCATCGCCCGACGCTCTTCCGCTTTCGCTTGTGCAATTTTCTTATCTGCTTCGGCTTGGTCTGTTTGCAATTCTGCACCAATATTTTTCCCAATATCAATATCTGCAATATCGATCGATAAAATCTCAAACGCCGTTCCTGAGTCTAACCCTTTTGCTAAAACGGTTTGTGAAATCATATCTGGGTTTTCAAGCACTTTTTTATGATCGTCTTGGGAGCCGATGGTAGAAACAATACCTTCTCCTACGCGTGCAATAATCGTTTCTTCCCCTGCTCCACCTACTAATCGATCAATATTTGCTCTTACAGTAATGCGCGCTTTCGCCTTCACTTCAATGCCGTCCATCGCCACGCCAGAAATAAACGGCGTTTCAATGACTTTTGGATTGACGCTCATTTGTACCGCTTCTAATACATTTCGTCCTGCTAAATCGATTGCCGCACAACGTTCAAACGTTAAATTAATATTCGCTCGCTGTGCAGCAATTAAAGCGTTAACGACACGGTCAACATTTCCTCCGGCTAAATAGTGGCTTTCTAACTGGTTAGTCGTGACATCAAGCCCTGCTTTTTTTGCCTTAATTAGTGGATTAATGACACGTGATGGAATGACGCGGCGTAAACGCATCCCAATAAGCGTAAAAATACTAATAGGCACACCAGAAGCAAGCGCGGAAATCCAAAGCATAACTGGAACGAACGAAAAGAATACAGCTAATAACACAAGCCCTAACGCAATTGCAATAATAAATAAAAGTTGATCAGGTGTCATACAAATTCCTCCTCTTTTTTACATTCTCGAACGACGACTTTTAACCCATCTACATGAATAACTTCAATTGGTCGATGTCGTTCAATATATTCTCCTTCTGTGACAACATCTACACGTTCGCCATCAATGAGCGCTGTTCCTGCTGGCCGCAATACAGTGATGGCCACTCCGCGTTTCCCGACTAAATCCATACGTGCCTCATGGGACACATATCCTTCTTCATTCCGCTGTTCGTCGGTCAGCACTATTTTTTCAAAAAGCGCCATCTTCTTTTTGCTTACTCGGCTAAGCCATAATCCCATCATAAGCGCACCCACAATGGCTACTGCTAACGACATCGTAACAAATGGGGAATGTTTTGCTGCCAAAAATAAACTCCACACGAGCGTACCGAACCCGAGAAAACCAATGACGCCACCTGGCACAAACAACTCAATGACTAACAAAATAAGACCAATAGCAAACAACATCATCGCCCCAACGCCGGTTAAACCAGCTGCTAAATGCGATGAGAAAAAAAGCAAAAAGCAAATGAGGCTTACAGTTCCTTTCCATCCCCAACGTGCATCGTACAGTTGCCAAACAAACAACACGCTGCCAGCGATGAGCAAAAGCGCAGCAAGAAACGGATGCGTGAAAGCAACAATTAGACTGGCCATCCTTTTTCCTCCCTTCATTTTTAGTACGGATGAAAAGAAAAAAAGTTTCAAAAATGAAAAAACACCTTACGAACTCGTAAGGTGTTTTAGCTTAAATGTTGTTGAACAAGTTTGTTTACGAGCGAGCCGTCAGCTTTTCCTTTCACTTTCGGCATGATCGCTCCCATCACTTTACCCATATCCGCTTTTGAGGAAGCGCCCACTTCGGCAATCGTTTCTTTTACGATTTGCACAAGCTCTTCTTCGCTCAACTGCTTCGGCATGTAAAGTTCAAGAACCGTAATTTCTTCCTTGACTTTATCAACAAGGTCTGTGCGACCAGCTTTTTCAAATTCTTGGAGGGAGTCTTTACGCTGTTTTAATTCGCGAGAAAGTACGGTTAATTCTTCATCCTCGGTCAACGTTTTGCCAAGTTTAATCGCTTCATTTTGTAAAGCGGATTTCACCATACGAATGACCGATAATTTGTCCTTCTCTTTGTTTTTCATCGCTTGCTTCATATCATTGTTCAAACGTTCGAGAAGACTCATAAATACACCCTCTTTTAATATTTGCGCTTTCTAGCCGCTTCAGACTTTTTCTTACGTCTTACGCTTGGCTTTTCATAGAATTCGCGCTTTCTTGCTTCTTGCAACGTACCTGTTTTTGAAACCGCACGTTTGAAGCGACGAAGAGCATCTTCAAGCGACTCGTTTTTACGAACGATCGTTTTTGACATCCTACTTCCCTCCCTCCGAACAAAACCGCTAATCCTTGGTACATGTTAAAACATGTACTTTCAAAGTATAATATAACCAAGCTCATAAGTCAACTTCTTTTTATGAGCTTAGCCGAATGGCTTCATGAGCATCGTCAATGACACGAACAAATTCCCCTTCGTTATATGGATAGCCTGCTTTTGTAATTTTCACTTTCACGAGTTGACCGACCATTTCTTCTGTTGCTGGGAATTTCACTTTTAAATAGTTATCCGTATAACCGACGTATAATCCACTCGCTGGATCTTCTTTGTAAAGCTCTTCTGGAATGACTTCAAGCACTTGTCCTTCAAACTTTGATGCGTACTCTTTCGCTAGCTGATCGGAAAGTGCAATTAAACGATGCACGCGCTCGTTTTTCACTTCTTCATCGACTTGATCTGGCATTCTTGCGGCTGGTGTGCCTGTCCGTTTTGAGTATGGAAAGACATGCAGTTCGGAGAAGCGTTGCTCGCGAATAAATTCATATGTTTCCATAAATTCTTCTTCCGTCTCCCCAGGGAAACCGACGATGACATCTGATGTTACAGCTAAGTCTGGAAATACTTCACGTAAACGAGCTAGTCTCTCCGCAAAAAATTCAGTTGTATATTTGCGGCGCATTCGCTTTAACACCGCGTTTGAACCAGATTGCAACGGAATGTGTAAATGACGGACGATCTTATCCGATTGTCTCAATACGTCGATCACTTCATCTGTAATTTGGCTCGCTTCAATCGATGAAATGCGCAAACGTTTTAATCCTTTTACTTGCTCATCAATATCGCGCAACAACATGGCGAAATTGTAATCTTTCATATCTTCTCCATATCCGCCTGTATGAATGCCCGTCAATACAATTTCTTTATAGCCCGCGTCAACGAGTTGTTGCGCCTGACGAATAACTTCTTTCGGATCGCGCGAGCGCATTAAACCGCGCGCCCATGGAATAATGCAAAACGTACAAAAGTTATTGCACCCTTCTTGAATTTTTAGCGACGCCCGCGTTCGATCGGTAAATGCAGGCACATCAAGCTCTTCATATACACGCGTTTTCATAATATTGCGCACACCGTTAATTGGCTGGCGTTGTTGTTTAAACTGCTCAATGTACTCTAAAATTTTGCCGCGATCTTGTGTCCCGATGACAATATCGACACCGGGAATCGCCATAACTTCCGCTGGAGACGTTTGCGCATAACAGCCCGTTACACAAACGACCGCATCAGGATTGCGGCGCACCGCGCGACGAATGACTTGACGGCTTTTTTTATCGCCTGTATTCGTTACTGTACACGTATTAATAACGTATACATCGGCGTGGCTTTCAAAGTCTTTTCGCTCGTATCCTGCTTGTTTAAATAACTGCCAAATCGCTTCTGTTTCGTAATGATTCACTTTGCATCCTAACGTATGAAATGCAACCGTTGGCATGTAGATCACCTCACTTAAGTTCCCATTCATAAGATACAGCGGATAATGCATATAATGGCGCTGTCTCTGCCCGTAAAATACGTGGCCCAAGACTGCATGCGACGAATCCATGTTCTTTTAATAACGCCACCTCTTGTTCAGAGAGGCCTCCTTCTGGTCCAAAAACGATGAGGAGAGAGTCCTCCTTGCTCATCGTTTGAAGAAGATGAGCAAACGAACGGTGACGTCCTTCTTTCGCCTCTTCTTCATACGCAATATATTTATAATTGATGTCGCGCGCCCATGCAATAAGTTCACGAATCGTCATCGGAGCATAAACAGATGGCATGTAAGCTCTGTGCGACTGTTCAGCCGCTTCTTTCACGATTTTTTGCCAACGTTCCACTTTTTTATCCCCTTTTTTCTCGTCCCATTTCACGATCGAACGAGAGGTGATAAGCGGAAGAAACCCTTTTGCTCCAAGCTCTGTTCCTTTTTGTAAAACGAGTTCGTATTTATCTCCTTTTAGCAATCCGCTTGCGACATATACGTGTACAGGAAGTTCAACGTTTGCCTCTATCCATTGTATAATACGGCAGCGAACAAAATCATTGGAAATTTGTTCGATCTCACAAAGCATCGTTTCACTACGTTCATCACAACAAAGAAGGCGATCACCTTCATTCATGCGCATCACCCGTCCGATATGATGGACGTCATCGCCAGAAATCATGACGTGATCGCCAACGATTTGCTCGTTACGTACAAAATATCGTTGCAACACGAACACCCTTTTTATTGTTTTTTCGCAATAAACGCAACCCAGTCTTCCATCGTTAACGTTTCTTCAATGGTAAAACCAGCACGAAGAAGCCCTTCCCTCACTTCTTGTTTTTTCGTTTGAATGATACCTGATGTAATAAACACACCATCTGAGCGCAACAGACGATACGCATCGTCGACAAAACGAAGAATAATTTCAGCTAAAATGTTTGCCACGATAACATCTGCTTGTTCATCCATTCGATCAAGTAAATTGTTTTGCGAAACGGTGACGACATCGTGCACTTTATTTAACTTCACGTTCAATTTTGCACTTTCTACTGCCACAGGATCTAAATCGAGCGCATGGACACGCTTTGCCCCTAACATCGCAGCCGCAATGCTTAAAATGCCTGATCCTGTACCGACATCAACCACTACATCCCCTTTTTTCACTGTTTTTTCGAGCGCTTGAATACACATGACTGTTGTCGGATGCGTGCCTGTACCAAACGCCATGCCCGGATCTAATTCAATAATTAATTCATCGCTTGAAACCGGTTCATACGTTTCCCATGTCGGAACGATCGTAAATCGCTCAGAAATTTTGACCGGATTGTAATACTTTTTCCACGCTGTTGCCCATTCCTCTTCATTCACTTCGCTAATTGTAATTTTATTTCGTCCAATGTCGATGTTATATAACATTAAGTTATTAATCGCTTGTTTAATTTCTTCGACCGTTTCACCTAAAAAACTATTCACCGGTAAATATGCTTTAATAATGACGCCTTCTTCGGGGTAATCGTCAGGATTGAGTTGGTAGATTTCCCCGTAAGTCGTTTCGCGCTCTTTCGTTAGCTCAAACGGATCTTCAATGACGACGCCACCTGCACCTGCTTCATGTAAAATATTTGAAATTGCCTCGACCGCCTCGTGTGTTGTATGAATGCTTATTTCTGACCATTTCATAAATCTACCAACTCCTCCTTCACGTTACTCCCCTTTAAATGCTCGCTTCACTTTTGCAAAAAAGCTGTCTTCTTGTCCATTCCCTTGACTGTGCTGTTCAAATTCACGCAACAATTGTTTTTGACGTTCCGTTAATTTCGTTGGTGTGACAACACGAACGCGAATATGTTGATCTCCTCTTCCGTACCCATGCACATTCGGTACTCCTTTTCCTTTCAAACGGAATTTTGTACCTGTTTGCGTACCAGCTGGAATTTTCAACTTCACTTTTCCATACAGCGTCGGCACTTCAATCTCTGCACCGAGCGCGGCTTGCGTAAATGTAATTGGCATTTCACAATAAATGTCATCGCCATCCCGTTCGAAAAATTCATGTGGTTCAACGTGGAAAACGATGTACAAGTCTCCTGATGGTCCACCGTTTATTCCTGGCTCACCTTGACCTGCTAAACGCAATTGTTGACCGTCATCGACACCAGCAGGAACTTTGACGTGAATTTTTTTTCGTTTTTTCACACGACCTGTTCCATGACATGTCGAACATTTTTCTTTAATAAAGTGTCCTGTGCCGCCACAATGATGACAAGGGCGACGATTTACGATGCGACCAAACGGTGTCGCTTGTTCAATCGTTAATTGCCCTGTACCGTGACAGTGCGCGCACGTTTCTTTTTTCGTTCCTGGTTTCGCCCCAGAACCGTGGCACGTATCGCACGTTTCTTCACGTGGAATTTCAATATTTGTTTCCTTTCCAAAAACCGCTTCTTCAAACGTCAAACGCATCGTATATTGCAAATCTGCCCCTGCACGTGGCGCGTTCGGATCACGTCGGCGCCCTCCGCCAAAAAAGCTACTAAAAATATCTTCAAAGCCACCGAATCCACCAAAATCAAAATCAGCGCCGCCAAATCCACCAAACTGTTGATTCGGATCGGTATGACCGAACTGATCATAGTGCGCGCGCTTTTGGTCATCGCTTAACACTTCGTATGCTTCTTTTATTTCTTTGAACTTTTCTGCTGCATCGGGCGCTTTATTAATATCTGGATGATACTGTTTCGATAACTTTCGATACGCCTTTTTAATTTCTTCTTTTGTCGCGTTTTTACTCACACCGAGCACTTCATAATAGTCTCGTTTACTCATGATCACCCACTCCCGACTCGTTCACATGAACGTAATTTTATCATTGTCTCAACTTGTTGCGCAATACATTTGATGTTTCCATAGCAAAAAAGTCAAAGCCAAGGCAGGCCTGACTTTGACTTTTTGTTTGTTTACTTATCTTCTTTCACTTCTTCAAATTCCGCATCGACGACGTTGTCATCTTTTTTGCCTTCGCTTTGTTGTGCTTGCGCTTGTTTAGCCGCTTGTTCATATAGCTTAACAGAAAGCTGTTGCACAACTTCTTGTAGCGCGTTTTTCTTCGCGCGAATGTCTTCGATATCTTTGCCATCAAGCGCTGCTTTTAACGCATCTTTTGCTTCTTGCGCTTTTTTCACATCCGCTTCGTCTACTTTTCCTTCTAATTCTTTTAATGTTTTTTCTGTTGTGAAAATGAGATGATCTGCTTCATTGCGAATTTCCACTTCTTCTTTTCGCTTCCGGTCTGCTTCTGCATTTTCTTCTGCTTCTTTAATCATGCGTTGAATTTCTTCTTCAGATAAGCCAGAAGAAGATTTAATTGTAATCGATTGCTCTTTATTTGTACCTAAATCTTTCGCACGTACGTGCACAATACCGTTTGCGTCAATGTCAAACGTTACTTCAATTTGTGGCACACCGCGCGGAGCTGGTGGAATGTCTGTTAATTGGAAGCGACCGAGCGTTTTGTTGTCGGCAGCCATTGGGCGTTCACCTTGTAAAACGTGAATGTCTACCGCTGTTTGGTTGTCTGCTGCCGTCGTGAAAATTTGTGATTTGCTTGTTGGAATTGTCGTGTTACGTTCAATTAATTTTGTAAAGACGCCACCCATCGTTTCAATACCGAGCGAAAGTGGTGTCACGTCTAACAATACAACGTCTTTGACGTCACCAGCGATAACCCCACCTTGAATCGCTGCACCAATTGCGACCACTTCATCTGGGTTTACGCCTTTATGCGGTTCTTTTCCGATTTCTTTTTTAATTGCTTCTTGAACAGCTGGAATGCGCGTTGAACCACCGACAAGAATAACTTTATCGATGTCCGCAGGCGTTAATCCCGCATCTTTTAACGCTTGACGAACAGGACCCATCGTACGTTCAACTAAGTGTGCGGATAATTCTTCAAATTTTGCGCGCGTTAACGTCATTTCTAAGTGAAGTGGACCGTTTTCGTTTGCACTAATAAACGGCAATGAAATTTGCGTTTGCATCACGCCAGAAAGTTCTTTTTTCGCTTTTTCCGCTGCATCTTTTAAGCGCTGCAATGCCATTTTGTCTTTCGATAAATCGATGCCGTGTTCTTTTTTAAATTCTTCAACTAAATAGTCGATGATAACTTGGTCAAAGTCGTCACCACCAAGATGGTTGTCACCAGCAGTAGCTTTTACTTCGAATACACCGTCACCTAGCTCGAGAATGGAGACGTCAAACGTACCGCCACCAAGGTCGTATACGAGAATCGTTTGATCTTCATCCATTTTATCTAATCCGTATGCTAACGCCGCCGCTGTCGGCTCGTTAATGATGCGCTCAACTTCTAAACCAGCGATACGGCCAGCATCTTTTGTCGCTTGACGTTGTGCATCGTTAAAATATGCAGGAACAGTAATAACAGCACGTGTTACAGGCTCACCTAAATACGCTTCTGCGTATGATTTTAAGTATTGTAAAATCATCGCAGAAATTTGTTGCGGTGTATATTCTTTTCCTTCGATTTGCACTTTATAATCTGTACCCATATGGCGTTTAATTGAAATGATTGTATTTGGGTTTGTGATCGCTTGACGTTTTGCGACTTCACCAACTAAACGCTCACCGTTTTTAAACGCAACGACAGATGGTGTCGTGCGACCTCCCTCTGGGTTTGGAATAACTTTTGGTTCACCGCCTTCTAATACAGCGACGCAAGAGTTTGTTGTACCTAAGTCAATACCGATAATTTTGCTCATCCATAATCCCTCCCTATTGATTTACTTTGACCATTGCCGGACGAATGACACGATCTTTTAGTTTGTAACCTTTTTGAAATTCTTCCACAACTGTGTTTGGTTCATAGTTTTGATCGTCGACTTGCATCACCGCTTGGTGCACATGCGGATCGAACGGTTTTCCAACCGATTCAATCGCTTCAACGCCTTCTTTTTTCAGCGCTTCGATTAACGAACGATAAACCATTTCCATGCCTTGCAGTAACGATTTTGCTTTTTCATCTTCGACTTGCACTTGTAATGCGCGTTCAAAGTTATCTAAAATCGGCAACAAATCAGAAACTAAGCTTTGGGCGCGATATTTTTCAGCAGCTTCCATATCTAAACGCACACGGCGACGATAATTGTCAAAATCAGCATGTAAACGAAGGAAACGATTTTCTGTTTCTGCTAACTTCGCTTCCAATTGAGCAATTTTTTCATAGGCAAGCGTTAACTCATCTTTTTCTTCTTGTTGCGTTGCTTCATTTTCCACTTGCTCTTCTGATGCTTGCTCGCTTTGTGCATCCTCATGTTGTTCAATCGTTTCATCATATGTACGCTGTTCTTTCTCCATCTTCTCACCTCCCTTAAACACTCGAAAAGCGGATGGGGAAATTCCCCATCCATAATATTGACATCGCTAATATTTTTGATACCACATCGTTAACGCCTTCGACAAATCCGTTGCAACAAGGTTTAGCAACGAAATGACGCGCGAATATTCCATACGGGTTGGACCAAGCACAGCAATTGTGCCAAGTTTCTCTCCACCGACAGAATATGTCGCTGTAATTAAACTGCAGTTTTCCATCCCTTCGACATCGTTTTCGGTACCGATTTTCACTTGGATACCTTGTTGATTATGCTTTCTTAGTAAACGATAAAACTCTTTTTCTTGTTCAATGATGTTAAATAAAGCACGAAGTTTATCGATGTCGCTAAATTCCGGCTGACGAAGCATGTTCATCTTTCCGCTTAAAAACATTTGTGCAGGCGCATTTAAATCTAAAGAAGACGAAATCATGCGCAACATGTAGTCGTAGCTTTGGATGTGTTCACGAAGAACGTGCGCAACTTCCGTTTGAATTTTATCTGTCAAATCTTCTAAAGGGACACCCGTCAACCGTTCATTTAAAATGTTTACCATTTTTTCAACATCTGATGGTGGAATAGATGGCGGGAGCGTCACAACATGTTTTTCAACATAACCTGTATCGGTCACAATAATCGCGACAGCCGTTTCCGCATTGAGCGGAATAATTTGAATCGTTTTTAACTTATGTTCTTTTACTGAAGGACCGAGCACAACCGTCGTATAGTTCGTTAAGTCTGATAAAATTTGCGCCGATTTTTGAATAAGCTTTTCTAATTCGTATATTTGTTCATGAAAAATCGACTGAATCGTTTGCACATCCTTTTGTGTTAACCGAACAGGCGGCAATAAATGGTCGACGTAATAACGATACCCTTTTTGAGACGGGACGCGACCAGAGGAAATATGCGTTTTTTCAATAAAACCGAGCTCCTCTAAATCGGCCATTTCATTGCGAATCGTCGCCGAGCTGAACGTAATTTGCTCTTTTTTCGATAACGTTCGCGAACCAACCGGTTGCCCTGAACGAATAAAATCATCGACAATAATTTTTAAAATTAACAATTGGCGATCGGATAGCAATGCTCATCACCTCTGTTAGCACTCTAATAAAGTGAGTGCTAAATCTACTATTAAGGTATCAAATTGAGCTTGTCGTGTCAAGATGAAACGCCGAGAAACGACTGAAATACTTCGTTTCCGAGCAATTTGCCACGATGCGTCAAAACAATCGCTTCTTCTGTCTCTTCAAGCAATCCGTTTCGTTTTTGTAAAGCAATCGCTTCATCAAAGACGTCATGCACCGTTTTTCCATATCGTCGGAAAAATTCATCTTTATTTACTCCTTCGCTTTTTCGTAAACCGAGAAACATATGCTCTTCCATTTGTTCCTCTTTTGACACAACATGTGTGTTGATATAAGGAAATTGACCTCGTTCAATGAGTTGGATATATTTTTTAATCGGTCCGGCGTTTACGTACCTTACGCCGTTCATATAACTATGCGCTCCCGCACCAAATCCGTAGTAGTACTCGTTATTCCAATATGTCATATTATGGCGGCTATTAAATCCGTTTTGGGCATAATTGCTTAGTTCGTACTGTTTATATCCGCGTTGTTCCATTTGTTCCATAATGATTTCATACATCTGTGCTTCTTCTTCTTGACTCGGCAATCGTAACGCCTGCTTTTTCATTAAGTTATAAAAAACCGTTTTCGGCTCAATAATTAACGAGTAGGCAGAAACGTGTTGAATCGGCAATGAAAACGTTATGTGCAACGTTTCTTTCAGTTGATCGATTGTTTGTGTCGGTAATCCGTACATTAAATCGATATTTATATTATGAAAACCGAGTTCGTTCGCCCGTTCAATTGTTTCGATTGCCGTTTCCTTCGTATGTGTACGTCCAATGTGTCGTAGCAGTTCATTATCAAACGTTTGTACCCCGAAGCTAAGGCGATTGACTCCCCATTGCTTGAGCACATACAACTGTTCATCGCTTACTCCATCCGGATTCGCCTCTACGGTAAACTCAACATTCGAAGCGAGCGGAACCGTGCGATGAATGGCGCTCAATAATCGATCAAGTTGTTTAGCAGTAAGCGACGTCGGTGTACCACCACCGATAAACACCGTTTGTAATTGCGAGGTCGGAAAACGTTCAAACGTCCGCTCCATTTCGATGATTAATGCTTCAATGTACGCATCGACCGGTTGCTGGTGTAAAAACACTTTATTGAAATCACAATAATGACAAATGTGCGTACAAAACGGAATATGAATATATGCTGCTTGAATCACTCGTTTCACCCTTTTCTATAATCGAGTAGGAGGAGGTGATTAACCTCCGTCCTCTCACACCACCGTACGTACGGTTCCGTATACGGCGGTTCAATCAAGATCAATGACGCAAGAATTCATAACGTTCTTGTAGACTTTTGAGCCCTTGGTCATTCCAGTAGGAGTTTCCAAGGGTTCTGTGTAAGATGGGGCTATTTGAAATACGCCAGTACCCTTTCCGACTATTTCCCCATTCATAGGCTTTCCACGAAGGAACTCCCAATTTGATCAAGTTTCGTATCCTCGTTTTTGGTGTTTTCCAATTTTTCCATAAGCACATACGAAGTCTTCGACGAATCCACCCGTCCATTTTCCGAAAGATTGATTTCGTATCTGCCAGCGCAAAGTATCCACACCATCCGAATAAATACTGATTCAGTTTCTGAATTCGGTATTCCATGGAGTATGGCATCTTTCTCGAGGTGATTTCTCGTACTTTCTTCTTCATTCGTTTGAGACTTTCTTCTGCCACTCGAATCTTGGGCTCTTCGGCATCGATAAAACTGAATCCAAGAAACTTTCGTTTCCAAGGACGGTCTACTGCCGACTTTTCTCATTCACTTTTAGGCGGAGTTTACGTTCGATGAATCGTTGGACGCTTGCCATTGTTCGTTCTCCTGCCCTTTTTGATTTTACGTAAATGTTACAGTCGTCTGCGTAACGAACGAATTGATGTCCTCTTTTCTCTAATTCTTTATCCAGCTCATCAAGGACGATGTTGGAAAGGAGCGGACTTAATGGGCCACCTTGTGGCGTTCCTTTCTCTGTACTTGAAACCACTCCATGAATCATGACACCCGACTGCAGGTACTTGCGGATTAATTTTAATAACGGTTTATCGTGGATTCCTTTCGCCAATGTGCTCATCAGTCTGTCGTGGTTGACCTGATCAAAGAACTTTTCCAAATCAATGTCTACAACCCATCGGTATCCTTCTTTGATATATCCTTGTGCTTTCCTCACTGCGTCGTGGGCACTTCGATTTGGGCGAAAGCCATAGCTATGTTCGGAAAACATCGGGTCATATATCTTCGACAATACTTGGGCAATCGCCTGTTGAATCAAACGGTCTGTCACGGTTGGGATACCTAGTAACCGAACACCGCCATCAGGCTTCGGGATTTCGACTCTTCGGACAGGCATCGGTTCATAGGTACCTTTGAGAATCGCCTCTTTGATGGACTGCCAGTTTTCGACGATGTGCGTTCGCAGGTTTTGTACGGGCATCATATCTACTCCATGGCTCCCCTTATTTTGTTCTACTCGTTTCAATGCGAGAAGCATGTTCTCTCGTGACAGGATTTGATTCAAAATCATCGTTATTCTTCCTTCCGTAAATAGCTGTTCTTCTTATGCCAGTCGTCACTCCACCCTCCAAAAGATCCCCCACGGGATTCACCGTTTCCTTTCTCTTGGGAGGTTCTATGTTTTCTGTGTTCATCGTGACGGACTGAATGCCAAGGGCTATTTTCTCTTGATTGTTCAGTCCTTCCGAATCGTTCTAGACCGATTCGTACTATGACCTCTGCTGACTTCTGATGATTCAGCTACTTATCGCTAAGTAGGTTGTGAAGGGTACTTCACGTATCCATCAGACCTCCTCGGGTAAGAGTGCAATCTTTCCTTCCATCTATCTGCTTCATTTACTCTGTATCACCTTCGGCAGAAAGGACTTTGTTTTGTTTAGCAAACTCATCCAATGATACCTAGCCTTATATGAAGTTCGTGTTCCTCAGACCGGAAGTTTGCCGCTCGCTTCCTTCAGATTCCGCGTCGCCACGGACACCCTTGCGTTAAGCTAACTGCTACTTCTGCCTTCGCAGTTCGGGACTTTCACCCTAGAGATTGCACTCATGCCGAGCACACTAAAAAAGCCGACACACAACGTCGGCTTTTTTATCTCGCATAAGATGCTGGGGCAAAATCAATATCAAATCCTAAATCTTCAAGCATTTGAAAATCAGCATGTTTTTCTTGTCCGGCAGTCGTTAAGTAATCGCCAACAAAAATGGAGTTCGCAGCATACAAGCCGAGTGGTTGCAAACTACGTAAGTTTACTTCTCGCCCTCCAGAAATACGAATTTCTTTCGTAGGGTTAATGTATCGAAATAATGCTAATACTTTTAAGCAGTAACGTGGATTTAGTTCTTTTGTCCCCTCTAACGGCGTTCCATCAATCGCATGAAGGAAATTTACAGGGATTGAATCCGCATCTAACGCTTTTAAACTTCTCGCCATTGCGATCACATCTTGTTTTGTTTCTTTCATACCGATAATCACACCTGAACATGGAGACATCCCTGCTTCCTTGACCGTTTCTACCGTACGTACCCGATCATCGTATGTATGGGAAGTCGTAATATGAGGATGATGTTCTTTTGACGTATTAATATTATGATTGTAGCGATCCACACCTGCTTCTTTTAAGCGCAACGCTTGTTCTGGCTTTAGTATTCCTAAACAGGCACATACCTTTAAGCCGTACGTTTCTTTAATTTCTTTAACCGCAGATACAACGATATCAATTTCTTTATCGCTCGGTCCTCTTCCGCTTGCAACGATGCAGTATGTTCCTATTTTGGCCTCATACGCTCGCTTGGCACCTTGCAAGATTGTCTCTTTGTTTACCATTTTATATGTCGGAATCGGGGCTATTGATATAGAAGATTGGGAACAATATCCGCAATTTTCTGGACACAATCCCGACTTTGCATTCATAATCATATTTAATTTCACTTTATTTCCGTAGTACGTTTTACGGATGCGATAAGCACCTTGCAACAATAGCAATAGCTCATCATCGGGACAATTTAATATTGCAAGCGCCTCATCATCTGTAATGTCTTCCCCATCTAACACACGATTTGCTAATAGTAACCAATCCATTGTTCTCCCCCTTTTACTTCTAATTACCAATAATCGTATTCGATTAGAAGTTATATGTCAACACTATTTTTATTTTAGTTAACAAAAAAACTAGCGAACAACCTTCGCTAGTTAGACGTTTCGACAATATTTCGGGCAATCCATACCCCACATGCCCCCGCTTGCGCCAGACCGCGTGTAATTCCTGCGCCGTCTCCTCCAACATATAGCCCTGAGATTTCTGTTTCAAAACGTTCATTTAATTTTGGACGGGCAGAATAAAACTTTGCCTCTACTCCGTAAAAAAGTGTATGTTCTGAAGCAACGCCTGGGGTTACAGCGTTTAGTGCTTCTGTCATTTCAATTAAACTTTTCATTGTGTTATATGGAAGAACGAGCCCTAAATCTCCAGGAACAGCCTCCTTTAACGTTGGTTCGATGAATCCTTCTTTAATCCGTTTTTCTGTTGAGCGTCTCCCTTTTAAAATATCTCCGTATTTTTGGACAATAATGCCGCCGTTAGATAATGCATTCGCTAAACGAGAAATTTGATGGGCGTATTCGTTCGGTTGATCGAACGGATCTGAAAATTTATGAGAAACAAGAAGAGCAAAGTTTGTATTGTTGCTTCCTAGTTTTGGGTCTTTATACGCATGACCATTTGCAAGCATAATTCCTGAATGATTTTCGACAACAACATGACCAGAAGGGTTACTACAAAATGTCCGAACTTGTGTTCCGACGGATGTGTTAAAAATAAACTTTCCCTCATACAAATGTGTATTAATTTCCTCCATAACGACGTTAGACGTTTCGACACGAACGCCAATATCGACTTGATTATTGATCATTTTCAACCCACGACGCTTCAATATGTTTGTTAACCAAGCAGATCCATCACGTCCTGGAGCGATGACGACACGATCGGCATATAACATATGTCCATTTTTTAATTGAATTCCTTTTACATGATGCGTGCCATTTATTTTTTCCGTCAAAATATCGCTTACTTCCGTTTTGAACATCATATCAATATGGGTACGTAAATATTCATATATGCTCTTTAAAATTTCTAAATTTTGCTCTGTACCGAGATGACGAACTTGTGCGCGCAACAATTTCAATCCAGCAGCATAAGCACGCTTTTCAATTTTTCTCACTTCATCTGTCAATGGATCGGTCAACGTATGCGTTGCACCATGTTTCAAGTTAATTTCGTCCACATAACGAATGAGTTGTAACACCGTTGAATCAGGTAAATAGTCTGTCATCCATCCACCAAACTCGCTCGTAATGTTAAACTTACCATCGGAATAAGCTCCTGCCCCACCAAATCCATTTGTAATCGAACAAGCAGGTAAACAACCTGCGTAATCTTTTTTTCCAGCTGGTGGCGGACATTTTTCAATCTTCTTCTGCAAAATCGGACAATTTCGTTTATAAATATCGTGCCCTTTATCAATTAACAGCACACGTGCCCCTCGTAATTTCAATGTCAATTCATAACAAGTGAAAATCCCTGTCGGACCTGCTCCAACAACAATTACATCGTAACGATTGTTCATCATTCATCCCTCACCTTCCGTTTTCCGAATGTTAATATACTAAATAGCACATAATCAGTCAATAAAAAACGATCTTTTTTTTAAAAATTTTTATAGAATGTTCGTTTTTATTTAAAACAAAAAAAAGAACGGTACATGCCGTTCTTTTAAAAATAACGCTTCTTCCAAAAAACAAACGCCGTAATACTTGAAAGTACGAAAGAAATGCCTAAAGCAACTAAATATGCATACGGTGTATCTTGATATGGGATCGGAACGTTCATTCCATAAAAACTTGTCACCATTGTTGGAAAGGAAATAACAATTGTAATCGCAGCTAAAAATTTCATCACGATGTTTAAGTTGTTTGAAATAACAGAAGCGAAGGCATCCATCATTCCACTTAAAATACTGCTATATACTTCTGTCATTTCAATGGCTTGCTTGTTTTCAATAATGACATCTTCTAACAATTCTTGATCGTCTTCATACATCCGTAAATAATTTAGACGAAGCAATCGTTCCATCACAATATTGTTCGCTTTTAACGATGTCGTAAAATAAACAAGGCTTTTTTCTAAACTAAGTAAAGAAAACAACTCTTTATTTTGCATCGATTGATGTAGCTGTTTTTCAATTTCGCTCGTTTTTCGATTAATTTGCTTTAAATATCTTAAATAATACGTAGAAATCATATATAACATTTGTAACGCAAAACGCGTTTTCATATACGTATAAAAATTTTTCACCTTGTTTTTTGTAAACTCCTCAAAAATCGGGTTTTCTTGAAGGCAAACGGTGATAAAACATGTATTTGTAATAATCATTCCAATTGGAATGGTTTCATATGTTGGAATATTTCCTTCATCGTACGTAATAATTGGGATGTCTACGATGATAAGTACATGGTTATCTTCTTTTTCGATGCGTGAACGCTCTTCATCATCGAGTGCATCTTTAATAGAATCGATGGGAATATTGAGATGTTCTGCAATGTAGCGAATTTCACTCTCCGTTGGAGAAATGAGGTTTACCCAACAACCGTTTTTTAGTTCGTGAATCTCCTCTAATTTTCCTTGATCATTCGATAAATAAATGTTCATCATGGCGTAACCCCCCTATCTTCTCTACTAGAGGTAAGCGCCACTTTTTTGTCGTTGGAGCGCCTGTTTCGTTTGTGAGCAGTACGTTCCAGCGCCAAAAAACGAAGCTACTTCCCCTATTATTGCTGGTTCTGGTTCATTTTTACTCGTCCTGCTCATAACGGAACTGTCACTCCTTTCGTTTTCACAATCATTACGGATTAATGATACATGTTTTGCCACCATTTGTATAGTTCATTTTTTATTTTTTCTCGAATGGCATGTACAAAATAGAAAAATATTTCTCATTCTTTTATAATCATTTATGAAAGGTGGTGAATGTCATGAACATATCCATATGCGATCAGGCATTTCAGTGGTATAAAGAAGAACTTCAATTACAGCGCGGGGACTACGTTCGTTTTTTTGCTCGATATGGCGGATGTAGCAATGTACAAAAAGGTTTTTCTTTAGGAGTAAATAAGGAAGAGCCGATCGATGCTGCGGTTACACTAGAAAAAAACGGCGTCATCTTTTTTATTGAACAAAACGATATGTGGTATTTTGACGGTCACGATTTACATATTGAATTTGATAAAAAACAGAACGAGCCGGTATTTACATATAGATAAAAGCGGGGGATCCCGCCTTTATCTTTTTTTTGCCCGCTCGTATGCCTCGTGCCAATCTGGAAAATATTTTCTGATTAAAACTGGTTGAAACGTTTCTTTTGTCACACAAACATGTTTTGAAGTTGCTGTTGCTGCGATTTCATTTGTTGGGGTCAATACCTCGTACCCATAAACAACTCGAATACCATCATATGATTCCACCCACGTTTTAATCGTAGCTATTTCCCCGTAGCGCAGCGGCTTCTTATAAGAAATTTGTAAATCAATAACTGGGGACACAATCCCCCTTTTCTCCATATCAGCATATTGAAAACCAAGCTGTTGAATAAAATGAGCTCGCCCTATTTCTAACCAAATTAAGTAATTCGCGTGATAAACAACCCCCATTTGATCCGTTTCTGCGTAACGCACTTCAATCTCTTTTTGTGAAATAATCATCATTTCTCACTCTCCAACATAACGATACTTTATCACTATTTTAACATAAACATGAAAAAAGCAGAAAATCCATACCTATAACGAAGCAAAAGCAACATACAAAAAAGCCGCACGCATGCGGCTTTTTATCACTCATATCCCCTCTCACGGGCTCTCGCTTCATCTTTGATTTCTGCTCGCATCGCCTCAATTGCTTCTTCACGGCGATGATTTTTTTCCCTAATTTTCTCACGCTCCTCTGGACTAGCAAACGCCATCGTTTCTTCCGCTCTTTCAATATTCTCAAGCGTATTTTGTACCATGTCCTGTAATTTTTCTACATTGTCGCGACGATCATCTTCATTCGGTCTCATGTTATCATCCTCCTTGTGAAAGTAAAATGTACATTTTTTATCGTGCACGTTTTTCTTCATGTTATACAAATTTTATTGTTTATCATAATTTAGTTATGTAAACTATATAAGGGCGAATATTCGCCCTTACTCACCCTTCGTTTGAATGACTTGTGGATGTTGACCAGATTGATCTTGCATTTGCTTTCCTTTATTGCCACCTGCTGATCGCGGTTTCGTTCCGATATGTTGCGGCACAAATGGCTGTTGATTACTTTTTGGATTACCCATTTTTCATCCCCCTCTCCCTCATAGTATGGCTATATTACTCTGCTTTATGAAGCCAACGTGTTTCCATTTTTTCTTCCAGTTTTTCTAATGCGCTGACATCATTTAATAGTTGTCTTTTATTTTCCATGACGAGTTCTGCAAATGTACGTTTTCTTATTTTTCGCATGATGTATTCACCTACTTTTTGTTTTTTTCTATCTTTTCCAAACATAATGAAAAATATACAAAAAATAGCCGACTCTTCGGCTATTTTCCCCATTTTTCTGCATACTGTACCATTTGCTCATATGACATAGGACCAATTTGTTTTTTGCGAATTATTCCTTGGCGGTCGATAATAAACGATGTTGGAATCGGTTGAATGTCATATTGTTTCATCACATTGCCATCAACATCTAGCACAACTGGAAACGTTAAATGGTAATCCTTAATAAACTCACGTACTTTTTCTTGCGAATCTCGCACCATCACATTTACGGCTACAATTTCTACTTGTCTATAATACTGTTCATAAAATGTTTGCATATCTGGCATTTCTGCACGACAAGGCGGACACCATGTTGCCCAAAAATTCACAATAACTGCTTTTCCGCGTAATTGTGAAAGTTGTACGGTTTTCCCATCAATCGTTTTTAAAGAAAAGTTTGGGGCCTTCATGCCAATATGAATACCTGTTTTGATTGTTTGTCTCTCCTCCGCATGTTCCCAAAGCATATATGCAAAAAAACTAAATAAAACGATGATGGCCATCCACTTTTTCATCAACATACCTACCCTTCTATTTGTCATCTCATAAGAAAAGGCGCATGTGCGCCTCCTTATCGAATATTTTTATGCTCATTGTTCATTTTTTTTACTTCCACTTCAGCATATGAAGCAAATTCCGTTTTTAATTCGTTTTTATGCTTCGCATTATTATTTCGCTGAGCATTAGCATTTCCAAATTTTGTTCGTCCCATCGCTTTATCCTCCTTTTATACATGATGCACAGATAGTATGCGCGAACGGGACGTTTCACACTACGACGATTTGTTACTTAATTTTTGGACATACTCCTTTACCATGTCAACTGTTACATATTTTCGCTGTGGTACAATTCCATTTTTCGCTAGTTCATTTATTTGTTTTGTCACTTCATTAATTTTTTGTACAGAAAATGACTCTCCTCGTTGACATAAGGCAATGGCTTCTTCAATATATGTTTCCCGTTTCGTATTTAGCTCGACAAATGCCCGAACGAGTGCGTGTTGTTTTTGCGAATGCGCTGTAATCGCTTGGTGAACTTCAGTCATTATTCATTCCTCCAATCGTGTCATAAATATGTTGTAATTCATCTATTGACGCTTGGGCTGTTAAAGCAGCACTTAAACCGGTGAAATGTTCATTCAATTGCTCACGCATATGATGGTGAAGTTGCTCAATCATTATATTCCATTGTTCCTTATAGTGAACAAGCAAACGCTGTTTCTGCTCAGTTATATATGCTTTTACCGGTTCATGCAATTGCCGTTCCAATTCTTCTTTCATCAATCGTTTTTCATCTTTTTCAAAAAATGATTTTGCGTTTTTATACAACGCTAATGCCTTTTTAAATATGTTGCGATCTAGTTGTTCAAAAGCAAGTGGAAATTCCATTGTTGGAAAAACAGGAAGATCCGCTTTTGTTACAATGAGATCATGAACTTCCTTCCATTGTTTTTCTAACGCCATAAAATGAAGATCATAACGTTTGCTTATAAATGCTTCGATTCGCAAACTAGTTGCACGCATTTCTTGCGCCAAATCAAATCCAATGGAATATAAAAATTCATCCAAACATAATTGTAACGCTTTTTTTATGTTGGGCTGTCGATCATGAAGAACAGACGGATTAAACGACTCTTTAAACCAATCTGGTAAACGGAAAAAAACACGCTGTTGAATATAATAAACTAATTCATTTAATTCTTGCTCGATCGCATGAACGTCATGATTTGCTTCGTATTGTTCGATAATCCGCTCAAGCTGTTGTTGCTCTTGGTGCAATATGTGTAACTTTTTACGTTTCGTTTCATCGCTTTGTTTTGCTTCTGCAATATATTCTGCTAGTCGCTTTTGCGCTTGTTTTATTTGCAAACGAGCGGAAGCAAGCGCTAGCGAGCTAAGCTCTTGATGAATAAACGGGTAAAACGCCTGCTCAAATGCGTCCATTCCCGAATTGGATAGCACATCATGTTTCCACAATTCTCCGTTCTTTTCTGCGAGCGCCCATTTACTTGATAGCGAAAAAAGACGAGGATGACGAATACCAAATTGTAAAAGCTGATCTTTCACGTAGTGAACGACAGCTTGTAATTCCTCTGTTGTATGTGCTAAATCCGCTGCATTAATGATGAAAAACATTTTATCTAAACTAAACGTATCTTTTACCCGACCAAGCTGAATTAAAAATTCGCGATCCGCTTTTGAAAACGCATGGTTATAGTATGTGACAAAGAAAATCGCATCAGCATTTTTAATGTAGTTAAATGCAACTCCTGTATGACGAGCGTTAACAGAGTCCGCTCCTGGTGTATCGACAAGAATAATGTTTTCGCGCGTTAATGGACAATCATAATATAGCTCAATCCATTCAACAAAACACGATTTTGTTTCATTCGCTACATATTCGTGAAATTGCTGAAGTGAAATCGTAAGCAATTGTCCAAGCTTTTCTTTCATTTGTTCATACCCGCGCACAACGGCTTGTAAAAACGCCCAATGCACTCGTTCCTTAGCATCAACAGCTTCATTACGAATAGCTTTTTTACTTTCTTCGATCGCCTCTTGTAATGAATGAACTTGCATACCGAAAAAGCGCAAAGAGTGTTGTAAATCGTTTAAAAGCTGCTGTTCTGTTTTTACTTGTACGACAACGGTTCCATGCGGACGATCACCTGTTGGTGGAACAATTTTGTTAATGGTTGCCGTCGTCGGATGTGGCGAAACAGGTAAGACATGTTCACCGATTAACGCGTTTGCAAATGAAGATTTTCCTGCGCTAAAGGCGCCAAACAAAGCAATCGTAAACGTCCGTCGTTGAAGCTGCTGAACTTTTACTTCCATTTCATTTGCTAGCTGTTTCATTCCTTTAATTGGGGCGATCATTTGACTAATCGTCCGCAATTTTTCGATCATTTGCTCGGTCGTCTCATTTTCTATTTGCGTCTTGGGAATTACATCTTCTTTCTTTGATTCATTTTCAGGTGAAACTTCTTCCTTATTTTCACTGATTGTTCGTATTGTAAACGTCTCATGAACAAATGGATGAACAGCATCATCGCTTAACGGATTGGCATTTTCGACGACTTTTTGCAATTGTTGACGCGTATGTTCACGCTCACGAGCAAGTTGCTTCAATTGCTCCCAGCATGCCCGTTCCCCCATCAACTTATTGAGTTGTTGTTGATACATACTCAATTTTTGTTGTACTTTTCCCTTCTCAATGATTTGTTCGACAAGTTGAATAGCTGCATCGCGATATAACCGTTTCATTTCGTTTGCTATGTCGTTCGTATATGTTAATACATAATCGCCTGTGACAACTGGTTGATTTTGTTTTCGTTCAACAATCCATTGTTCTGAAAACGGGACGGTTAATTGTTGAATACGATGCAATAATTCATGGTCGTGAACATCATATTGTTGATAAAACTGCTTCAATAAGTCACGGATGTGCCATTCAAGCTGACTTTCGATTTTTTGATGTAAATCTTCATAAAACGCATGCAACCGCTTTTTACGTTCTTCCTCTGTTTTTTGCTTTGTAAATAAAAAACCGACTTTAAAATCAGGTTGACACGCCTCTAAATAGGCACGCGCATACTCTCGTGTTTCATAAGGCATCACATATGCGTTGTGTAACGTTGTTTCCAACTGTTGTTCAATATGTTGCTTAGCATTTGTCCACGTTGTATGAATATGATCAATCGCTCGCTCGATTTCTTCGAGTTTTGCAAGAAGCTCATGTTCATGATCAAACGAGAGTAACTGACGTATATTTCGCTTTTCTTCTTCCTGTTGAGCGATGACGATCTGCATATGGTCGTCGATCATTTGGTCGACAGCGATACGGATGTTTTGATGAAGTCGTTCCTCTTTTTCATTAAAAAGTGACTGCAATAATTGTTTTAATGTCTCAAGTTCGTTGTATATATTATCTTTTTGTTTCAGCGACGTATAAAATATTCGTTCAAATGTGATGCCCCACTGCTGAAACGATTCCTCGACAGAACGAGTAAACTGTGAAAATAGAAGTTCTTCATCACGATGTTTATCAATTTGATTCACAACTAAGTATAGCGTTTTTCCATAATGTGACAAACGCTTCGTAAACTCGAAGTTCAATTCCGCTTGAACATGATTGTAATCCATCACATAAAATATGACGTCCGCTAAATGAAGTGCCGACTCTGTCGCCAAGCGATGGGCATCATCGGTTGAATCAATACCTGGTGTATCCATAAGTACTATTCCGGACGGAATCACCTCTGTTTCATCGCTAATCTCGATCATGTCAATGGCGTCGCCATCCCGACAAAACGTTTTCACTTCGTCGTAATCATAAGGAGCCGTATATTCAATCCGTTCGCCAGATTTATAATATACACGCGCATACGGTTTCCCTGTTTTTACTTTCACAAGGTTTGCACTTGTCGGAATTGGACTAGACGGTAAAAGCTGAGCACCGATCAACTCATTAATTAAACTAGATTTTCCTGCAGAAAAGTGTCCACAAAGAGCAATCGTAAACTCTTTATGATACACTTTTTTAATTAATTGTCTTGTTTTATTTGCTTGAGTCATGTCACCTCTTTTGATAAATTCATCATGAAGTGCGATGAGACGATATAACCATTGTTGCAATGATTGTGTTTTTGTCATATGCATTTTCCCCATACCCCTTTTAAAAAATCTACCTTCATTTTACTGTAGTTCACAGAAAAATAAAATCCCCCCTACTTATGAGGAGATTTTAATAAACGTAGCGCCTGTTCCTCTACACGAATACGGATAGATAAGAGGTACACGTTCCATACTGTAAATATGACAGCTGTCCAATATGCTTGAAACATCAGGGGAATAATAATAAATTCGAGGGTAACAACAAGATAATTAGGATGACGAAACCATCGATACGGTCCTTTTTGTATTCGTTCTGCATTTGGCAATACAATAATTTTCGTATTCCAATACCGTCCAAGCGAAGCAATGGTCCAAAAACGAAACAGCTGTAGAATGATAAAGATATTAAACAAAAATGGCCATAAAGCAGATGCGTGTTTTTTCCTTCCTTCGAGCAAAAGCGAAACAAAAAATAAACTATGCATACAAACAATATGTTTATAGTGATTTTGCCCGAACTCTTTTGCCTCTCTCTCCTTCATCCATCGTTCATTTCTTTTTGCCCAGTACAACTCAACAAATCGTTGAACAAGTAAAAAGAGAAATACTTTCCATTTCATAATTTCTCTCCCCATTTTAACAATAAAAGCTCACAGCTAAATCCCGGTCCCATCGCCATCATTAAACCGTGTTGTTGAGTGATAGGCTGTTGTAAAAAACGCTGTAAAACAGCAAGCACAGTTACAGACGACATATTTCCATGCTCTCGTAAAACATGAATCGCATGAGTTAACTTATTTTCATCTATATGTAATCCCTCTTGATAGGCATCGAGCACTTTTTTACCACCTGGATGTACGACAAAATGTTCAATTTGCGAAACACAAATCCCGTTTTTTCTTAAAAACAATTCCACGATTTCACCAATCGATTGACGAATAATAGTCGGAATATGCCTAGAGAACACCACATAAAATCCGTTATCTTTTATATCCCACCCCATAACATCCTCCATGTTACGCATAAATATCGATTGCATATCGATCACCTGTGGAGCTATGTTTTGTAACTGTACATCATCCCCTACAACACACGCACAACCTACTCCATCCGCAAATAGTGATGTGCCAATAAGATTGCTTTTTGACACATCGTCAAGCTGAAAAGTGAGACTGCAAAACTCTACCGCAAGGACAAGCACTTTCGCTTTTGGATATGCTCGACAGTAATCTACCGCTCGAGCAATGCCAGCTGCTCCCCCTGCACATCCGAGCCCCCATATAGGAATCCGTTTCGTATGTATCGAAAAAGGCAGCTCGTTCATTATTCTTGCCTCAACGCTCGGTGTAGCAATCCCCGTCGTTGAAATAAAAAAAATAGCTTCAATATCTTCGAACGGGATGTTTCCGCGATGTAAACAACGTTCAATTGCTTCTTTTCCATATTGAACGGCATGTTCAATATACAGTTCATTTTTCTCAGCGAACGAATGAGCTGTCATATACCAATGTAACGGTTGTACAAATGACCTTGATTGAATATGGTCATGTTCAAAAATCGATAATAGACGATCGATATGCTCATAACGGTGTTGAAACATACGTTTGATTGCAATCATCACCTCGTTTTGTGAAACACGGTAAGGAAGTTCAGCTAATTCCACTGCAACGATGCTCGGCATACATTTCCCTCCTTTCATTAATGAGGCTCTTCACCACAAGTTGTACTTGATCATTGAAGATCGGTGTGCATAGAGAAAATAGAGAGTACAAAAAA